>WHSV01000094.1 GCA_009379915.1 Actinomycetota bacterium | reverse complement strand
CACCGGACGCTGATTGAGGACGATCGGGGTACCGGAGTGCGAGCAGGATCTCGGGGACACGGGTGATGCATGAGGTCAAATGCCGAGAACGATGGCCGACCGGGTTCATTGACCCTAGCGTAGCTATGCGCGCCAAGTTCTTGTTATCGAGATGCTTGCGGTCTTTGCCGTGTGCATGATCGCGGAAAGAGACCGCTTCGGCCCGTCGGGGCTTTGGGTGCCTGCACCGTGTTGGTCCTGATGGCATTCGCCGCGTTCGTGATGGTCGGTGCCCTGGAGGTCGCCCGTTGTCCGGATGACCTCGTCGACTGGATCCTCTCGAAGGGAAGCGAGCGATGAACCGTTCCGTAAAGCTGGCCTGGGGGCTGTGCGGTTTCGCCTTCGCCCTTTTCGTCGCGGCACTCATTATGCGGTTACTGACGCTGTCGACGCCGGTGGGCGGGGTGTTCGGCTCGAGGGGTTTGCAGAGCATTACGGGAGGTGCCTTTGCACTGCTGGGCTAATTGCAGCTCGCAAGCCCGCCAACGCGGTGGGCTGGTTGGTTCCTGGCGGCGGGAATCGGCGCCGGCATTCAGCAGTTCGCATGGGGGTACGCGACCTATGGTCTCGTTGCGCGACGCGCGGATGTGGCTTTGGCCGAAGTTGCAGCGTGGGTCTCCGGATGGACGTGGATGCTCATTGTTGCGCTCGTCGGAGTCTTCTCGATTCTGCTCTTTCCGAACGGTCGCCTTCTCTCGAGCCGGTGGCGACCGGCCGTTTGGCTCTGCATGGCAGGCGTCTTAGTCGGCTCCTTCGGCAGTGCCGTTCTCCCGGGTCCCATGGACGGTGGGGGAGGAATCGCGAACCCGTTTGCCGTGGAGAATCCTTCGTGGCTGGCACCATTGTCATCGGGTGCCGGGGTTTTCGCCCTCAACGTCAGCCTCCTCCTCGCCGCCGCCTCTCTGATGCTCCGCTTCAGAAGGGCCGCCGGGGTCGAAAGAGCCCAGATAAAGTGGCTGGCGCTTGGGGCCGGTTTGGTTGCCGCCGTCTTTGCCTTCGGGACCCCGATCCTCGCGCTCTCAGCACGCGATTCGGTTTCCTTCTGGCTGACGTCCAATGTCATCTTGATCTCGTTGACGGCGCTGCCCGCGTCGATTGCGATCGCCATCCTCCGCTTCCGCCTCTACGACATCGACCGCATCGTCAGCCGCACGATCGCCTACGCAATCCTCACCGCCGTGCTCGTCGGAGGCTACGCGTTGGCGATCTTGGTCCTGCAGTCGACACTGCCGCTGGACGACGACTCGCCGCTGATCGTGGCGGCTTCGACCCTTGCCGTGGTTGTCCCCTCCGGCCGGCTGCGCTCTCGAATCCAAACCGCAGTCGACCGGCGCTTCAACCGCCGCCGGTACGATGCCCAAGCGACCATCGAAGCGTTTGCAACTCGCCTGCGCGAGCAGACGGATATCGCCGCCCTCGAGTCGGATCTGATCACGCTCGTCTCGTCGACGGTGGAGCCCGCTCACGCCTCGTTGTGGCTCGCACCTCAGGGGACGGAGGCTCGACCATCTTCCGGGGCGGGCGTGCTATCTCCCTAGCGGATGGGGCACGGTGAGCGGCCGCGGCGAAGGACGTTTAGCCACAAGCCGTTTCGCCACGTTTGCGCAGCCGCGGATAGTCAAACTGTCTGCCCAGATGCGGGCCGCAGCACGCCCTCGACGATCGCGGCAAACTCACGCGGACGCCGAGCGCTCGGCCTCAGCATCTGCTGGCCCGCCGGCGTGAGCACAGACCATTCTGCGGGTGGGATTACCCACGATCGATGATTCCGCGAACGAAGGCGGCCTGTCCCGCATGCTGCAGATTGTCGGAGATCACGCTCACGAGCCTTACACTTAGCGACACGGGTGGATCCCACGACTCGTCGACGATGCGTGCGAGGTCGCTATCGGTAAGGGGTCCCACGAATCGGGCGGTCCGCTGGAACACCGCATCGTGATAGCCGGTCAGTAACTCACCGGATTCGACTCGCACCTTGGACACTTCATCCGACGAATGGCCGAAGCCGGTATCCGACGTCTCAAACGGCAATGCCAAACGATCCGCCCACCCGCTGCTCGTATAGATCTGCTCGGTCCTTGCTGCATCGGCGATGTGGTCGTCCTGGATCCGCGACAGATGCCATACGAGCCACGCGATCGAGTTGGCTTCGTCCTCGACACGAAGCGACAACTGGTCCGGAGTGAGTCCCTCGACGGCGCGATGGACGATTCCCCTGACTCTGCCGAACTCGTCTTCCAGAAGGTTTGCAGAGGTCACGGTAGCTCCTTTCGATTCGCCTTCGCTCGCCTCCGCCTTCCGGAATTTTCTCTCCCGTTGGTGAAGCCAACTGACGGGCGCAATCTAAGGCTGATTGAGTCCGTCGATTGTCGCGGGTTTAGCGCGGCTCTGAGGTGTCCGGATCGGTCTTGGCCGCCTGCTGCTCCATCTCCACCGCTCGCTCTCGCTCCCGTTGGGCCGCTTCGGCTTGGCGGTTGGCCGCGAGATCGGCCTCACCCGCCCGCTGCGCGGCGGACTGGGCTTCCCGACGCTCTTCCGCGGCTTTCGTTCGCTGCTGCTCGAGTCTTTTCTCTCTGCCTCGCCCGGCGGCGAAGTAGATGAGGCCGCCGATCACCACAAGGGCAACGACTACCAGAACGGCGATAAGCCAACCGTCCATGACTAAGCATCTCCTTCCGGGCGCCGGCGGTTCTTTCGCCGGGCCCTCTCGTAGCTGGCACGGTCCTCTCGACCCGCCCCATGCTCCGCCGGGGACGAGGTCTTTCGTCGTCTACCCCGAATAGGAGCGGGTAAGCAAGCTCTGATCGAGGTCGCGTACATACGAGCCCCAGAGGGTGGTTCAGCCTCGGCCAAATTGCGCACACAACAATGAATGAACCGATTGAGTGGGTGCTATGGCTACGCTCACAATCCGATCTTCGGGTTCCCCGCGTTTTCGTGGGATGTTCCCTCCAACTCAGCTTGCTCATGATGCCACCGGGGAGCGCGACAGATCGCGCCTGACGGTCAGATCGGTTTCGCCACCGTTCGATTCGAGAATCTCAATCAAGAACCCGTTCCGGTCGAAGTGGTGGACGAGCTCAAAGCATTATCGGAGGACGCGGAGGAGCCCGGTCTCTCGATCGAGCCGGGTGGTAGCGCGGTTGTGTGGTCGGAGTTCGAGGAGCCCGGCGGGGCCGAGTCAATCGGATTCCTTGCAGCGATCATCATTCTTCTGGTGACTTTCGGGTCCATCCTCGCGATGTTGCTCCCGATCATGATGGCCCTCTTCGGGATAGGCATTGGTCTCTCGCTCATGTTCCTGTTCGCGAACTTCTTGAACGTGCCGGACTTCGCCCCCTAGCTTGCCTCAATGATCGGTATCGGGGTGGGCATCGACTACGCGCTGTTCATCGTCACGCGTTATCGCCAGCACTTGCACGCCGAACACGATCCCGAGGTCGCGAACCTGGCGGCTTTGCTCACCGCGGGTCATGCTGTGCTGTTCGCAGGCACCGTGGTTGTCCTCTCACTCCTGGGCATGCTGCTCATGGGTTTTGCGTTTGTGGAAGGCCTTGCCGTCGGAAGCGCTGTAACCGTGCTGGTGACGATGCTCGCTTCTGTGACGCTGTTACCGGCAGTGATTGGATTCGCGGGTCAAAACATCGACCGCTGGCGTCTGCCGTGGTTCCACCGTGGAGAGGACGACCCGCGCGCCTCCATGTGGTTTCGATGGAGTCGCGTGCTTCAGCGCCGGCCCCTGATCCCTGCAGTGGCCGGACTACTCGTGTTGGTGGTGCTCGCGATTCCCGTCTTGGACATGAGGCTCGGCTTTGCAGACGCGGGCTCCGGCGACACTTCGCGCAGCAGCCGATGTGCCTACGATCTTTTGAGCGAGGGATTCGGACCGGGTTTCAACGGCCCCTTGCTGCTGGTTGCCGACCTCTCGGATCCCAATGGAGGCGAACAGCTCGAGGCACTGCCTCAGGCGATTGGCGAAACGGAAGGCGTCGTTGCGGCCTCGCCGCCCATCATGAACGAGTCGGGGGACGCTGCCGTCATCACCGTGTTCCCGTCGACCTCGCCTCAAAACGAGGCGACGACCGGCCTCGTCCAAGATCTTCGCGAGGAGGTCATCCCCGAGACGATGGAGGGATCGGACACCCCGGTTCTGGTCGGTGGACTGACCGCCTCGGTCATCGACTTCTCTGATGTGAACGGTGATCGGTTGCCCATTCTGATCGCCGTCGTGATCGCAGTGTCGTTCCTCCTACTGGTGGTTGTTTTCAGATCGATTCTGGTGCCGCTAAAGGCGGCCGTCATGAACCTGCTTTCAATTGGTGCGGCCTACGGAGTCATCGTCGCCATCTTTCAGTGGGGCTGGGGCAAGGACCTGATCGGAATCGAGACCACCGCCCCAATTGAGGCGTGGGCTCCGATGATGCTGTTCACGATTCTGTTCGGTCTCTCGATGGACTACGAGATCTTTCTGCTTTCTCGCATCCGAGAGGAGTACGTGAAAACGGGTGACAACGCTCTGGCGGTCGCCAACGGTCTTGCCACCACAGCGCGCGTGATCACCGCCGCCGCGGCCATCATGATCACGGTGTTCCTGTCCTTCGTCTTTGCTTTTGACGAGCGCGCGATCAAGCTTTTCGGAATGGGTCTGGCGGCAGCGATCTTTGTCGACGCGACGATCGTACGACTGGTGCTCGTGCCGGCGACGATGGAGTTGCTCGGAGATGCGAACCTGGTGGTTCCCGAAGTGGCTCGGCCGAATCCTTCCCAAGATCAGCATCGAACCGCACACGGATGTCCCGGTCGATCTACCCGAGGACCTCGAGCTGTCCGAGGAGGATGCGAGGGTCGAGAGGGTCTAGGCGACTGCATCAAGCTTCGCGTTCCTCTGCTGGGGCCTGAAGTCCCTCGAGCGGCGATGGCTGGCCGCGCGCGTTACGGCGCGCGGCCGCCAGCTGCTCGGCGGCGATCACGGCAATCAGGACGCCGAGCAGCAGCGTGCTCAGGAACAGCGCCGAGACGTGCGGCCCTATGAACCCGACGGCTACACACGCCACCGCCGCAGTGAGGCGCCTGACGCTGATCGTGCCGGTCATCCTCAGGCGTAGAGCTACGTGAGCCAGGAGGTAAAGGGCCGGGCCGGCAACGACGGCGACGAGCTCGGGGCCGTGCAGCGTTTCGGTCGGATGGGCGATCACTAGCTCGTCCCCCACGGCCGACAGGATGATTCCCGCGACGATCACCACGTGAAGGTAGGTGTACGCGTCCCGTGCAACCGTGGTGCGGTCTTGAGCAACCTCGAGATGTTGTTGGACGATCCTTGCGACGACGCTGAAGTAGAGCCACCAGAGAGAAGCGCTGATGAGGAAGGCCACCCCAAAGGCGAGGATCGTTGGTCTGTTGAGATCGAGCTCCGATGTGGTGGCTCCCGTGATTACGATCGACTCACCGAGAGCCACGATGATGAACAGCTGGAAGCGTTCGGCAAAATGCTCGGTGCCCACCTCCCAGGTTGCTCCGCTCAGACGTGGCCGCGCAGGTACCCAGTAGAGAACGAGCGGGGCGCTGTAATCCACCACGAGGGCGATGATCCACAACGTGACCCGTGCCGATCCGTCCACGAAGGCGCCCGAGATCCAGAACATTCCCGCCAGAGCGAACCAAGTGAGAATTCGGCCCGCTCGCTCACGCTCGATCGTTCTCGGTCGCGCAGCAGCAAAAGCAAGAAAGGTATGTCGACCGATTTGCATCCCCACGTAGGAGCAGGCGAACAGCAGTGCCTTGTCTCCGAAAGCGTCCGGGATTGCGATCGCCATCAGGAGGCTTGCCAGCATCAGGCCGATCAGCAGTAGTCGTGTGACCACCGATTCCGGGTCGAGCTCGTTGGTGACCCAGGTGGTGTAGTTCCACGACCACCACACCACGAGAAGCACGAGCGAGGCTCGTCCCGCACCGGCCCAATCCAGTTGATCGAGCAGCAGGTGAGTGACTTGCGTGATCGCGAACACGAAAACCAGGTCGTAGAAGAGCTCGAGCATCGTGGCATGCCCTCGGCCTTCGTCTGTGCGACGCCCCACCCGTTTCATTGTGTGAGTTTAGGGGAGTGCGTTCAACAGAGCACCAATGATGTGATCCACTTCGCCTCGTCGCAACCCGGCTGAGTCCGGACTGGGCGACCGAGACCTCAGCCCGGCGCACCGCCCGAAACGTCGGGGATCGGGGACACGGAGATGTCGGCATCGACATAACTCGGAATCATGCTGTTCCGTCCTCTTAACTCCTTACCGAAAACGATGAAATAGATGTACCCGTCGTGCTTAATCGTCATGACCTCTGAAGCAAGGCTGGTCGGCTCCAGGCGCAAACCCGCGCGTTCGAACTCCGCGATGAGAGAAGTCCTTGCAGTCTCAAGCGAGCCTTCGATGCTGTACCAGCGCACATAGCTCGGGCAAACGCTTCCGCAGTCCTTCGTATAGAAGTCGTCGAGCGCCGTCATTGACCCGGGAACCTGGAGTTCATCCAGACGCCGGGCCAGATCCTCTTCTGAACCTCGTTCGGCAGAGGCACAGCCGCTCAGCACGGTGGCGACTACGAGGAAGTTTGAGCACAGCCAGCTCGCCTGCCCTCGAGAAATTCTGGTTCTTCGCCCGAGTCTCACGGGTCGGTTATCGGCTGATGGATCAGTGGCTTGAGGCCGAGCCAGAGACGTCAAGGAGTGACCATGACGTCCGCTCTCATTCCGTAGGCGAAATGCGCGGGCAGATGGCACCCGATGATCAGCTTGCCGGGCTCGGTGAACGTGTAGGTCGTCGACTGGGTGCTTCCGGCGGGCAGCGAGATCTCGCCCGGGATGGCGCCGTGCTCGGCATGGGTTCCGCTTTCGTGCCGGGCCTGATCGGCCTCGTCCCCAAGCAGGAATTCGTGATCGATCGGGTCGGCGTTGTGGATGACGAAGCGAACCGTCGTGCCTGTCTCGAACTCGAACTCCGCCGGATCGAAGCGCGAATGGTTGACGTTGACGATGACCTCTGACTCCTTCGCCTCGGCGGCCAGGGCGCACCCCCCGAGCATGAGGGCCGAGATGATGAGGGAGAGCCGCAGAGCGAAGTTCATCGCTTCCCTGAAACCAGGAAGTTGCTCCCCATCAGTACCACCACGAGCATCGCCGCGCCCACGAACCAGCCCCAGATGGGCGTCGATGTCTCCTGGGTCTCCTGGGGAAGGGTCGTGCCGGCAAGGGCGTAACCGGCATCGACGGGCGAAGGGACCTCGCCGTCGATGCTGATCGCAAGGTCGTGGTCGAGGTTTGCCGCACCGGTCTGAATTCGGATGTAGTCGAGCCACATGTCGTCCGTGGGCAGCCAATCCATGCCCCGGTCGCTCGCGAGGTCGGTGAGCAGCGACTCGGACGCTGCCTCGCTCCGTTCGTGCACCAGTCCCTCATCGGATCCGGCCTCGTCCATGCCCGGCATCAGCAACGGCTTCGTCTCGTTGAGCAGGAAGACGTCGGCCTCGACGATCTCGTCGGCAGCCCGGCCGAGACCCAGGATGCGAAGGGGCACCCACGGCCTGTCGGTCGGGATCGTGACGTGCACCGGGATGCCGTCGCCGGACTGGAGGTCCTCGTCCTGGGCGCGCTCGAGGTTGAAGCGAACCGCCATGAAGATCGGGCTTCGCTCGGCGTAGAAGTCCAGCACCTCGGGTGCGTCGGGAGGCAGGAAGAAGCCGTTGTCCTTCGCCCACGTGCCGACCTCGTCGCCCCCTCCCTTCAGCACGGCGATATCGAGAGCGCTGACGCGCTTCTCGATGATCACCTTGGCCGTGTCCGCAGCGGAAAGGAACACCGCGCGTCGGGCAGCCTCTGGCACCGGGGGCTGGACCTCCTCCACGAGGCGCTGGAGCGTCCACCGCCCCGCCTTGGTCACGTCGGTCGGCACATCGGGGAGCGGGACGATCGAGCCGAACTTGCCGCCTCCGGCCCCCGCAAACTCGAACGAGGTCACGTAGTGCTCGATCCCGTCCACGTACGCGGCGAGCGTAGTGGTTCGGACGAGGTTCACAGACCCGTTGGGTGCAACGAGCCCTCCGCAGGCGAGCGCCGGTCCGACCATGAGCGACGTGGCGACAACCGAAAGCAAAAGAACCCTCAGGGACCGCATCTGTGCACCTCTCTGTCGTTTCCGCGTGACTGCGCTAAGACGTGGGCCACCACCGGGTTTGTTCCCGTTAGAAGCGACTCGGGTGGCGAGTAGCATCCATCGATGGAACTTGCAGCGGCCCAGGCCCTCTGGGAGCCGGACACGGTCTATCTCAATACGGCCAGCTACGGGCTTCCTCCCCGGCCGTCGTTCGAAGCTCTCAGCGCTGCCCTCGACGACTGGCGCCACGGGCGAACGAGCTGGGAGATCTGGGGAGACTCGACGGAAGAATCGCGCGGAAGCTTCGCCGGCCTCGTCGGTGCGGATGTCGAAGATGTTGCGATCGGGGCGACGGTCTCGGACTTCACGGGGATGGTGGCGAGCTCCTTGCCCGACGGGGCTCGAGTCCTCGCGCCCGACATGGAGTTCACGTCGAACCTGTTTCCCTACTTCACGCAATCGGATCGCGGCGTCACGGTCGAGACGGTCCCGGCCGGACGGCTCGCAGAGGCAATGGGTCCCTCCACCACGGCCGTTGCCTTCAGCGTCGTACAGTCCTCCTCCGGTGAGGTCGCGGACCTGGAGGCCGTCGAGAAGGCCGCCGCAGAGCATGATGTGCTCACGGTCGTCGACGCGACTCAGGGTTGCGGGTGGCTGCCGCTCGAGGCCTCGCGTTTCGACTTCCTCGTCGTGCACGGATACAAGTGGCTCATGTCTCCGCGCGGGACGGCTTTTCTGTACGTGAACCCCGCTCTGCGCGACCGAATCAGACCCGCGAGCGCGGGTTGGTACGCGGGCGAGGACGTTCACTCCTCCTATTACGGACCACCTCTGAGGCTCGCCGAGTCCGCTCGTCGCTTCGACCGTTCGCCGGCGTGGTTCTCCTGGGTGGGCACCAAGCCGTCTCTCGAGTTGATTGCAAGCGTGGGGGTCGAGGCCATTCACGAGCACAACCTGCGACTCGCCAACCTCTTTAGAGAGGAGATGCAACTAGAGCCGAGCAACTCTGCGATCGTGTCGATCGAAGCGGAAGACGCATCCACGCAGCTCGAACGCTCGGGAATTCAAGCTGCCTCGCGCGCAGGTAACCTGCGCGTCTCGTTTCACATCTACAACACCGATGAAGACGTAGCGGCGTTACTCAAAGCCCTTGGTCGGTAGAGGCCTCTAGGTGCTGCCGTCGAGCTTCTGCAGCGGCGTCAGAGTTGGTCGAGGAGGAAAGAATCGTGTGGCGCAATCTTGGTGAAGGGTAACGAGCGCGCCGAGAACGATGCAAACGTCACCCGCGCTGAACACGTTGGCGAACGGAAATCCCGCCGGAATGGCGAAGACGTCTCCGAGAAAGGCGTAGTTCGGGTCGGCGAGCCGCGCGGAGTTGGCGAACTGACTCGGATCGATGATCAGTCCGGCCTTTGTTAGGGCTCCGACCGTGGCGGGCATGACGCCGCCGTTCGATGCAATGGCGGCAAAGTTCATGACCGTGCCCATGCAGATGATCCACAGCCCCGGCAGGTTGCGGTTGCTCATCAGGAACACGAGCAGGAGCTCGCATGTCTCGTGGCTGCGTCGGGCGCTGCCAACAAGTGGCACTAGAGAAAAACACCGCCCATCGAGAAAAAACACCGCCCATCTAGCCCTTTTCCATGAACCTGTCAGACCTCGAACGGAGAGCAATTTTGCGGGCAGAGATCAAGCCGGTTTGGCTGTACGTAGCAACGATCACCCTCGCGGGGTTCGGCCTCATCGTCTTCACCGTGCCTAATGCCGGAATGACGGTGGCCGACGATTTCGGCGCGTTCTGGATTCTGACCGCCTTCATCGTCCTGGGTGAGTTCTTTCCGATCAGGAACAGCCGTACCGACGGCGAGGAGGTCGAGATCACGGTCTCGACCATCTTTACGTTCGCGCTGATGATCCACTTCGGAGCGGAACCGGCGATACTCGCGCAATCGGCAGCTTGCCTTCTGGCCGATCTCCGAGCCGGCAAGCCGGGCTGGAAGGCATTGTTCAACTCGGCCAGATCGCCCTGGCGCTGGGCGCCGGCGGCGCGATCCTCGGACCGACTACCTCCGGCAGCTACTCGCTCGGTATACCGCTGTTCACGAGCGCCGACGTTCCCGGCATCCTGCTAGCGGCGGGTGCGCTCTTCATCGCCAACAACATCCTGTGCCGAATCGCGATTGCTCTTTACGAACGGGCGCCCGTCATCCGGTTCCTTCTCGCCGACCTCGGCTATCACGCGTGGACGAACTGCGTTCTGCTCGCCCTCTCGCCGGTGGTCATCGTGGCCACCGAAAGAAGCCTGCTGCTCGTGCCGCTGCTCGCCATCCCAATGGCGATCATCTGGAGCATCGCCACGGTCTATGCCGAGAAGGACTACAAGGCCTACCAAGCTCTTCACGACGACCTCACCGGACTACCGAACAGGGCTCTCTTCTACGACAGGCTCGATCGGTCGCTGATGGAGGCCAAGCGCCGGGGCACGAAGGTCGGAATCATGCTGCTCGACCTCGACCGTTTCAAGGAGATCAACGACAGCCTCGGTCATCACATCGGTGATGCTCTGCTCCGTCAGATCGGACCGCGAGTCAAGGAGGTCCTGCGCGAGGTCGACACCTTTGCCCGGTTGGG
>WHSV01000016.1 GCA_009379915.1 Actinomycetota bacterium | reverse complement strand
CTGAGGCTATGATGCCCGGCGGAGGCGTGCCCGAGCGGCCGAAGGGAGCGCACTGCTAATGCGTTAACCGGGCAACCGGTTCCGGGGTTCAAATCCCCGCGCCTCCGCTCCCTGCGCTCACTCGTCAGAATGACCAACAACGACGGTCGGTTAGAGTCTGATGGCATCTCTATGCGCCCGTAGCTCAGTGGATTAGAGCGTCCGGCTACGGACCGGAAGGTCGGGGGTTCGAATCCCTCCGGGCGTACCCTCCGGGCGTACCCTTTTCGTGCGGATTGTCCCTTCGTCCACAGGACTCTGTGGGGGCGCGGCTCCCACTTTTTCGCACTCAATTCGCGTGACCTTGCTCGTCATTGTTCCGCAGGCAGGGTTTACTGGGCCGGTGGGACTGGGTCACTGGATTCACGAACAGCGCGAGAAGCTCATTCTCGGCAACGCCTACCACTTGCTCGATCACGATGAAGACGTCGTGCAGTGGGTACGCATCGCCGATACTTCCTCCCGGCGCGAGGGCTTTGCCTTCGTCACGCCCCGGCGCGTCATAGTTCACTGGAACGGGCGCCCAGCCGAGGACGTCTCTTTCCTGTGGCAGCAGGTTCGGTCCTGGGCGGTGGACATCAACGCCGACCACGGCCCCCACCTTGCGGTCGAAGGCGAGGGTTTAGAGGTGAGCATCAAGCTCCCCACGGACACCCATGCCACCGCCGAGCGCGTTTCGGACTTCTTCAGGCGTTGGGCTCGCCATGCTCCTAAGTCCGATGAACACCCCAGCAATGCGCGCAAGACGCGTAAGTCGGACTGGCGCAGCGACGGCGAGGTCGAAGTCAAGATCGTGCCGCGGACCCCTCTCGAGATGGCCCGCAGAATCCTCGTGACCGTCATCGGAGTGACCATCTTCGTCGTCGGAACCCTCATCATTCCACTGCCGGGTCCCTGGTCATTTCCGATCCAGCTTCTCGGGCTCGCTATCCTGGCGAGCGAGTACGACTGGGCCAAAGACGGGCTCATGTGGACTCGCAAGCAATACGCCAAGGCGAAGGCCGAGATTCGAAAACGGCGCGCCGCTCGATCTCAGCCCGGACGTTAGTTAGAACGGTCTCCGTTCGAGAACGTGATCGACGAGCACACGACGCCGGCCGATGAGCGATTCATGCGCCTCGCACTCGACGAGGCCAAGCTCGCCCTGAACCACGACGATGTGCCGATAGGCGCGGTGGTCGTGAAGGATGGTGACGTCCTGAGCTCGGCGCACAACGAAAGGGAGCTTCGAGGCGACCCGACCGCTCACGCCGAGACCCTGGCTCTTAGACGGGCGACCGAGCGGGCCGGCGACTGGCGGCTCGAGGGGACGACCGCGTATGTCACCCTCGAGCCCTGCTCCATGTGCGCGGGTGCGCTCGTCCTGGCGCGCGTCGACCGGCTCGTCTACGGGCCGCAAGACGCTCGCGCCGGCGCTGCTCTGTCGCTCTACAACATCACCCAGGATCCCAGGCTGAATCACCAACTGGAGGTCGTACCGGGAGTGCTCGAAGACGAGGGGGCGGCGCTGCTCACAGGCTTCTTCGAGGGACGCCGACACCTATAATCGTCAGTCCAGATTCTCGGGGCGGCTCGGCGGCCGCGAGAGTTCCTGGTGGGGTACCGAAGCGGCCATAACGGGATCGCCTCGAAAGCGATTGTGGGTTCACGCCCACCGTGGGTTCAAATCCCACCCCCACCGCTACCTCGACCGGGCCCCGTCGTCCGGTCGGATCGCGGCTCGTCGGGATCTTCTTCGAGCCTCTTCTGTCACCAGCGCACGTCGTGCCACTGTCTGCGGGGTCGCGGGCCTTACGTCGCTCACATGGACATCTTCTAACTATCTCCCGTCGAATCGAGTGCGGGGCGGTTTCCTGAATTGTTGGTAGGGCAAGCCAGAGGCAAGAAGTCAAGTCAGGGAGGCGATCATGACGTCTAGCACGACGAATCGCTGGGTGATCGGGGTTGTGGGAACGGTTGCCGCGACCCTGCTACTGGCGGCAAGCGCTTCGCAGCAGCCCGCGGAGGGTCGGTCCGAAACCGCCAAGGGCGCGGCCCAGGTGACCCTCTACAACGCCGAGGGTGACGAGGTCGGGCGCGCCAAACTGAAGCCCGCCGGTGGTGGGGGGACAAGGGTTCAGGCCAGGATCACCGAGGCCGCGCCCGGATTCCACGGGTTTCACATACACGCGATCGGCGAGTGCGACCCGGACGCCCCCGACGGTCCCTTCACGACTGCGGGCGGCCACTTCGCCCCCGAGGGCCAGGCTCACGGCGACCACGCCGGAGACCTTCCCTCTCTCCTGGTGCTGGCCAACGGAACGGCCAGCCTGGAGTTCGTGACCGACCGTTTCGGGGTGAGAGATCTGCGGGATGACGATGGGAGCGCCGTCATGATCCACGTAGGTCGCGACAACTTCGCGAACATCCCCGAGCGCTACGTGTCGACCACTTCGGGTCAGCCCGGCCCGGACGAAGCCACACTCGCCACCGGGGACGCAGGAGCGAGGTACGCCTGCGGAGTGGTCGAGGGCGGCTAACCTCAGGGGGCAAGACCGACCCGGGGAAGTCTGCGAACGTTCGTCCCTCAGCCCACCAAAACGGTGGCTGAATGTCGAGAGTTCCGTTATAGGGACGTCTGCTTACCCCCTGGGGTGAGTGAGCGTCCATGCCTGCCCGATTACCCAAGCCGCGGCGGGCAGATCCAGCCCCGCAGACACCAAGTCACCCCCGTAGACGCCGGTTTCGCCTTTCCCCGGCCTCCGACCCACCTGGGCCGGGCAGATCCAGCCACCCACTTCCCAACTTGCCCCCGGCTAGACTCCCGCACGGAGGCGTGCGAGAGCGGCCGAATCGGCACGACTGGAAATCGTGTGATGTGCAAGCATCCGAGGGTTCAAATCCCTCCGCCTCCGCTTTGTCGCGTCCCCGGCGGCGAAACGCTTGGGGTCCCAGGAGCCGTAAGCTACGCGCGGCCGTGCTAGACGGGGGGCTCGGGGTCCCCTGTACCGGAAATCCCTCGATACGCCGGGTTGAAGGTTCGTCTGCGGCCTCTGAAGGACCGGGCAGCCCCCGGTAAGCAGTGTTGATGGTCGGGTCCTACGCGACTCGGAGCCGCGAACCAGGTCAGGCCCGGAAGGGAGCAGCCTTAAGCGGTGTCCCCGAGTGTGCCGTCAGGGTCGCCCGCCCGGAGCCAGCTGCCGGGCCAGCGCCGGCCATTCAGTGGTCCAAGACGAACCGCACGGCCTTCTTCGCGTCCTAGCGACACGTTTTGTGGCCTGAGTACCGGTGGGCGGTTGTCAGACCCAATACCCCCGAGGGGGAGCGAAATAGCATCTGTCGCTACTATGGCCCGCATGGCGTACGTCTCCCTCTATCGCAAGTATCGGCCCCAGACCTTCTCGGAGATCCTGGGTCAGGAGCATGTTTCGACCACCCTCGCGAACGCCATAACCGAGGATCGCGTGGCGCACGCGTACCTCTTCACCGGGCCCCGGGGAACCGGCAAGACCTCGACCGCGCGGATCCTCGCCAAGGCGCTGAACTGCGAGCAGGGCCCAACTCCGAACCCGTGCGGGAAATGCGAGTCGTGCGTTGCCATCGCGCGCGGCTCGTCTATGGATGTCTTCGAGATGGATGCGGCGAGTCACTCGGGGGTCGACGAGACGCGCGAGATTCTCTCGGGTGTTCCACTCGCCTCCGCCGGGGGCCGCAAGAAGGTTTACGTCATCGACGAGGTCCATATGCTGACGACGCAGTCCTTCAACGCGCTTCTGAAGACACTCGAGGAGCCACCGGACCACGTCATTTTCGTGCTCGCGACCACCGAGGCGCACAAGGTGCTTCCAACGATCGTGTCTCGGACCCAGCGCTTCGACTTTCGCCGGATGCCCTTGAATACGCTCATCGATCTTCTCTCGGATAACGCCAAGCGAGAGGGCATCGACATCGATCCCGAGGCGCTCGAGGTCGTCGCCCGTCACGCCGAGGGAAGCGCCCGAGATGCACAGTCGGCGTTGGATCAGCTCCGTAGTCTCGAGGGTCACATCACAGTCGAGGCCGCCGAGCGGCTGCTGGGCGAGCGTGGCGAGGACGCGTTCGTACAGATGTTCGACGCGATCGCGGACGCCGACATCGGTACGGTCTTCACGACTCTCGATGCGATGATCGCCCAGGGTGCCGACGTGCGACAGCTTGCGCTCGGAACTCTGAATCACGCACGAGCGCTGATGCTGCTCAAGACCGCGCCTCAGGCCGGGGATCTGCTCGACGTTCACGCCGAGGATCGGCAGCGGCTCGCCGACCAAGCAGGGAGATTCCGTATCGGGGGGCTCGTCCGGTTGCTCGAGCTCGTAGGTAAGGCGATCACCGAAATGCGGAACGCGCCGAACCACCGGCTGTTCCTCGAGGTTGCGCTCACGCGCAGCACTTCTCCCGAGACGGACCTGACTGCCGAAGGGCTCATCGGTCGCATCGAGCGACTCGAGCGCCGCATCGGTCTCGAAGGAGAATCAGTCAACGTCCCGCCGCAGGTGCCGCCGCAGACTCGCTCGAAGGACGATCGACCGCGCGTGGGCGAGCCCACCGCGCCTCCGAGCGAGCAAACGGATGTGACTCCTCCCGAGGTCGCCGAATCTGGACAGGCACCTGAGCCGGCGACGGTCGAGCAACCCGCGGCGGGTGTGGATCACCTCGGGCTCGGTCACATCAAGGACGCTTGGCCCTCGGCGATGAAGGAGGTCGCTCAGCGCAGCAAACGCGTGGCGGCGTTCCTCAAGCCATCACAGCCGGTCGCTTACGACTCGGACGGCCTGGTCGTCGAGGTGCAGTCCACGTTTCATGCGGGCCAGATGGCCAAGGAGCCCAATTCGCTGATCCTGTCCGACGCGCTCTACGCGGCGCTCGGGCTCAAGCCGTTCTTGCGCTTTGCCGAGCGCGGAGCCCAGCCGCTCGATAGTGAGACGGGATCACAGCCGGGCGGGGATCCATCAACCGGTTCCAAGTCCGAGGGTGGAGGCTCATACGCAGACGCGGCGGAGGCGATAGACGTGGACCACGATCCAGTCGAGCTAGTCAAGAAGGGCCTCGACGCGGAGGTCGTGAGAGAGGTCGAGGAGAATTGATCGGGAAACGGAAAAGGAAGCGATCGTCTCGACGATCGCGGGCATTACCCGACGGCTGCGCTTCGTCGCAGGCGTGAGTGGAGAGGCCTCGACGAGGCCTCGGAGCGTGAGGGAAACGGAAAAGGACATCCAGATGAGCAAAGACATGCAGAAGATGATGAAGCAGGCGCAGAAGATGGCCGCCGACATGCAGAAGGCACAGGACGCTCTTGCCGAGATCGAGATCGAGGGCAGCGCCGGCGGTGGAGCAGTGAAGGTGGTTGCGACGGGCGACCAGCAGATCGTTTCCGTCACCATCAGCCCCGACACATTCGACGGCGAGCCGGATTCAGACGACCTCGAGATGCTCGGCGATACGGTCACCGCGGCGGTGAACGACGCGTTGGACAAGGCGCGCGAGGCACAAGCTCAGGCAATGGGGCCGCTCGCCGGAGGACTCGGGGGGCTCGGCCTCCCGGGCATGTAGGCCCCAAGTTGTTCGCCGGTCCCCTTCAGCGGCTCGTAGACGAACTCTCCAAGCTCCCCGGAATCGGGCCGAAGAGTGCTCAGCGCGTCGCCTTTTACATCCTCAAGATCTCGGGGGCCGAGGCGCGCTCACTCACCGAGGCCATTGTCGAAGTCAAGGACAGGGTGCGGCTCTGCGAGCGGTGCTTCAATGTCGCCGACACCGAGCTCTGCGAGTTCTGCCGCGATTCCCGGCGGGACTCGACGGTGATCTGCGTCGTCCAGGAGCCTCCGGACATCATCGCCATCGAAAGGACTCGTGAGTACCGAGGTCTCTATCACGTGCTCCAGGGAGCCATCAGCCCGATCGAGGGAGTCGGTCCCGACGACCTGCGCATCAAGGAGCTGCTTGCCCGGATCCACCGGCCGGCCGAAGGCAACGAGCCGGTTATCGAGGTGATCGTGGCCACCAATCCGAACACCGAGGGTGACGCAACCGCGATGTACCTCGACCGCCTGTTGTCGCCACTTGGACTGCGCGTGACCCGCCTTGCGAGCGGCCTGCCGGTCGGCGGGGACCTCGAGTACGCAGACGAGGTGACGCTCGGCAGAGCGCTGGGGGGCCGCCGCCGCATGAGCCCTTAGGTCACGTTCGAACCCTCACGTATCGTCCAGCGCACCCCTGACCGTCAAGAGGCGCGGGCACCTCCCTCAGATTGCTTGCTACCTTGTAAACATGGCTTTGATCGTCCAGAAGTACGGCGGGACCTCCGTGGGCGACGCCGAACGGATCAAGAGAGTCGCCGAACGCATCGTTGCTGCCGTGCGAGCCGGCGATCAGGTGTGTGTGGTCGTCTCGGCCATGGGCCACAGCACGGACGAGCTGGTGAGCCTCGCCGCCCAGGTATCCGAAGAGCCAAATCCCCGCGAACTGGACATGCTGCTCACCTCCGGCGAGCGCATCTCGATGGCTCTGCTCTCGATGGTCATCTCGGATCTCGGATACGAGGCGATCAGCCTGACCGGCTCGCAGGCAGGCATCGTGACCGATACGACTCACGGGAAGGCCCGCATCCTCGAGGTCAAGGGCGACCGGGTCCGCCAAGCTCTCGCGGCGAACAAGATCGCGATCGTTGCCGGTTTCCAGGGCGTGTCGACCGCGTACGACGTGACGACCCTTGGCCGCGGGGGCTCGGACACGACCGCGGTGGCACTGGCCGCTGCGCTGGGTGCGGACAGGTGTGAGATCTATACGGATGTCGACGGCGTCTACACCGCCGACCCCCGGATCGTTCCCAGCGCGCGCAAACTCCACGCGGTCTCCTACGAGGAGATGCTCGAGATGGCTGCGAGCGGAGCGGGTGTCCTGATGTTGCGGTCGGTGGAGTACGCGAGAAATCATGGAGTGGTGCTCCATGTGCGCTCCTCGTTCGGCTACGAGGACGGAACGTGGATCAAGGAGGAGGACGAACGCATGGAACGAGCGATCATCTCGGGAGTAGCACACGACATTTCCGAGGCGAAGGTCGTCATTCAGAACGTGCCCGACACACCTGGTATCGCAGCGCGCGTCTTTCGTCCACTCGCAGACGAGGGATTCAACATCGACATGATCGTGCAGAACGTGTCCGCCGAGGGCCGAACGGACATCTCCTTCACGATGCCGACGGACGATCTAAGGCGCGCCAAGCCGGTACTCGACGAGATTGCGGCATCCGTGGGGGCCGAGGGTGTGGCCAGGGATCCGGACATCGCAAAGATCTCTCTCGTCGGTGCGGGCATGAAGACTCATCCCGGAGTTGCCGCGGACATGTTCGACGCGCTGAGCGACGCCGGGATCAACATCGAGATCATCTCGACCTCGTCGATTCGCGTGTCGTGCGTGATACGAGCTTTCGAGGTGGAACGAGCAGTCAAGGCGATTCACGACAGATTCAAGTTGACCGAAGAATCGATCATTCGCGAGCAACATCCCGCGACCGCAACAGGTCAACTGCGCGCCATAAATGCGAGAGAGACCTAGATGCGAGTCGTCCAAGTAGGCGCTGCTGGCGCAGACGTCGCGATCGTCTCGGCGATCGCCGAGGAAAAGAGGGAAGTCTGGTGAGGGTGGTTGTAGTCGGCGCTACCGGTGCCGTGGGCACCGAAGTTCTTCGCATCCTCGAGGAACGGAACTTTCCGGTCGACGAGCTGGTTCCCGTCGCGTCGCCCCGTTCGATCGGGCGAAAACTCGAGTTCGGGGGTGCCGAGGTCGAGGTCGCCGGCCTCCGACCCGAGGTGTTCGACGGCGCCGACATCGCGATCTTCGACGTGTCCGAAGATCTCAGCTCCGAGTGGGCCCCCGTGGCGGCGGAGCGCGGAGCGGTTGTGATCGACAAGTCCTCCGCGTTTCGCATGGATGACGAGGTCCCCCTCGTCGTGCCCGAGATCAACGCCGACCAGGTGCGCAATCGCCCGAAAGGAATAATCGCCACGCCGAACTGCACGACGACCGCCATGGTGATGCCGCTTGCACCCCTCCACCGCGAGTGGACGGTCAATCGTCTGGTAGTCGCCACCTATCAGGCGGCTTCCGGTTCGGGCCAGCCGGGAACGGACGAGTTATGGGAGCAGACTCAACTCGCCGCAAAGGAGCCAGAGGCCGTGCGCGAGGGCCGCGCTGGAGACGTCATCAAGGGCGGCGGCACCTTCGTCCACCCGTTGGCCCTTAACGTCTTGCCGAAGTGCGGTTCGGTGAGGGAAGACGGTTATACGAGCGAGGAGCTAAAGCTTTGCCACGAGACACGCAAGATCTTGGGGATTCCCGACCTCAAAGCTACGGCGACGTGCGTGCGCGTCCCGGTCGTGACCGGTCACGGGGTGTCGGCGCATGCGGAGTTTGACTCCGACGTGTCCGTTGATCGAGCACGAGAGATTCTTGCCGCATCCCCGGGTGTCGAGCTGGCGGACGACGTCGACAACGATGTCTATCCCACTCCGTTGGACGCCGCCAATCAGGACCCCTGCTTCGTCGGGCGCATTCGCAAGGACCTCTTCGACGACCGAGCACTCGAGTTTTTCTCCGTCGGGGACAACCTGCGAAAGGGTGCCGCACTCAACGCCGTGCAGATTGCGGAACTCCTTCTGTAGAGCTCCCTGGGCCGGCCCAGCTCTCTCGTAGCAAACTGCAGTGACCGTGACTGAGCGGTATCACTTCACGACTTCGAACCGGAGATGCGTCGCGCTCGTGGTCTCAATCAACCTTGTTCTCCGAAGCTCGATTGGCTCGGAACCCAGATCGTCGAACAGGCGGACGCCTTCGCCGAGTAGTACTGCGACCAGGTGAATTTGCATCTCGTCCCATCAGTCCGGCCTTCAGGTACTGCCTCATGATGTTCGCGCCCCCCCAGATGCCGACGTTCTTGTCACCGGCGGCAGCGCGCGCCTGCTCTAGGCCGGCTTCGGGTCCTCTCGTCACAGGTGTAGGTCGTGCCACCCTGCCTTGGCAGGGCCTCTCGTGACTCGTGGGTCAGCACGAATACCGGCATCCGGAAGGGCGGAGGGTCTCCCCACGGCTCCACTCCGACATCGAACATTCGTTTCCCCATCAGACCGCTCCCGTTGTCGCGTAGACCTCGTCGAGGACCTGAGCGTCAGCATCGGTCTTGGCGTCGAACATCTAACCGTGGAGCCGGTCCCCGTCATCGCCGAGCGGGTTTCAATGCCCTCGTTTGGTCCGGTGATGAAAAACCATCCAG
This sequence comes from Actinomycetota bacterium, assembly GCA_009379915.1. Taxonomy (GTDB): domain Bacteria; phylum Actinomycetota; class CADDZG01; order CADDZG01; family WHSQ01; genus WHSV01. The sequence continues at coordinate 41,776 of WHSV01000016.1, read as the reverse complement.
CGACATCGAGATGTCGGAACTGACCTTGACCATGATGCTTCCCTCCTTCGATCCTGTTGGATGCCGTATAGACCCTTGTCTCCCCCCAAGAACCCATCGCTTGGTGCTGCGGGGGCTCTCCAGCGCAGAAACCCACGCCCGGCCCGCGCTGCCGAGCTGCCGCGGCCCCACCGCGGCCCGCGACCGAATTGACGTATCGGGGGAATGAAAAGAATCGCCCATAACAGGTTTTCGTGGTCGGGAAGGCGGGATTTGAACCCGCGACCTCAGCGTCCCGAACGCTGCGCGCTGCCAAGCTGCGCCACTTCCCGTTTTGCGACGGCCGTGGGCGGACCGCCGGGCAGTCAGTCTCGCATATCCGCTCGCCTGGATGCGACTCAGCGTGGCGAGCAAATCCCGAGAAATCCCTTCACATTGTGTTCATGAACAGGATGCCGGTCGGCAATACGCCCGTTGTTAGCTTGCGCGCAGATGGAAGGCCGCCCTGGAGGGGAAGGCCGACTCGCGGAACCGCCCATCGGCGGCTCGTATAAGGAGGATATGCCCATATGACGAGAGTGACGGGGAAGCCATTGCGGCTCCTGCTACTCGGTCTTGTGTTGGTGCTGGTTGCAGCCGCCTGCGGGGGCGACGACGACAACGGAGACGAGGGTGGCGAAGAGTTGTCCGGCGAGATCCTGATATCCGGCTCGTCCACAGTCGAGCCGATCAGTTCGCTCAATGCGGAGAAGTTTCAGAGTGAGAATTCTGGAGTCTCGATCTCGGTCGACGGCCCAGGAAGCTCGGACGGTTTCGAGCTCTTCTGCAACGGGGAGACCGATATCTCAGACGCGTCTCGCCCGATCGCTGAAGAGGAAGTCGAGATTTGTGCAGATAACGGGATCGAATTCGTTGAGCTGAAAGTCGGTATCGACGGAATTACGGTACTGACTTCTCCTGAGAACGGGGATGTTGAATGCCTTGATTTCCTCGATCTCTACGCCTTGTTAGGTCCAGAGTCCGAGGGCTTCGGGAACTGGAGTGACGCGAATGATCTCGCGGGCGAGATGGGAGCTCCGAACACTCCTTATCCTGATGTACCGCTTGAGGTCACCGCCCCGGGGGAAGAATCCGGGACCTACGACTCGTTCATCGAGATCGTGCTCGAGGGGCTCGCCGAGGAGCGTGAAGTGCCCGAGGACGACATCGCCACCAGACCCGACTACACCGCGTCGGCCAACGACAACGTGATCATCGAGGGCATTTCGGGCTCGCCCTCCTCGCTCGGATGGGTGGGCTACGCCTTCTTCGTGAACAACTCAGATGTTGTCAAGGCTCTTCAGATCTCCAACGAGGCAGAGGGGGTCGACTGTACCGAGGCAAACGACGAGACCATCTCCTCTGGCGAGTATCCGATCGCTCGTGATCTGTGGATCTACATCAAAGAAGAAAGTTTCGAGAACAAGCCGGAGGTCGAGGCATTCGTTGACTTCTACCTTGGGGAAGAGGGTTTCACCTCGGTCAACGAGGTTGGCTACGTGGACCTTGCCGAGGAGGACAAGCAGATCACTGTCGATAACTGGGAAGCCGGGGAACTCGGCCCCGTCATCAGTCAGGAGTAAGGTTTGTCAGTTCGGATGGTGAGGGAGCGGGCACGTCCCGTTCCCTCTCGTCTTGCGAGCATTGATGCGCGAGAGCTAGTGGTCGGAGCGATATGTCACAGGCCTCACCCAGAGAAGTAAGCCTCCAGGATCTTCAGGGAAGTCCGAAACGCATCAGACGTGAACGTGCGTTCAGGGGTCTCTTCTTCGGGGCGGCTTTTTTTTCGATCGTTATCAGTGCGGCGATCGTGTTCTCTCTATTCGGGGAAGCGTTGACGTTTCTGCGGAACGTCGACCTGTCGGCGTTGATCGATGTAGAGGGAGGTTGGTTCCCTCGTCGTGGACGGTTCGACGTAATCACGATCATCACGGGAACAGTGCTGGTGTCGCTCATCGCAATGGTTGTTGCCGCTCCACTCGGACTGGGAGCTGCGCTGTATCTCTCCGAGTACGCGAGGCCGCGCGTTCGGCGTGCTCTGAAGCCCATCCTGGAGGTTCTCGCAAGCATCCCCAGCGTCGTTCTCGGTTACTTCGCTCTAGCGTGGCTCAGTCCGAACATCATGCAAGCTCTGTGCAGCCAGCCGACGTCCTTCAGCCTCGGCGCGGCAGGCATCGCGGTCGGAATTCTAATAACTCCGTTGGTCGCGTCCGTGGCCGAGGACTCGTTCAGGTCGGTGCCCATGGCACTGCGGGAGGCGTCCTACGGAATGGGGGCCCGCAAGCGCAGCACGGTTACCAGCATCGTGTTCCCGGCCGCCGTTTCTGGAGTGGTGGCCTCCCTGATACTCGGCTTCTCGCGCGCGATCGGCGAGACGATGGTGGTTGCCATCGCCGCCGGAGCGACCGGAGGATCCCTGTTCACGGTCGACACCTGCGGGCCGGGGCAGACCATGACGGCCGCCATGACCTCGCTTGCAATCGGGAGCGATCAGGTGCGGGGGCAGGAGGGCACGTTCGAGAGTCTCTTCTTCGTGGGACTCGTTCTCTTCTTCATGACGCTCGCTCTGAACCTCCTAAGTGAACGGTTCGTGCGCCGGGTCAGGCTGCGGTACTAGATGGCAACCAGGGCTGCTGAGCTAACGACCTCCGAAATCGTTCAGCGAGCGCTGCGTCGGAAGCGAATCGATCTGGCCGGACAGATCTTCCAGGTTCTCTTGTTGTTGGCACTGCTCATCTCATTGCTGTTTCTCGTCGTGTTGCTGTTCGACATTGTCAGCAAGGCGATCCCTACCTTTCAAGAGCGCGGAGCCGACGTCGTTACAGGAACCGTGTCCTCGCTCCCGGAACGAGCCGGAGTATCCCAGGGCATCAGCGGTTCGCTGTTTCTGGTGGCCTTTGTCGTGGTCATCGCTTTCCCCTTGGGAGTCGGTGCCGCCATCTACCTCGAGGAGTACGCCGCGGACACAAGGTTGAATCGGTTCATCAACACAAACGTCCGCAATCTCGCGGGTGTGCCCTCGGTGGTCTACGGGCTACTTGGGTTGGCGCTCTTCGTAAAGCTGTTCGGCAGCTTTACGGGCGGACGCTCGGTCATGAGTGCCGGCATCACCATGGCAATCCTGGTTCTCCCGATCGTGATCATTACGTCCGCCGAGGCGCTGCGGGCCGTCCCCAATAGCATTCGAGAGGCAGGCTACGGCGTCGGGGCGACCAAATGGGAGGTCATCAGGAGCCACGTTCTGCCAAATGCCGCTCCCGGTATCCTCACCGGAACCGTGCTGTCGCTCTCCAGGGCGATCGGAGAGACTGCTCCGCTGCTTATGGTCGGAGCCGTCAGCGGTTTCTTCGCGGTGAACGCCGAAGGTTTAATCGACCGGCTGCAGAGCCAGTTCACGGCGCTTCCGGTGCTTGTTTACAACTGGTCTCGGCAGCCAGACCCAGGATTTCGCCAAGATTTGGTACCCGCAGCGATCGTGGTGCTGCTCGTGCTAACACTCAGCGCCAACGCAATCGCTATTCTGCTCCGTAACCGCTACGACAGGAAGTGGTAAGAGATGAATACTCGAACAACGACAGAAGGAAACCAGGTGACGCAACCTGAGATACACGTCGACGTCTCTCGCCATGAAGGTTTCGCCAGCAGAGAGCTCGTTTTCGAGATCAAGGACCTGAGCGTCTTCTACGGCCCGTTCAAAGCCGTCAGGGATATCACCTTGGATATCGGCAAGAGCGCGATCACGGCCCTCATCGGCCCCTCGGGATGCGGCAAGACCACCTTCATCCGTTGTCTCAACCGAATGAACGACCTGATCGAGACCGCCCGTGTCGAGGGTGAGATCAAGTACCACGGCGTGAACCTCTACGACAAGAAGGTCGATGCCGTCGAGGTCCGTCGCCGAATCGGTATGGTCTTCCAGAAGCCGAATCCGTTCCCCAAGTCGATCTACGACAACGTCGCGTTCGGCCCCAAGATCTCCGGCTTCAAGGGCAACATGGACGAACTGGTCGAGCAGTCACTTCAGAAGGCCGCGCTGTGGGACGAGGTCAAGGACCGCCTCAAGGAGTCGGCGATGGGTTTGTCCGGCGGGCAGCAACAGCGTCTCTGCATAGCTCGCTGTGTCGCGGTCCAGCCGGACGTCATCCTCATGGACGAGCCGTGCTCAGCTCTGGACCCCATCGCAACTGGACGCATCGAAGACCTCATGCAAGACCTCAAGGAGGAGTACTCGATCGTCATCGTGACTCACAACATGCAGCAGGCGGCGCGCGTCAGCGACATGACAGCGTTCTTCACCGCGGAGGTCAACGAGCAACAAGATCGGCGCACCGGCGTGCTCGTCGAGTACGACAAGACCGAGAACATCTTTCAGACTCCGACCGACGAGAGGACCGAGAATTACGTTACCGGGCGGTTCGGCTGAGCCGAATCAGCAAGACCCCAGACCTCTAAGAGCGGCGTTCGCCTTCGAGCTGGAGCAGTTGCGGCTTCAGATCGAGGTCATGGCGCTGCGTGTAGACGAAGCGCTGGAACGATCGACCACGGTCCTTCTTACGGGCGACATTGACCTCGCTCAGAAGGTCATCGAGGGGGACGACGACATCGACGACATGCTCGTGTCTCTCACCGAGCGGTGCTACGACCTGCTGGGACGGCAGAACCCGGTAGCGTCGGATCTTCGCCTCGTCGTATCCGTGATCCGCATCCTGGGCGACCTCGAACGCACCGGCGATCTCTGTCTGCGAATCGTGAAGTTAGCCCCCGATCACGAGCTCATTCGGGGAAACCTCGAGACCTACGGAATCCTCCGAGAGATGGCGCTCGAAGCGCAAGAGCTCTTTCGCACCGCCATAAGGGCGTGGTCGACCCGCGACCTGAGACTCGCCAAAACGCTCGAGGAGCGGGACGACGCCATGGACTCGCACAATCGGGCCCTTATGGAGGGAATCATGGCGATGGACGGGCCGAACGCGGTGCCCATGGCCGTCAAGTCCCTTCTGGCCGGCCGTGCGCTCGAACGTATTGCCGACCACTCGGTCATGATCGGCGAACGTCTCACCTACATGCTCACCGGCGACTCGGAATCCCTGTCGGCCGAGATCAGGCCGAATCGCCGCGACGGGGACACCGCGTCTCAAGGCTACTGAGCAGCGCCCCCGTTCAGGGAACGAACTTGTAGCCCAGCCCCCTGATGGTCACCAGATGCGTGGGAGTGTGGGGATCCTCCTCGCACTTGGCTCGCAGTCGCTTTATGTGCACGTCGAGCGTCCTCGTGTCGCCGAAGTAGTCGGGCCCCCAGATGCGATCGATGAGCGTCTCGCGTGTTAGGACGCGGCCCGAGTTCTCCATGAGGAGCTCCAGCAACTCGAACTCCTTGCGGGGAAGGTGCACCAGGTCCCCTCGCACCGTTACCTCGAAGCGGTCGGGATCGAGCCTCACCCCTCCACCTTCGAGGATTCCGTCGGCGCCCGTCGCGTCGGTCGAGCTCCTCCGCAGAACCGCCTTGATGCGCGCCAGGAGCTCGCGCGAGCTGAACGGCTTCGTCACGTAGTCGTCGGCTCCGAGCTCGAGTCCGAGCACCTTGTCGATCTCGGTATCTCGCGCGGTCAGCATGATGATCGGAACTGAGGACGCGCGCCGGATCTCCTTGCAGATGTCCTCGCCACCCATTCCGGGCAGCATCAAATCGAGTAGCACGAGGTCGGCCCCCGCCGTCTTGAAGCGCTCGAGTCCAACCGAGCCGTCGGTGTAGCGGTTGACCTCGAACCCCTCCCGCTGCAACTGGTACTCGAGCGCCTCTCCGAAACCCTCTTCGTCCTCGATCAGCAGAATCTGCGGCACGTCTATACGTCCTCCTTGTTCAACCCGCGGAGGCGATTCTCTGCGGGGGCGGTCGCACCGCCGGTACCCGAGCGGTGAAGATCGAGCCCCGGCCGAGTTCGCTCTCCAGCTCCACAATCCCGCCGTGCAGCTCGGCTACGTGCTTGACGATCGCGAGGCCCAGTCCCGTGCCGCCTCGATCGCGTGAGCGCGCTCTGTCGACCCGATAAAAGCGTTCGAAAACACGCCCTTGAGCCTCCATCGGAATGCCGATCCCGTTGTCGCTCACCCGCACCACCGCGGACTCGTCCTCCTGGTAGACGTCGACCGAAACCCGGCCCCCCTCGGGGGTATACCGAACCGCGTTTTCGACGAGGTTCCTCACGAGCACCGCCATCTGTGCTTCGTCGCCCTTGACGAAGACCCCGTCGGAGATCTCGACGTCAAGGGTGATCTCCTTGGACACCGCCTCGTGCTCTGCATCCTCCATCACCCGTTTGGCTCCCGCCGACAGATCGACCACCTCCCGGGGCACGGCGTCGGGATCCTCGAGGCGGGAGAGGTCGAGAAGGTCGCCGATCAGCCGACCCAGTCGCGCCGATTCGAACTCGATGCGATCTGCGAAACGCTGCGCGGCGGACGGATCCTCCCTCACCGCGTGTCGCAGGGCCTCGGCGAGTGTCTGCATGCTCGCCACCGGGCTCTTCAGCTCGTGGCTGGCGTGCGCCACGAACTCGCGCCGGATCCTCTGGGTTTCGAGCTCCTCGGTGACGTCTTCGATGACCACGACCACTCCGCCGCGAGAGTCAAGAGGCTCCGCGCGGACGCGCAGGGTCTTGCGCGCCGGGAACCAGATGCTCACGACCTCCTCGACCGCTCCCGACCGGTCCAGCGCCCTGCGAGCGACCGTTCTCACCTCGTCGGAGGGGAGGCGAGGCGGAAGAGATCCCTCCGGAAATCCCAGGAGCTCGCGACCCGCCCGGTTGGCAGCGACGGGTCTCAGCAGGTCACTCAGCACGACCAAGCCCTCGGCCATTCGCTCGATGATGGCCCACTCTCGACCGGAGGGAGCGAGTGCGTCGTCGCGGTTCGCCGCCCGACTCGACTGGCCAGGGGAGGTGCTCCGACGCCTTCGAGCGGACACGACGCCCAGAGCGAGCACCACCAAGCCACCCGCCAACCCAGCACCGGTTAACAACCACGTGAAGTCATTCATGTTGTGTTCGTTTCTCCTGGTTAAGAGCATAGTTTGACGACGGGGTTGTGAGCGGGCGCAGGTGGACGAAGTCACTTCGATTTCGTCTCCTGTTCTCGATTCGTTAAGGGGTGCGCCGGGTCAACCAGCGATCGTCTCGACGAGCGCGCCAGGGCGGAAGTAAGTCGCTGTGTGCCACGCCTGACAGTCGATCCACCGACGGCGGTGGATACTGTGGGCGTGGTACGGATCAACTTCCACGAGGAGCTGGAGACCGCCGAGGGCGGTCTCATGTCGGAGGGAACCCAGGTTCGCCGGCAGCTTCACGCCGTCCTGGACGCGCTGGAGCGGCGCGATCCCGTCCTTGCCAAGCAGGTCATCGCCGACGACGACAGGGTCGACGACGCCCATATCGCAACGGAATCACGCCTGATGAGCCTGCTGGCGCTGCAGGCCCCCGTAGCTACCGACCTCAGGCTCATTCGCGCAATCATGCACTCCAACCTCCATCTCGAGCGCATGGGCGACCTGTGCGTGAACATGGCCAAGTTCGTTCTCAACGAGCAGGCGTATCCTCCCGACTCACCGATGGTGATCCGGCTCCGAGAGATGGGAGTGCGGGCGGGCGAGATGCTCGACATCGCTCTGACGAGTTTCGCTTCGCGCGATCTCGACGCGGCCGAAACGCTCCCGATCAAGGACAACGCGATCGACCGCCTGAACCGGGGGATGCTGGACGACCTCAAAGGCTATGTGGACGACGAGGAGAGCTTCACGCTTGCGACCAATCTGGTGCTCGTATCCCGCTACCTCGAGCGTTTCGCGGACCACGCGGTCGACATCGGCGAGCAGGTCTCCTATCTCGTCACGGGCGTGCTGCGAGAGTTCGAGGACGCGTCACATCCCGAGTCGGGCATCGACGACGCCGACAGCCGCGAGCTGTAGGCGGCCTTTGGAGGCGAAAACCTGAAAAGCGGCATCGAAGGAGAAAGTGAGCCTGTGGCCGGCTTGGAAGCGTTCGGTGGAGTTGGGTGGGGGAGAGGCAAGACCCGAAAGCGGCATCTAAGCTAAGGGGGAATCTTCCCGTGGTCGGCTCGGCAGGGCCCCGCTCGGGCTTGCTAGGCGGGCCGAAGAGAGAACTGATGACATCTAGCAACCGTATAGGGGGTTGAATGTCCTCAGTTCGTGCAGAAGGGCAATTTCAGCTTCAGATTAAGCCCGACGAGACCAATCCATCCCTTCGATGCTGTTATTGCCTTTCGGTTTGCCTTTCGGGGTTTGACTCTTGGTCTCCCTAGCCCCCGGGTCGCAGTCTCAGCAGGGTGGCCTCGGGCCTGCAGTTGAATCGGATGGGACTGAACTTCCCCGTGCCGAGGCCCGGGCTGACGTGCAGCCACGAGTGACCGATGCGATGCGGCCCTCCGGCCAGAGACGCGGGCAGAGAGCAGTTCGTCACCACCGCGCCGACGAAGGGTAGGCGGACCTGGCCCGCGTGCGTGTGTCCGGCCACGATGAGATCGAATCCGGCGAGGGTGAACTCGCTGACGATCTCGGGCGAGTGCATCAGACCGATGGCAAGCCGGTCACGCTCGCCGCGTTCGAGATGATCCGTCCTGTGGCGGCCGAGATAGGGATCGTCCACCCCGGCCACGCGGACCTGACCGGAGGGTGTCTCGATGACCTCGCTTCGATTGTGGAGCTGTATCCAGCCCTTATCCTCCAGGCTGTCCCTCAGCCGGGTGCTGTCGGCGCGAGGGGACTCTAGCTTCCGTTTCCCCGTCCAGTACTTGGCGTAGCTCTGGAAGCTGGCCTGGTAGTAGTCGTGGCTGCCGAAGACGAAGAAGCGGCCGAGACGAGCCTCGAGGGAAGCGAGAACCTCGGCGAGGGGTTCGATCCCGGAGTCGTCCTGCACGAAGTCACCGGTGGCGAGCACCAGGTCCGGAGTCGACCCCAGCCGATCCGGCAGCTCGGCGAGCCATCTGATGCGAGCCCGGTTATTCGCTGCGAGGTGGGTGTCGGAGACGTGGAGGACGTTCAGAGGGGGAACGCTCGGAAGGCAGGTGAGATCGTGGGTGACGAGGCGGTACCGGCGGGGCTCGTACACGGCGTAGGCTCCCAGCGCGGCACCAATTCCCACCATTGAGCCCAGGGCTCCGGTGACTTTGCGGTCCTGTTTTCTGCGCCTGCCCATGGGTTCGAGGATACTGGTGCTCGTGAGGCTGTCTCTTAGATGGAAGATCGTGGGTGGCTTCGGTCTTCTACTCGTTCTTATCGGGCTGCTCGGCTACGTGACCCTGTCGCTGTTCTGGTCTCTTCGTGAGGTGCAGCGCGGGGTCTTCAACGACGCGGTTCCCGGCGTAGTGGCGGTCGACGAGATCGTGCGCTCCTACACCGCACAGAGCGCCGCCGTGCGAGGCTTCCTGCTGCTGCCAAGCGACCCGCTCCTGGAGCAGTACGCGGCCGAGGTGTCGAACGTCGAGGGCGTCCTGGAGGAGAGCCGGAGTCAGTTCACGTCGAGCCGGGAGCTCGAGCTGCTGGACGAGCTCACCCAGGCCGGAGAGGAGTTTCAGACCAGCGTCGAAGACGATGTCGTTCCCCTGGCCGAGCAGGGCCAAAGGTCCCTGGCGCAGGCCCACTTCAGCCAGCAGGGGGCGCCGCTCATTCTAGAGATCGAGCGCCTCGGGCGCGAGCTGCGAGACCTGCAGCGCGAGGTCGTTCTGCGGACCGAGCAGGACCTCCAAACCCGCTCCAACCAGGCCCTGATCACGCTCGTCGCGGTCATCATCGGGGCGCTGGGCGTCGGACTCCTGCTCACCATCCTGCTGCCGCGGAGGTTGTCATCCGGCCTCTCCGAGCTCGTCGAGGCTGCTCGGGCCATCGGGCGAGGGGACTTCGACCAGAAGGTCGATATTCGCTCGGGAGACGAGGTCGAGGAGCTCGGCGACCGCTTCACGGAGATGCAGGGAGCACTGAAACGTCTCCAGCAGCTGGCGCTGCAGGATCGCGAACTCGAGATCGCGGGAGCCATCCAACGCAACCTTCTGCAGCGCACTCTGCCGAACACCGCCACCGTCAAGCTGGTGCCCATTCAACGTCAGGCGAACCTGGTGGGTGGCGACTGGTACGACGTCGATGTCACTCACTCGACCGTCACGGTTGCGGTGGGAGACGCATCGGGCAAAGGTATCGCGGCTGCTCTGATGGCCACGGTCGCCTTGTCGGTCCTGCGAGCGGAGCGAGGACAGGGGGCATCGGCGAGACGCATCATCGAACGAGCGAACGAGGCACTCAAGGAGGCCACGGAGCCGGAGTCGTTCACGACGCTCATCTACGCCACGGTCGACCTCGTCACGGGCCAGGCCGGGTGGCTGAACATGGGGCACCCGTCGCCCTTCATGCTCACCTCGGGCGAGGGGCCCGAGAGGCGCGACGGCCGCCCTCAGGGATACTTCCTGGAGGGCCCCCGAAACCGCGCTCTGGGCTGGTTCGACGAGCCGGGGATGGCCGAGACCACGATCCAACTGCGGCCCGGTGACCGGCTCATCTTCTACACCGACGGGTTCCTCGAAGCCAAGTCGCCGGACGGCGTCATCTTCGGCGAGAATCGCTTCGCGGAGGCGCTCATCCGGCTCGCTCCGCTCGACTCGAACGAGCTGGGCGAGGAGCTGGTGCGGGACGTGGAACGCTTCGCCGCAGGTAAGCTGGACGATGACCTCACGATGCTCGTGATCGAGTTCCAGGGCGCGCCGTTGGCACAGGAGGCCACCGATGAGGGCCGGCCTGTGGGACGCGTGACGAAGACAGAGAACTGAACGGGAGAGACGCTTGGCACAGCAGAAGGTGGAGATCGACATCCAGGACAAGGGCGACTACAAGGTCCTCGTGCCGGTCGGCGACCTCGATGTCTACACGGTTGGCTCTCTCAGGGACGCGCTCGGAAAGATGATCGAGGACGACACCCCCAGAGTCGTGGTCGATCTGGACGGAGTTCCGTTCATGGACTCGTCCGGGTTGGGGGCGCTCATGGGTGGCGTGAGACGACTGCGCGAGGCCGGAGGGGATCTGGCGATCGCGTGCACGCGCGAGCAACATCTGAAGTTGTTCACGATCACCGGTTTCGGCGAGGGCGTGTCGATCGCCCCCACCGTCGAGGAAGCAGCCAAGGGCTTCCGGGAGTAGGGCTAGGGCTCCTTCTCGGGTGAGTCCTCGGCCGACTGGCCCCGGCCCAGCAGCGATCTGCGGGCCTTTGGCTTACCCATCGCGGCTCTCTTGCCGGCCTCCGTCGTCGCGATCTCATCGTCTTTCTGGTCGGATCGCCTGTCGGGCACAACGAGCTCGTCGGTCCCTTCCTGACTAGATGAGTTTCCGGCTGCGCCGGCGGCCGTTGGGATTTCGAGCGTGTCGCCGGGCGCATCCTTCTCGGTGTCGTTGCTCTGGGGGACGCTCTTGATGTCTTTGCCTCCCGAGTCGCTCTCGATGTCCGGCGCCTTCTCCGGGCTTTCGGCACCGCTCCCCGTGGCCGGCTTCTCGTCCGCGGGTTCCGTCTTGGCGGCCGCAAGGGCTGCCGCGGCGGCCTTTTTCTTCTCGGTCTTGTCAACCGAAGCCGCGGCCTTCGCGGCCTTCTTGTCGGCTCTCATCGTTGCCCTCTGTGCTCTCCTCTGAGCGCGCGCCGCGGCGCGCTGCGCCCTCGTCTGGGGCCCCGTTGCCTCGGACAAGCCGCTTCCCGCCCCCTCTCGAGCTCTGGCACGCAGGACGGTAGCTACCACCAGCATTGCGATTACCGCGATGAGCGCGGACGACACCGATACCAGGATCAATTGTGCTGACGTCATGAAAGACTCCCTGCGGGATGTCTAGCTAAGAGACAAAGTCGCGCCAAACTAACCGAGAGCAAGCCATGACAGGAGACGCGGGCAATGGAGATCGAACAGGATCTGGTCAGGGTCTCGTTCACGCTTGTTCGCTTTGCTGCGTTCGCAGCGAATGCCTTGATTTTCGGAGCCGTTCCACTACTGATGTTCGTACTGAGGCCCGCCTTCAGGACGCTCGAGGCAGAGTCCTGGCGCCCCGGACGAGGGAACCTCGCGGTACGGCTCGAGGGGCTCATCAGGGCCTCACTCGTTGCGAGCGCGGTGGCAACGGTTCTCGCTTTGCTCTTGCAGACGTCGCTCGTATCGTTGCTCGACGAAGGGGACGTGGGCCTTGACGCGCTGGAGGCGGTGCTGGCGACGAGCTTCGGGATCTGGAATCTCATCCGCCTCCCGGTCCTGGGCGCGCTCTCGGTGTTGCTCTATCAGCGAGTGCAGGACGTCTGCCTCTCCGGCATGGCCGCGGGAGAGAGGAAACCGGGCTCAGCGTGGTGGAGTCTGTGGGCTTTGCTCTCGTTGACTCTTCTCGCTACATGGTCGTTCTCGGGTCACGCCGCGGTTTCGAGCCCGGTGTGGGCGGCTCTGGTCAACGACGTCGTTCACCTCGCCGCCGGATCGACGTGGTTCGCAGGCATCGTGATTCTGGCCGTGATCCTTCCCGATGTCTGGCAGCACAAGGAGCGGCCCGATCGGTTGCGCATCCTCTCGGAGGTCGTGTCCCGGTTCTCACGCGTTGCGCTGATTTCGATCGTCGTCTTGGCGATAACGGGCACGCTTAACTCGTTCTTCAATCTCGAATCGCCGGGAGACCTCATCGACAGCGGCTATGGGATCACCCTGACGATCAAGATCGCGCTGTTTCTGGGCATCGTTGTCCTCGGCGGGGTCAATCACTTCTACGTTCGCAAAGGGCTTCGGAACGCGACCGAGGACGGCAGCTCGTCGGATCCCTACGCCCTGTTTCGCAAGACGATCGCGACGGAACTCGTGCTGGGGCTGCTGCTCATGGGCTCGACCGGGTTGCTGGTCGGACTGGATCGGACGAGGGAGACAGGAACGCAGTCGGCGCCGGCGGTTAGCTCCGGGCTCGAATGGGGGCCGGGTCGGTCCGCCTGAGGAACAAACCACCGCCTACCCCCAGCAACAGGGCAGTCGCTAGGGCCACGACGAGCGTTGAGGGCTCGGGTTCGAGATCGTCGGCCCGGGCCGCGCTGAGCGTCTGGTCCTCGGCCTCTTCGGGAACCTGCCCGACCTCCGAGTCGTAGAGCGAGGGATCGGTCGGATCGGATAGCGGCGACGTGCCCGTCGTGTCGCCGAAGGGCTCACCGAAGTCGTCCTCACCGAACGGAGTCATCGAGGAGCCGGTGTTTGCGTAGTCGTCGCCGGAGAGGGTCGGGCTCGTGTAGGAGCCGAAGTCGGTGCTCGTGTGATCCGTGGTGGAATCCGTCGTCGGGGATGCGGTTCTCATGTTCTCGTTTCCATCACCGCGCTGCCCCGAACCGCCGGTGGTTCCCCAGACGCGGGTCTTCTTCTTGTGGTTGTTGTTTCCGTCTCCCGGAGGGTCACAGCTCGGACCCCGGCGGACACGGAAACCATACTCATAGGTCTTGCTTTCCTCCTCTGCGGTGGTCTTGCTTTCCTCCTCTGCGGTTTCCTCCTCTTCGTCCGCGGGGGGCGTCTCACCTGGATCGGAGCCGTCTTCCTCCGGCTCCTCGGGAGCTGGCCAGTACGTGACGCTCACCGCGTAGCGACCCCTGGGGTTCTTCTCTTGCTTGTCGAGCGGTATGGAAACGACGTGAGGTCCCGTTGCCTCTTCGTCGGGCCCGGGCTGCGTGCCCTTCCCCAACAGCCGTTCGCATCGGTCGCGGACCTCGATCGTGACGTCCTTCTCGGGACCAAGTTCGCCGTTGTAGAACCTGACGGTGACCTTGGAGGGGGGCCAGCGTTTGAGTATGCCCTTCTCGGGGCTCTCGCTCTTCACTTCCCGGGGCCGGGAACCCGCGAGTGCGGAGCCGACTCCTACGACGAGGGTCAACGCGCACACGAGAGCCGTTAGGCTCCCTCTGCGCAGCCCTCGTCCTCTCATACGGTCACTCCCCCGTCGCCCGTCGTGTGGGCCTGTCCGGTGTTGTTCGGACCCCCGATCCTACATAAACGGGACCGTAACCACTGCGCTAGCCCAAACGGACTATGCCGTCTCTAGTTCTCTAAGGCACCCAGAAAGGGTCTGCTTTAGCTATCAAAAGAGCGTCCCTCCGTCTGTAGGGTTTTGCAACAGGCTTTGGCTTGGGCAACACAATCAGTACGAGGGTGGAGGCATCTCTTGGTTTTGGACACCGATCAGGACTGGCGGGCTCATGCGCTGTGTGCGCAGAACGACCCCGATTTGTTCTTCGCGGCGGGCGCGCTCGAGCACAAGCTGGCCAAGACGGTGTGCCGAAGGTGCCCGGTTCGAAGCGAATGCCTGTCCTACGCGATGGAGGCCCCGGTCGACCACGGTGTGTGGGGGGGCCTGACGGAGCGTGAGCGTCGCCGCTACCGGCGCCGAGCACCTCAGGGCGACTGGCGCACCCTCCTGGCGAACTCCGCCTAGGCGGACAAACCAAAGGCAAAACCGGCATCAACGAGCGGATTTCCGAGAGGCCGGGCCTGCGAGGTCGGCTTTCAGCCTTCATTCGACCATTTCGGACGCCTAGCGACTGAATCGGTCGATCGGACACCCCGCAGCGTGCGCCCCGGCACTCTTCCGACCATTTACCGACGCACGGCGTCGTTTTTCGTCGAAGGTCTGGCTGCCCAGCCGAAGCGGCCCTCTGAAGGCCCGTTCCCACCTCAATCATCCCGTAGATGCTGGTTTTCGAGCCGGCCCCCCCTAAACCGGAGCGGGCTTACCCAGCCCGAGTCCCACCCAGATCACCGAGCCGGCCGCACCCTAGGTCCGGAGCGTCAACTCCAGGAGGTCGCACGTGTCGCGCCACCGATTGGCGAGATCCTCCGGCAACCCCGGCACGTTGAGGCGCTTTTCCGCCACCTTCTGCGCGACGGCTTCCCAGTCCTCGTCGCTCGGAGAGACGAGCCTGACGTTGGCCGCGATCTCGGCGATGCGTATGTCCTTGCCCTTGGAGCGAAGGATTACGTCCGCCTCGCGCATCTCCTTCGCGCCGGGAAGCATCTGCTCCCGCTCACCTGAGAGCACGTAGATCTTCGAGGTCTTGTTGTCGAAGACGAACCACACCGGCGACTGCAACATCTGGCCCCCGTGCTGCCACCGCAGCCACATGATGGTCGACTTCTTGAGCGCCTCCTGCACCGCGGCCGAGGTCGTGGTTCCCGCCTTGGCCAGGTGACTATCGTCCCAGCCCAACTCGTCGGCGACCGAGTAGACGACGTCGTCCCAGGTCTTGTCCGAGGCCGTGAGCACGTACCAGCCCGCCAGATTGAAGAATCCCTCGATGGCGTCGCCGGTCGACGCGTACTCGCGGTAGTAGGAGAGCTGGATCTCTCCGTCGGTGGGACGCTCGCTGAAACAGAAGACCCAGTTCACGGCACTGGGGCTCAGGTACGCCTCGGCCCAGAAAACGCGGGGCTCGGCGACTTCGAGGTGCAGCCCGATCGAGTCGCCCGGGACGTTCGCCTGGAAGGCCGTCCAGTAGACCTGCACGACTCGCCTGACATCGTTCTCGAGTGTGATTCGAAGCGCGGCCTTGCTCCCAGCAGACTCTCCTTGCTTGATGCCGTGACGTCCGACGGCGCGCGCCACCTCGTCGAGGATGGAGGCCAGTCGTGAGTCGAGAGCCTGCTCGGTCGTTGCCATCAACCGATGGGGGAGGCCTGGTAGGCGGACCGGAGCATGAAGAACGCCGGCGGCAGAAACCCGATCACGAAGAGCGTGAGCTGTGCCACGGCGAACTCTCGCTGCTTGAGCGCCAGAGTGGGCCAGAAGTCGAAGAGGATGATCCGGACGCCGTTGAGCGCGTGGTACAGGGTGGCCGCTATCAGCGCGACCTCGAACGGCTTGAACCACCACTGCTGGTACAGGCCGATGGTCTCGTCGTATAGCTCGGGGCCGAAGCCGAGTCCGAAGGTATCGACGATGTGGCCGTAGAGAAACGCGAGAACGAGGATTCCGGTGATCCGGTGGGCCGCCCACGACCATTGCCCGATCCCACCCTTGTACACGGCGCCGAGCTCGTTTCTCCGGAGGCGGAACAGATCCACGAGGATCCACAGAGCGATCAGTCCCGAACCGATAGTCAGGACGCCGACGAACCCCTCGATGAGTTTTGCAGCCAGCATGGGCGAGATGTTAACCGCGAACATCTGGGGGCCGAGTCCCGGGGACTGATTTTGCACCCGGGCTCGGAGCGGGTTGCTACTTGGTCGAGGCTTCGAGTGCCTGATTCAGGTACTCGTTCACCTCGGGTCCCCTCCCGTAGGCCGCGTTAAGCTCGTCGCCCTTCTCGGCCCACACCCGGTTGAGGGACTCCTTCAGACCGGGGTCTCCCCCCGTGAATCCGGCGGAGAACCACTTCCCGAGCTCGTCGTAGCGGCGGGCGAGCTCTTGCACCTGTGCGTCGGTCGCAGGGGTGCCGGCCTTCATGGCCGCCTCCGCATCCTCGAGTATCTGCGACCACTCCTTCTGGTGCCGCTCGATTTCGTCCCAGTCGGCCTCTTCGCCGCGCTTCTTGATCTGCTCCCGCTGCTCGGGCGTGTAGTACTTCTCGACCTCCATCATGACCTCCATGATCTCGAGTAACTGTCCGGTCGAAGGCTCCTCGGAGTCGTCTAGAACGCCGAGGATCGCACCGAGTCGTTCGCGTAACTCCTGCTGCAACTCGATCTGGGCCTCGACGGCGTCGAGATGACGGCGCACGGCTGCGCGCGGGTCGGCGTCGTCGCTCTCGATCATGGATGTGATGTCGGCCAGCGGAAAGCCGAGCTGCCTCAGCGAGATGATCCGGTACAGCCTCCGCACGTCCGCAGCGGTGTAGATCCGGTGCCCGGCCTCGGATCTGGCCGAGGGCCGGAGCAGCTCGATCTCGTCGTAGTGGTGCAGCGTGCGAACCGTGAGGCCCGTCGCCTTGGCCAGTTCGCCGATCTTCCACCGGCGCTCGCTCACGTCCATGTCGACAAGCTAGACCCTCACGCGACGTGAGGTGCAAGCCCAAAGACGGGCATCGAGGGGGGTGAACTCTCGTGGAATCGGCCTGGCAGGGCCGTTCTGGTGTGGATTCCGCGAACCGTTCGACCCTCAGCCCACCGAAACGGTGGCTGAATGTCGGATGCTCGAGGTGAGGACATCCACTCACCCATGAAGGTGAGCCAGCGTCCGCGCTCGCCCGAACACCCAACCGCAGGAACAGACCGAGCTCACCCGAGGACCAACTTCCCTTCGATGTCGGTTTGCCTTTGGTTTCGGGTTTTGGTTCTTGGTTTTCGCCCCCTCAAGCCTCGAAGAGCTTGTCGGCGATCAACGAGAGGCCCGCGAAGTCGACGGCCTCCTGCTCGAGGTAGGGGACTCTTACCCAGCGGTGCTTCGGGATCTTCCGAGCGAGAGCGTTGAGGTTCTTCTCCTCGAGCCGGACCACGCGCATGAACGCCTCCTCGTTGTCGATCAGCTTCGCGAGCAGCTGCCCTTGGTCGCCCTGCTTCTCGAGCTTCGTGAGTTGGCGTGGCTTGACGTCGACCCCATCACCCAGCTTCGGGTGCACGCGGTTGACGATCAGCGCACCGAACGGGAGCCCGGCCTCGTTGAGCCGAGCGGCGAAGAACGTCGCCTCCATCACCGAGTCCTCTCCGGGGGAGGTAACGATGACGAATGAGGTTGCGTCGCTCTGCAGCAGAGCGGAGACCTCCCGTGCCCGTTCCTTGAAGCCGTCGTACATACCTTCGAGATTGCTGAAGAACTCCGCGGTGTCCTGAAGCACGTCGCCACCGATGATGCGCTTGACCACCCGCAGAAAAGTCGTGGCCGCGACGTTCGCGACCCGGAAGATGCCGCCGCCCGCCTTCATGTACGGCATCAGGAACCAGCGGAGCACGCGCGACTCGAAGAAGTCGGTGAGGCGGCGTGGCGCGTCGAGGAAGTCGAGAGCGTTTCGCGTCGGCGGCGTGTCGATCACGATGATGTCGTAGGCGCCGTCGGCGTGGAGTTCGTACAGCTTCTCCATCGCCATGTACTCCTGAGTGCCCGAAAGCGTGGACGAGATGTTGCGGTAGAAGCGATTCTCGAGGATGCGCTCTGCCTGTTCGGGACTTGGTGCGTAGCGCGTGACGACCTCGTCGAAGGTGGTCTTCGTGTCGAGCATTAGAGCCCAGAGCTCGCCCTTCATCTCGAGTCCTGCGCTGGTGAACTTCCGTTTGCTGACCTTCGATGGCTCGTTCGTCAGCTCTTTGAGACCCAGAGAAGACGCGAGCCTTTTGGCCGGATCGATCGTAAGAACCGCTACCTTCTTGCCGTCCAGTGCGGCCTGCAAGGCAATGGCCGCCGCAGTCGTGGTCTTTCCGACGCCGCCCGATCCCGCGCACACGACTATCTCTTTATGGTCGACGATCTCGCCGATGGGATTGAGCCGTGCACGAGCGGCGCTCACAGGGTCTCCATCTGCTCTTCGATCACGTCCGCGAGGGTCTCGATGTCCGGCAGTGCCAGACCTGCCGAGAACAGAAACGGCAGCTCCATGACCGGTTGCGTCACACCCCGGCTCAGTTTTCTCAGGTGCTGCGACTGGATGTTTCGCCGGGCCTTCAGGAAACGCGCGTAGCCGTGCAAGGCTCCGAGGTCGTCGTCGTCGAGGTTGATTCCGGACGCCTTCGCGACGTCGCAGAGCTCGTCGATCTTGCCGTCGGCCGCAATCCTCTCGAACTCATCGGCCTCTTCGTCCATGAGCAAGCGGCTATAGACAGCGTTCGCGAACACCGCGCCCTGCGAGATTCCGAGCTCCTTGTCGAGGGCCTCCGAGGTCTCGAGTGTTTCGCTTGCCGGTATCTCCTCAGCGAGCGAGACGAGATGCACGCGGCTCCTCTTCGGATCCGTGAGCATGTCGTTGAGCCATTCGCTCTGGCGCCGGACCGGCCCGAGCCGCACCGCATCGGCGAGGCCTTGTGGGGCCTTCAGGAACGTGGCCATGTGGCCCGCGGCGGGAGCGTCGACGATGATCGTGTCGAAGCCGTGAGCGCCACCTCCGTGGTCCCTGTCCTGTTCGAGGTACCAGATCTTGCCCAGCACCAGGATGTCCTTGAGCCCGGGCGCGGCGGTCGTGATGTAGTCGACGAAGTGAGTGCTGCGAAACACTCGCGAGATGCGGCTCATGTGGTACTGCACGCGCAGATATTCAGCGAGCGCATCCTCGGGAATGATGTTGAGCCCCCATACGCCGGGCGACAGCTCGCGCGGCTCGTAAGTGACCTCGCCGCCGCCGAAGAGCTTGGGCAGAGTTCCCTTCCGGTCGATCTCGGCCATGCACACCTTGCGTCCATGGCGCGCGGCGACGAGCGCCAGCGCGGCCGCCACCGTGGTCTTTCCGACGCCTCCCTTGCCGGAGACGATCAGGATCTTGGGATCGAGAAATTCGTCGACGTGCATTGCTATGTTCTATCCAGTCTGTCGCCCTTTCGCACCTCCACAGCTTGCCCTAGTGACTCGCCCGCCCGGAGGGCGGGATTCCGAGCCTTTTGCTCGGCGAGGCGCAGCGAAGCTCCGCCGACGCCTAGACTCGTCCGATGAGCCACGAGGAGCTTCTCGCCCGTCATCGCAACGTCCTGCCCGACTGGTTGGCCCTGTACTACGAGCAACCCATCTCGCTCGAGCGTGGTGAGGGACGGCATGTCTGGGACGCCGGGGGGAATCGCTATCTCGACTTCTTCGCCGGCATCCTGACGACGATGTCCGGGCACGCGGTTCCGGAGATCGTGGACACGATCAAGAACCAGGCGGACAAGATGCTGCACTCGTCGACTCTCTATCTGATCGAGCCCGCCATCGAGCTCGCCGAGCGCATCGCCGAGCTCGCGCCCGTCGATGACGGCAAGGTCTTCTTCACCTCGTCGGGATCGGAGGCGAACGAAACGGCCCTGCTGCTGGCCGCCGCGTACCGCCGTTCCAATCAGGTGCTCGCTCTCCGAAACAGCTATCACGGCCGTTCCTTTGCGACCGTCGCTATCACCGGCAACCGTGGTTGGTCGCCGAGCGCGTTGACTCCCGTGAACGTGAGCTACGTTCACGGTGGCTACCGGCTTCGCAGTCCTTGGAGCGGTCACTCCGACGCCGCCTACATCGGCGAATGCGTGTACGACCTGCGCAGCGTCATCGACACCATGACTTCGGGCGACGTCGCCTGTCTGATCGCCGAGCCGATCCAGGGAGTCGGGGGCTTCGCGACTCCACCCGACGGGTTGTTCGGCGCGATGCACAAGGTGCTCGACGAGCACGGCATCCTGCTCATCTCCGACGAGGTCCAGACCGGGTGGGGCCGGACCGGCGGGCACTTCTGGGGGATCGACGCGCACGGAGTGAGGCCCGACATGATCACCTTCGCCAAAGGCCTAGGCAACGGTCTGTCCATCGGTGGCGTCGTGGCGCGCGCCGAGATCATGGATTGCCTTCAGGCGAACTCGATTTCGACCTTCGGAGGCAATCCGCTGTCGACCGCGGGGGCGCTCGCGAACCTGGACTACCTGCTCGACAACGATCTGCAGGCGAACTGTCTGAAAAGAGGCGAACAACTGATGGGTCGCATACGGGCCGCGGTCGACGGCCGCGACTACGTCGCCGAGGTGCGGGGAAAGGGGCTCATGCTCGGTGTCGAGCTCGTTCGTCCCGGCGGGCTCGAGCCGAGTCCCGAGGCAGCGAGCTGGATGCTCGAGGAGACGAGACGCAATGGACTGCTCGTCGGCAAGGGGGGCCTCTACGGAAACGTGCTCCGCATCGCGCCGCCGATGAGCCTCACCGAGGACGAAGCCGAGGAGGGTGGGGACATCCTTGGGCAGGCGATCCGGAGCTACGACCCCGTCTGAGCTGCGGACGGGCGGGCGCGGCGCCTCTCTTGAGATGTCACCGACCGACGCAGACTTCACCTCCGAGCTGCGGGAGAATTGAGGGATGCTCCTCCCTTTCCGGAGCGCGCGCCGGACTCTGAGCCTTGTGTGGCTGGCGGCTATGGCGGCCGGTTTCGTCATGCTCGCGGCCCCACCTCTTGACGCTCAGGAGGGCGGTGACCAGACCGTCGACGTCATAGAGCTCGAGGGGGTCATCGATCCCACCAACGCCGACTACCTCAAGGGACGTCTTGCGAGATCACAGGACGACGCGGTCCACGCGGTGGTCATTCGTATCGACACGCCCGGCGGGCTCGACGTTTCGATGCGGGAGATGATCCAAGAGATGCTCGGGGCCGACGTTCCGACCATCGTCTGGATTGCTCCGGGCGGGGCCCGCGCAGCGTCGGCGGGGACCTTCATCACCTACGCGGCGAACCTCGCCTATATGGCGAGCGGCACGGCCCTGGGGGCTGCGACTCCGGTCAACCTTGGGGGCGGCGAGGTCGACGAGACTCTCGCTCGGAAAGCGACCGAAGATGCCGCGGCGTTCATCGAAGACCTGGCGATCTTGCGCGACCGAGACCCCGAGTTCGCTCGCAGCGCGGTAGTGGACGCCGAGTCGGTCGGTATGACCGAAGCGGTCGACCGCGGGGTGGTGAACGGGCGTGCGGACACACTCTCGGATCTGCTTCGGGAGATGGACGGCGAGACGGTCACCATCGGCGACGGCAGCGAGCTGACTCTCGAGACATGGGACGACGCGTCGAACACCGCGACCGTCAGGTTCCGCTTTCAGGAGATGAACATCCTGCAGAGGCTTCTGCATCTGGTCACGAACCCGGAGATCGCCTATCTGCTCCTCCTGTTCGGGACCTTCGGGATCATCTTCGAGCTCTACAACCCCGGAATCGGTCTCGCGGGCATCCTCGGCGGAGTCTGCCTGCTGCTGGGCTTCTACGCATTGAGCGTCCTGCCGACGAACTGGGCGGGGGTTCTGCTCGTCGTTCTGTCGGTCATCTTCTTTCTCGTCGATCTTCAGGTCGCGGGTCTCGGAATCTGGACCGTTGGGGGGGTAGTTGCGCTCGTTGCCGGCGGGCTCCTGTTGTTCTCGGGAGCGCCAGATGAACTGGCGTTGTCGCCCTGGGCGATAGTGACCGCCGTGGTTTTGACTCTTGTCTTCTTCGTCTCGGTCATGACCGCCGCCCTGAGGGTGCGCCTTCGCCGGCCGATTACAGGCGAGGACGCCCTCGTGGGGACGGTGGGTGAAGCCAAGACCGACATCGCGCCCGAGGGCACGGTGCTGACCAAGGGGGCATTGTGGCGCGCTCGCACCATGGAAACGGGGATCGCGGCCGGCTCGATGGTCGAGGTCAAGGCCACGGAGGGGCTGGTACTCCTCGTCGAACCTCTTCATGAGGACGAGCACGCCGGCGACCCGCAGGACACACGCTGATAGTCATGGGAGGGTAGCGGACAGCTTTCGCTCCATAGTCGAACCGACGTCTGAGGAGGCGATTCAAACGTGGGGCTCATAATCGCTGGAGCGGTGATCGTGTTCCTGCTGATCCTGCTTTCCGCGTCGATTCGCATCGTTCAGGAGTACGAACGAGGGGTCATCTTCCGGCTGGGACGCGTGCTCGAGGGGGCCAAAGGGCCCGGGCTCTTCTTCCTCATTCCGATCGTCGACCGAATGGTCAAGGTCAACCTGCAGATCGTCACCCTCGACGTGCCGCCGCAGGACGTCATCACCCGAGACAACGTGACCATTCGGGTCAACGCGGTCGTCTACTTCCAGGTGTTCCAGTCGGTAAAGGCCATCGTCGAGGTCCAGAACTATCTCTTCGCAACCTCTCAGATCGCGCAGACGACGTTGCGCGCGGTGTTGTCGAAAGTCGATCTCGACGACATCCTGAGCGAACGCGACAGGCTCAACCAGGATCTGCAGCGCATCATCGACGACCTGACCGATCCGTGGGGCATCAAGGTGAATCTCGTGGAGATCAAGGATGTCGACCTTCCCACCGAGATGCAGCGAGCAATGGCGAAGCAGGCCGAGGCCGAGCGTGAGCGCCGGGCCAAGATCATCAACGCCGAGGGTGAGTTCCAGGCCTCCGAGCGACTCGCTCAGGCCGCTCAGGTCATCGCCCGCCACCCCATCGCCTATCAGCTGCGGTATCTCCAGACGATCACGGACGTCGCAGCGGAGCAGAACTCCACCCTCGTCGTACCCATTCCGATCGAGATGCTAAAGGCGTTCGAGGCCGCGTTCGGCAAGGACGTGTTCCCCGACGCGATGCACGAGCGAACGGTAGAGGAGTCGCCTCAGGCTCCCCCCATCGACGCAGACCCGAGCGCGCCGGTCCGTAACGAGCCGGTGCCTCCCGCAGACATTCCGCCCCCTTCGACGGAACCTGGCCGCCACTAACCTTCGTGAGACACGGCCACTCGCACGGGCACGTCCACGCCGAGGAGGAAGGAGAGTACAGAGCTTCTCCCAAGGTCAGACGGGCTCTCGTCATAGCCGTCGTTCCATTCGTCGTCCTGACGCTCGCCGGCCTCGTGATTCTGTGGCCGGTGACCCCCCGGGCCGCATCGAAGGAGATTTTGTCAATCCCGATCGGGTCGGGGCAACGGTCACGAACGTGGAAGAGATCGATTGCCAGGCGATCCCCGGACAGGAGTCGTTTCGTTGCGCTGAGGTTACTGCGCGCATCGACGAGGGTGACGAGGCCGGCACCAACGTCTCTTTCGAGACGGCCGAAACGAGCCAGGCCAGGCAGATAGCCGAGGGCGACAAGATCTTCGTCGGCCGGTCCTTAAACGATCCGAACGAGGATCGCTACTCTTCCTCGACTACAGCGCAGCCTCCCGTTGCTGGCTCTCGGAATTCTCTTCGCGGCAGTTGTGATCGCTCTCAGCGGACTGCGCGGGGTCGCCGCGCTCGTCGGACTAGTGATTTCGCTCGCAGTGTTGCTTGCGTTCGTCCTGCCTGCGATTCTCGAGGGCCAGAGCCCTATCGCGGTTGCGGCTGTGGGGTCCGCGGCCATCATGTTTGCGGCGCTTTACATGGCGCACGGAGTCAACGTGCGCACGACCAGCGCGATCCTTGGCACTCTGGTGAGTCTGTTGCTCACGTGTCTTCTCGCCGCGTTCTTCTTGGACATCGTGAGCTTCACTGGGTTCGGTTCTGAAGAAGGCGGTGTTCCTTCAGGTGTTGGCCGCACAGGTGAACCTGCAGGGTCTGATCTTCGCAGGCGTGATCATCGGCACCCTGGGGGGTGCTCGACGACGTCACCGTGACCCAGGCGTCCGCCGTTTGGGAGATCCACTATGCGAACCCGCGCTACTCGGCGCGGCAGTTGTACTCCAGCGCGCTGCGGATCGGGCGTGACCACGTCGTGTCGACGGTCAACACGCTGGTGCTGGCCTATGCGGGCGCGTCCCTGCCTCTGCTGATCTTGTTCAGCCTGGCCGACGTTCCACTCACTCAGACCTTGACGAGCGAAGTCGTCGCCCAGGAGATAGTTCGCACCTTGGTCGGAAGCATCGGGCTCGTAGCGTCGGTGCCGATCACTACGGGCCTCGCTGCGCTGCTGGTGAGCCGAGACGAGCAGAGGGTATCGGGGGCTCGCAGGAAGGCTGCCCGGGACAAACTGCCGGAGACGGCGACGGAGCCCGAGCCCCGCCCCGAAGCGCCGGCCTTCAAGCGTCCCGGGCGGAGCGAATGTTCCGCGATGATGCCTAGAACCCGAATCCGCTGCCGGTTCGGTTTGTGAGACCGAGGCCCTCCACGACTTTCTCAGGTGTCCTTTTCGCAGGACACTCCCAGGGCGCCCTCTCACGACACCCGCATTAGGCCTCAGCCACATGATGGTCCCTCAGCCACGCAGGCATGGTCTCGGCATGGGTTCCCTCCATGACATCGGCATGGGTTCCCTCCACGACACCGCATAGGGTTCCCTCCACACAATTCGTACGTCGAGATAGTTCATCGCGTTCCTGCGCTATCTGACTACTTCATCGCTATTTAGCGAAGGTCGCATGGTTCATCGCATTCTCGCGATATCAGGGATGGTTCATGCTCTTCTTGATGTATGTGACCCCACGCGGAATAGTTCATCGCCTTCGTGAGCTTGAGTCCATCGCGTTGTTGGCATCCCCAGTTCATTAAAGCGATGAAGTACGTGCCGGGCGAATTGGGGTGGGGGGGACATTGCTTCGAAAGTTCCGGCCCCGGCCCGATAGCCGGATAGAGTCGTCCCCCGATCCGACCGGCGGCGATCAGCAGACCGTTACTTGGAGCAGCCCGAGCAGATTCCGAAGACCTCGGCTGTGTGATCGACCGGAGTGAAGCCGTGATGCTTCGCTACGCGCTTGGCCCACGACTCGATCTCCTCACTCCCTACCTCGACGGAGTTCCCGCACTCGGTGCAGACCAGGTGGTGATGATGCTCGCCGGTGCCACAGCGCCGATAGATGGCCTCGCCTTCGGACGTACGGAGAACGTCGACCTCGCCCGCGCTGGCAAGCGCCTGGAGGTTTCGGTACACGGTCGTTAGTCCGACACGCTGACCTTCGGCCTTGAGCTCGTCGTGCAACTCTTGCGCGGAGCGAAACCCGCGGGCGGCGACCAGAGCATCCTTGATGGCCGCCCTCTGTTTGGTCGATCGATGGGGCCCCGTCGATTTCCTGTTCATGTCACTCATCACACCACCGCACGAGCACGGGCGAACACGCTAGCCAGAACGAAGGCCACGATGGCCCCCATCACGATCGTTGCACCCGGCGGCGCGTCCAGGTAATAAGAGGTCACGACCCCGGCAATGCTGACGAGCAGCCCCAGGGCGAGGCTACCAACGAACGTCGCATTGAAGCTGCGAGTGAGTTGCTGAACCGCCGCCACGGGAAGTACCAGCATTCCGGATACCAGAAGGATTCCGACCACCCGCATGGTTACACCGACGGTGATCGCGGCGGCAACGGCGACCAGCAGGTTAGCGGCGCGTACCGAGACCCCCGAGATCCGCGCCACCTCCTCATCGTAGGACACCGCGAAGAGAACGCGTCGCAGCAGCATGGCACTCCCCAGAACGACGATTGAGATGCCCAACGCGGCCAGGATGTCAGGTCGGTTCACGGAAAGCAGCGCTCCAAAGAGGTAGGTCAGGATGTTGGTGTTCGAGGTTCCCGACAGGCCCATCAGCAGGGCCCCACCGGCGATGCCGCCGTAGAACACGACCGCGAGAGCGACGTCGCCCTCCGTACGACCTCGTTCTCGCATGAGTTCGATTGCAAGGGCACCGAGGATGGCGGCCATGATTGCAGTGACCAGTGGCAGCGTGCCGAATAGGAAGCCGGCCGCAACGCCCGTGAAGGCGACGTGACCGATCCCGTCACCCATGAGCGACAAACGCCGCTGTACGAGGAAGATGCCGATGGCGGGGGCGGTCACTCCCACCAGCGCGGCTGCAACGAGGGCCTTCTGCATGAAGTCCCACCGGCAGAACTCGAACGGACATGCGTTCCAGAACCCGTTCCACGCGCTCGCGAAGATGTCCATCAGCGCGGTCCTCCGGCGGGTTGCGAGAAGCGAGGGGGTTGCTCGGCCGAGTGTGGATGGTGGTGAACGTGGCTGTCGTGCAACTCACGCAATGGTTTCCCGTCGTAAGTCACCTCGCCCTGCGTGAGCACCACGGCGCGCGACACCAGCGGCTCGATTACCCCCAGGGCGTGCGCCACAAGAAGGACGCTTCGCCCTCCGCGATTCAGTTCGCCGAGTGTCGTCGCAAAGCTCTCCTGATGCTCGAGGTCTACTCCTGAGACGGGTTCATCGAGCACCAGAACGTCCGGCTCACCCGCCAAAGCACGCGCGATTAGTACGCGCTGCTGCTGGCCCCCCGAGAGGGTCTCGACGGGTTCCCTGTGCTTGTCGGCCATGTCCACGAGCTCGAGCGCTTCCCTTACCGCCCGAGCGTCGTCCCTGGTGTGGAGCCCCCACTTGCGCGACCGGGCCAGCCGGCCCGCCAGGACGACCTCGAAGGCGCTCGCCGGGACGCCCGAGGCCGCACTCGCTCGCTGTGGCACATAGCCGATGCGACCCCAATCGCGAAACTTAGCCAGGGGCGTTCCGAACACGTCGAGCCGGCCCTTGCTGAGAGGCACGAGACCCAACAGCGCCTTGACCATCGTCGTCTTGCCCGAGCCGTTGGCTCCGAGCAGGACCACGAACTCTCCGGGTTCCAGATAAAAGTGCACGTTTCGGAGCGCCACCGTCGCGCCGAAATTGACGGTGCCTCCACTGAGATGGAAATGGGGTGTCATCTACTCGCAGCCGAGCGCGGAGGAGATCGAATCCAGGTTGGTTCGCATAACGTCAAAGTAATCTGAGCCGCCGTCGGGTGGGAACTCCAGAGGGTCGAGCACCTCGACGCCGGCCCCGACCTCGTCGGCGATCACCTGGGCGATGTCGGGCGCGACCTGCTCCTCGAAGAAGATCGTCGTTACCTCATGCTCTCGGGCGAACTCTGCGACCTCTGCCATGCGTCCGGGTGAGGGCTCGGACTCCGGGTCGATTCCCGAGACGCCGACCTGCTCGAGCCCATAGCGCTCGGTGAGGTAACCGAAGGCCTCGTGGCTCACTACGAGCTCGTTGTCTTCGCAGTTCTCGAGCGCCGCCGAGTACTCCTCGTCGAGCCCGGCCAGGGCATCCGTGAGCGCGACGGCGCTGTCTTCGTAGACGTCCGCGTTGTCCGGATCGATCCGCTCCATCTCGGCGGCAACCGCGTGACCCAACGATGCAACGCGCGTCGGGTCGAGCCAGACATGAGGATCGGTTGCGCCCTCCTCGAGTTCGTCCTCGTGCCCCTCTTCGTCCTCGTGCGGGTCGCCGCCCTCGATCAGCTCGTCTTGGGCCTCGAGCCCGTCTATCACCGCCGTCCCTGATAGCTCGCCGACGACGTCCTCGACCGCAGGCTGAAACCCCTCGCCGATGTAGAGGACGAGATCGGCTTGGGCCAGGGAGCGAATCTGGTCGGGGGCGAGTTCAAGATCGTGCGGTTCGACCCCCGGGGGCGAGAGGTTCGTCACGCCGGCGTTGCCCCCGGCTATCTCGGCGGCCACGAACTCGAGGGGATAGAAGGCCGCGATTATCTTGGGCTCCTGCGATGCGGCGGGATCATCACCGTCGGTTCCGCAACCGGCGGCGAGCAGGACCAGGGCGGCTAGGGCTAACAGTGAGCGTTTCACCGGCTCAGGTTAGGACTTATTGAAAACGATTGTCAAATCCGTTAACTCGTCTTCCCCACTTCTCATGACTCCCGAACTCGCTGAGCGAGTCTGTCTGTCCTGAGAGCACCGGCCTTCTTTCGCCGCGCTCCGACCCCGACCCCCGTGTGCTGGACGCTGGTCCTACGCTTGAAATTCATGGTCGACCGTCGCAACCCCCGCGAGGAAGAGCCGCTGCTGCGCATTGCAGCACGCCGAGCCGTTCGCAATGCTCGCAGGGAGGCGGCCACTCCGGAATTCGGCAGGTTCCTGACGTTTCAGGCCTCGGGCGCGGCCGGCGATGCACTGTTGGCGATAGCGCTGGCAGGTTCTCTGTTCTTCTCCGTGCCCGAGACAACCGCGCGCGGCCGCGTTGCCATCTATCTCGTTCTCACGGTCGCGCCCTTCGCCGTTGTCGCGCCGTTCCTCTCGCGGTTTCTCGACAGGCATCGAGGTGGTTTGAGATTCGCGATGGTGATCTCGGCACTCGGCCGGGGGTCTCTTGCCTGGCTGCTCGCAACCCGGATCGACAGTCTCTATCTCTTCCCAATAGCCTTCGCGGTACTTGTGCTCTCGCGTTCCTCGCTCGTCGTGAAGGGGGCAATGCTTCCCGAGCTGGCCCCCGGAGATCGCCCCCTGGTCAAGGCGAATTCCTCGATAGCAAAGGTGAGCGCGCTGGCCGGCATGGTGGCCGTTCCATTCGGACTCTTGCTACTGCACTTCTTTTCGGTACGAGCCGAGTTGCTTCTCGCCGCGGTCGTGTACTACCTCGGGGTGTTCCCGGCGCTGAGGCTTCCCCGGCGGAAAGGTCGTCGAGCGGTAACGGAACGGCTCGAAGCCCAGGCCTTCGCGCGCTCGGTGAGCATTCGCCAAGCGACCTTCGCCGCTGCGGGGATGCGCCTGCTCGTCGGTTTCCTCGTTCTGCACCTTGCGTTCGCCATGCGCCGCGAGGACCTCGGGTCGATAGGGCTCGGACTTCTCGTGGGAGCGGCGGCCGCCGGATCTCTCGCGGGTTCGCTGCTCGCCCCTGTCGTGAAGCGACGGCTGCGAGAGGAAGGCATCATCGCCTTGGCGCTCGTCGTTGCTGGGGTCGTTGCCGTGATCGTCGGACGAAATTTCTCCATCGTCTCCGCGGGCGTACTGGTGGCCGTCTTTGGGATTGCATCGGGCAGCGCAAAGGTCGCATTCGACTCGATCGTCCAGCGCGAGACTCCGCAGGGCGCGCGCGGCTGGGTCTTCGCTCGACTGGAGTCGGCGCTTCAACTCGCGTGGGTCTTCGGTGCTCTCATCCCCCTTGGTCCGGCCATCTCCGCGGGGGCCGGAGTCGTGGGTGCGGGAGTGGTTGCTAATCTCATCGCCCTGGTCTACGTGCTCGGTCGCAGACAGGTCGCCGCGAAAGGCGGTGGACAGGTTCGCCCCGAGCACTAACATCAAGGCGGGGCGAAGAGGGTAAGGGCGAGTGACCGAGGTTCTCGCACAGGAGGGGGGTACAAATTGGACATCGTTTTCAACGGAAGCGAACGACCAACGCTCGGAGTGGAAATCGAGGTCCAAGTCGTGGACGAATCGGGTGCGCTCGCCACCGACACGGCCGCCACCAAGATCCTCGCCGACCTTCGTGGTGAACCCGGCTTCAAGCACGAGCTACTCGAGTGCACCATTGAGGTCATCACCGACGTCTGCCCCACCGTGGAGGCGGCACGCCGCGAGCTCCAACGAAAGCTCGAGCGACTAGTCGAGGTTGCCGACAACTACGGCTACCGCATCATCTCGTCAGGGACGCACCCCTTCTCGGCATGGGTCGATCAAACCGTGTCGCCTGACCCCCGGTACCACCGCCTAATCGAGGACTGCCAGTGGACCGCCCGTCGACTTTTGATCTTCGGTGTGCACACCCATGTCGGCCTGCGCACCGGCGAAGAGGCGATCGCCGTGGGCAACAGCCTCGGCACGTTCATCCCTCACTTTCTCGCGCTGTCGACCTCGAGCCCCTTCTGGCAGGGACGCGACTCCGGGCTGTCCTCTGTCAGGAGCAAGATCTTCGAGTCGTTGCCAACCGCGGGCCTGCCATATCAGATGGCGAACTGGGGAGAGTTTCAGCGCTTCATGCGCACTCTGATCGGAGCCGGCACGATCCGGAGTATTCGAGAAGTCTGGTGGGACATTCGGCCGCACCCCGGCTTCGGGACGATCGAACTCCGCATCTGTGACGGGATCAGCTCGCTCGAGGAGATCGCGTCGATCACTGCGTTCTCGCAATGTCTCGTGGTCTGGCTTGCCGAGCGATACAACTCGGGACTCGACATGTTCAAGCATCAGGCCTGGACGATTAGAGAGAACAAGTGGCGCGCTGCTCGCCACGGGCTCGAGGCCGAGATCATTCGCGATGAAGAAGGCAACGTCATGTCGCTACGCCGCTCGATCGGTGACACCGTCGACCGGCTCGCGCCGACCGCCGAGAGACTCGGTTGCCTGAGAGAGCTCAAGGGGATCGACGACATTCTCGACCGCGGAACGTCTGCCACGCGTCAGCGTGAGGTCTACAGAGAATTCGGTGACCTCTCCCGCGTGGTCGATCACCTCGTCGACGAACTACAGAGCGGCAAGCCTCGACCTCTGAGCGACGGCGACCTGGTCGGCGGAGTGCCCGCCAAGGGTGATCCAATTCACGGCGAGTAGGAAGGAGCGATCGTCTCGACGATCGCGGGCATTACCCGACGGCGGCGCTCTAGCGCCGCCGGGAGAGGAGACGCCCCGAAGGGGCGTCGTAGCGTGAGGGAAACAGAAAGCGGCCGGCATCTCAGGGACGGGGGCCGAGGATCCTGGCGTCACCCTGGCGCAGGGTGGCCCCGGTCTGGTCCAACCACTCGCACAGGGGGACTGCGTATTTTCGTGAGGTCCCCAGTAGGTCTCTGATCTGAGCCACCGTCAGAGGTCCTGAGGCCTGGATAGCAATCCTGACGCGAGTGCGCGCTTCGTTCGCCTGCGACGAAGTCAGATAGAAGTCGCCGATGCGGACGAGCTCGCCCGAGTCGACGAGCGCACGCAGCAGGGCGGAATCGGCATCGAGATCCTTGGCCAGAGGAGGGGTGAACCCTCCCGACTGGATGGCGGTCAAGACTCGGTCGCGCGCCCGCTGCTGATCGGGAGACATGCTCACCGCGTGTGATTCGAGTCGAAGAAGAGCGCCATCCGCTGCAACTTCCTCGATGGTGTCCACGAGCGCATCGAAGGCGCCCGGCCCGAGTCTCGTTTCGGCGCGCACTGCGGCGCGCGTCATCCCACTCTCGAGTGGATTCGCGGCGTGGTGTTCCTGCAGAAGACGACGGACGTTCGACTGGAGCTCTTCGAGTCGTTGAGCCGATAACAGGAGGTCGTCCAACCGAGTGACGCCCGGCTCTGTCCCCGAACGCCCCGTCCTCAACGCAGCCTCGTGTGCGCTCAACTGCCCCTCCGCCTCAACCAGAGCAATTAAGCCTTCGCCTTCGGACGCTCCGGCAAGCCGGTGGAGCAATGCCAGCCGTTTCCTGTCGGATCGCTGAGCGCGTGTCGCCAGAGGATCGAGGACCACTCCGCCACCGAAACTCAACCTGCGTCCCGCATCACGCAGTACGAATCGATCACCGCGTGCCAGGGGCAGAGGGTCGCGCAGGTAGAGCTGCGCGAAGCCACTCTCTCCGGCTCGGATCGATGTGGGCTCGAGCAGTTTGACTCGCACGGGAGTTTCGGCCGAGCCGATGTAGAGGAGGTGTGACCCCTTTTCCGTGAGTTCGTGATCCGAACCCACCGCCCATTCAGGCAGCACTCGCACCTCGGCGTCGATGGTTCTCGTGGGCCTCCAGCTGGATGGACTGACGATGGCGTCGCCGCGCTCCGAGCTGCCGCGGTCGAGGCCCACCAGATTCAGCGCAACTCGATTTGCCGGACCCACGGACTGCAACTGCTTCTTGTGACTCTGGATCGAGCGAATGCGCGCGCGGCGACCCTGGGGGCTGATCTCGATCTCCCGTTCAATCTCGAGACTTCCGCCAGCGAGTGTCCCCGTGACGACCGTCCCGGCCCCCGAGATGCTGAACACGCGGTCGATCCAGAGACGAGGTCTACCTCGGTCTATCGGATCGGGAGCCCTCTGGACGGCCTCGTCGAGTCGGAGCACCAGCTCCTCGAGCCCGAGTCCCGTCACGGCGGAGACCGGCACGACCGGTGAACTCGCGAGGCGCGTGCGCTTGAGATGCTCCTCGGTTTCGAGCCGCGCGATTTCGAGCGTTTCAGCATCGACTGTGTCCGCCTTCGTGAGGGCCACCACGCCGGACGTTATCCCGAGCACGTCGAGGATCGCGAGGTGCTCGGTCGACTGCGGCATCCACCCCTCGTTGGCGGCGACCACGAACAGCACCACCGAGATGCCCCCCGCGCCCGCCAGCATGTTCTTGATGAACCGCTCGTGTCCTGGAACGTCGATGATGCCGATTTCGTTGCCCGAGGGCAGCGGAAGCCAGGCGAATCCGAGGTCGATGGTGAGTCCCCGCCGTTTCTCCTCCTCGAACCGATCCGGATCGATGCCGGTCAGGCGCAGAACGAGCGTGGATTTCCCGTGATCGACGTGTCCCGCCGTTCCGATGACGTGCATCACAGCACGATAGCGGGCCGTGATTTGATGGGGGTTATGGCGATTCAAGAACCATCTGAATGGGAAGCCGCCGAAGTCAAGCGGGAGCGCATCAATCGCCCCGGAGCTTCCACCAGGACCCGCGTGATCACCTACGAGAGAGAAGAGGTCAGGCGGCGCTCGGACGCGGTCGCGACCGAGGAGCCTCTCGAGATCCGCCTCCATCACATCGGCGATGACTACATCTCCTCGGTGACCATGCGAACGCCGGGAAACGACTTCGAGCTAGCCACAGGGTGGCTTCTAGCCGAGGGGATCGTGAGAGGGCCGGACGATGTCACCAGGATGGCCTACTGCGTCGACCGGGACGTCGACGAAGAACAGCGGTACAACATCGTCAACGTTCACCTGCGCCCGGACCCACGTCGAGATTTTGGTTCGATAGAGCGCGATTTCTTCACCACCAGCGCGTGCGGTGTTTGTGGCAAAGCCGGGCTCGATCAACTTGCAACGAAGGCGTCTCGTATCGACTCCGAACTGACGGTGCAGTCCGAGACCGTTTGCTCGCTTCCGGGAAAGTTGCGGGCTGCACAGGGAGTGTTCGAGCGAACCGGTGGGTTGCACGCCGCGGGCTTGTTCGATTCGACGGGAGAACTGCTCGGTCTTCGAGAAGACGTGGGCCGGCACAACGCGCTGGACAAGCTGCTCGGTTGGGCTCTGCTCGAGAGGAAGCTCCCACTGAGCGACTGCATCGTTCTCGTAAGCGGCCGGGCGAGCTTCGAGCTCGCGCAGAAGAGCGTCGTGGCGGGAGTGCCCGTCATGTGCGCGGTTTCGGCCCCGAGCAGCCTGGCCATCGAGGTCGCGACCAACTTCAATATGTCTCTGGTCGGGTTCCTGCGCGACGAACGCTTCAACGTCTACTCGGGGGCCGAACGCATCCAGGGTGCGGGGGCCTAAGGAAACCCAAAACCAGCGCCTACGGGGGGAGACTCGGTGTCTGTTCGGCCGAGCGCTGCCCGCTTTCGGGCTCGGGGGTCCGCGAAAACCCAAAACCAGCGCCCCACGGGCGGAATTGGGTGGGGGGCGGAGTTCGGGGGATCCCGGGTTTCGAGACCACCGAGACCCGCCCAAGCGGCAAGATCCCACTCTGGAGATCTATGCCCCGCTCTCAGCGGGGCACCATCACCAAAGTTGGCGACATAGGCTGCAGCGGGCCCCTGAAAGCCGTGCTCCCACCAAATTCCCTCGGTCGATGCCGTTTTTTGCCTTTGGGCGGCACCGCGACCACCTCAGAGTGGCCTCCAAACGCCATGCCCCCCTCTTGATCCTCCCCTTCGGCGCCGGTTTGCCTTTCGATCGACTCCGGAGCCGCCTGAGACTGCTAGTCGAGGGCCCCCACATTCGCAATCAGTGTGTCCAGGTCCTCCACAAAGACACTCCGGAGGTCGAGTAACAGCCGTTCGTCTTCGATTCGACCGATGACGGGTGGAGTCGAAAACCTCAGCAGTTTCTGCATTTCGTCGACACTTTTCTCGGCGTGGGTGAGCGCGATGCCCCACGAGGCGAGCTCCTCGCCCGGGAGCGATCCACCCCCCGCAACCGACACCGTCGGTATTGCTTCGGCCTTCAATGCGTCCGACGCCACCTGTTCGGCCACTCGCTCGGCGCGCGACCGGAGTTCGTCGGCGGCAGTAAGCGCGAGCGACCACAACGGGAGGTCCTGAACCTTGCCCTCGAGATGGGCACGGAGCGTGGCTTCGAGACCCGCGAGGGTCATCTTGTCCACTCGGAGAGCTCGGACGAGCGGATGCTTGGCGATGAGCCGAAGCAGGTCTGAGCGACCCGCGATGATCCCGGCCTGAGGACCGCCGAGCAGCTTGTCGCCCGAGAAGGTGATGACGTCGACTCCTTGGGCGAGAGCTTCGGCGACGGGCGGTTCCTCCGCTGCCCACGAGGCTGCCTCCTGAACCTCGACGTAGCCGGAACCGGCGTCGAAGACAAGAGGAACCCCCCGTCCACGCGCGAGTTTCACGAGTTCCCGTAACGGAACCTCGGCGGTGAATCCCGTCACCTTGTAGTTGGAGGGGTGGACCTTCAGCAGCGCACCGGTGCTCGTCGTGATAGCGCGTTCGTAGTCGGCGAGATGGGTTCGGTTCGTGGTCCCCACTTCGACCAGACGAGTGCCCGACATCGACATCACGTCGGGCATGCGGAACTCTCCACCTATCTCGATCAGTTCTCCGCGGCTGATGACGACCTCTAAGTCGGTGGCAAGCGCCGCCAACGTGAGCAGTACGGCCGCGGCGTTGTTGTTCACGACGAGCGCTGCTTCGGCCCCCGTAAGAGCGGAGATGAGATCGCTCGCGTGGCTGTAGCGGGATCCCCTTCGACCGGCCGTTAGGTCGTACTCGAGATTGGAGTAGCTCTTGGCGATACCGTAGATGGCGTCCAACTGCCGTTGTCCAAGAGGCACTCGGCCGAGATTCGTGTGAATGAGCACCCCGGTGGCATTGATGACCGGCTGAAGATCCTTCTTACCTCGTTCGTCGAGCAATGCGCGAGCGCGATCCACGACCTCTTCGAGCGAGGGTGCGCTGCTTCCCCGTTTGACCTCGGCGCGGGCCAGGTCCACCGCCATCCTGGCCGCTTGTGCAATGAGCGCCTGCGGTGCGAGTCCCTCTAATGAGGCGAGAACTCGATCGACCGGCGGGAGTGAGCGAAGGCGTGCGTTGAGGTCGAGGCTCATCAAGCAACCCTACGCGCTTGTTGACGGGTCGGCTAAGGCGTGTAGTCGAGTATGCGCCGGCGCATAGCTTCCTGCACTGCACTGACCCGATTGTTCACGTGCAGTTTGGAGTAGATGTTGGCCACATGAGTTGTGACGGTTCGCTCGCTGATCGATAGTCGCGAAGCGATGGTTTTGTTGGGCAGACCGTCGCTCATGTGACCGAGGATCTCCTTCTCGCGCGGAGTCAATGGTTGGAACACCTCCGCCACTTCGTTGCTCTGGTATGTCTGAAACTCGTTCAGCATCTTGTCGGCGAGTCCGGGATCCAGTTGGTGCTCGCCTTCCGAGGCGGCTCGAACAGTCTTTACGACCTCTTCTAGCTCGGCGGTCTTGAGCAGATAACCCGAAGCGCCCGCTTTGACGGCATCGAACACGAACTGTTGCTCATCGTGCCCCGACAGGACGACGACCTCCACTTTGGGGAACGCATCCTTGAGCTCACGAGTCGTCTCGATTCCGTCCTTGTTCGGCATGATCACGTCGATGAGAACGACGTCGGGCAAGGTGTGCTCGACGATCTTCATGGCTTCCGAGCCATCGGAGGCCTCGCCGACCACTTCGATGTCGCCCTCGCTCTCGAGCATTGTCTTGATGCCACGACGCAGCAGGTCGTGATCGTCCACCAGAACCACTCGGACCTGCTCTTCGCTACCCTCTGTCGGTTTCCCCGTACCCATAGCCGGGATGATATGCGACGAACGTCCCTCGGTGTCGAAGCTCCTCGCCCGCGGCTCATCGCACGAATTACAACGTGGGCATTTGCCGGAACCACAGGATGCTATTGGGGAAGTTGTGATTTAAGTCAACGTGCGAGGGCGGCCGAAACAGAGAGTATGAGTTTCGAGAAGATCTGGCGCCCAGTGGGGATCGCCATCATTACGGCCGTAGCGATCACCGTGGTGACTGCTCCCGGAGCGCAAGCAAGACAGTTCGATCGACGCCTGAAGCCCGGGGCAAAGGGGTCTGAGGTGAGGGCCCTTCAGGTCCGCATTGCGGGCTGGTTTCCGACCAACAGGCAGGAGACCTTCAACATCGACGGGTCCTACGGCAGCCAAACGAGGGCCGCGATGAGAGCGTTGGAGGCCGCGTATGGGAGACCCGTGAACGGGATCGCCTCCAAGCATGACCTGCAGATCCTGAACAAGCTTCAGGACGTCGATGGTTCGACCAAGCACTTCGATTACAGCGAGTTCGATCAGAACCGATCTGCTTCGTGCTCCTCGAGGGCAAACTCCTACGCCGGCACCTTCAGCGGTGGCATGTCGGCACCGCGTCGCGTCAAGCGCAACGTCAAGAAGCTGATGTGGCGTCTGGAGGCTGTGCGGAAGAAAGGTGGGTCCCAGCCCATCGGCATCAACTCGGGGTTTCGGAGCGTCGCCTATAACGACTGCATCGGAGGCGCCCGAGCCAGCCAGCACCTCTACGGTACGGCCGCGGACAACCGCATGGTCGGCGTAGATAACCGCACCCAGAGAAACATCGCCAAACGAAGTCAGGTTCACGGCATCGGTTGCTATTCCTCGCTGAGCCACAACCACTTCGACCTGCGCATCCACAACAGGGATCTGCAGGGAGGTCACTTCTGGTGGTGGCCGAGGAAGGATAGTCGCGGCCGGGAGCTTGCCGATGACGGACGTCCTTGCTGGGGAGAGAAGGCCCGCAGGGGAACTGCCGGTGGAGCCGGAATCACTCTCGCTCGCACCACGAGCCCTTCGGTTCTGCACGACGTACGAAACGGTGTCATTGGTGCAGGGTCTCTGGTTCCGACCCTCGGCGAGATCGAGTTGTTCGAGACCTCCGGCGAGGCCGAAGACCTCGGCGGTCTGGACTGATCTTTCCGTATTGACGGCTCGTTGATCATCCGACACACAACACTGAGAACGTGACAATCTCCAATCGTCTCGTCGGAGTCGCGTTGGTGGTGACGTTTGCCGCCGCCACCGCTTTAGCCGTGTTGCGCGTCTCCGACCCGGAGCCCTCTCGGAGGCTCGTTCCGCGTCCGGCCCCCACCAGCGCGCTCTATCTGAGTGGCGACATGCTTTCTCGTCTCGATCTCGAGTCCGGGGATACGCGTCCTATCGGACGGGCTCCCACCAACGACGTGCACGCCAGCGATGTGAGTCCCTGGGTCGCCTACGTCGCCTCGGGAACCGGCGCTCGGGACGAAGAGGACTTCCTGACCGAGCCGGTACTGCGGACGATAAATGTGGACACGGGCGCAGCGAACGAGATCGGACCTGGGTTCAATCCGATGTGGCACCCGACCGATGCCCGGCTCGCCTATCTGCGACCGATTGTCGAGCGGCAATGCTCGGGCGAGAGCTGCCGGGGACTGTTCGAAGTCGTGGTCTACGAGCCCGACTCAGAGGTCAGCACCGTGCTGACAGAGCCGGGACGCTTCAACCTGCTCGCATGGTCGGGGCAACGCGTGCTGGTGGCGAACGAGAGCGATCTTTCGGTCACGTTCAGCCTTGGGTCGCAAGAGGATGTCGAGCGTCTGGACATCGAACCCAGCGAGCTCTGGGATGCCTCCCCGAACGGTCGCTGGCTTCTTCGCAGCGATCCGAATGGTGCCACTCTGATCGATCTCGGTAACGGCGAAGAGAGCGCCGTGAAGATGGATCAGAGCGCGCTTGCGGACGGCGCATGGTCGCCGGACTCGAAGCACATCGTCGCAGGCGGGCTGAACGAGGCGCGAACCAAGACCCGCGCTTTGCTCGTCGACGTTCCACAGGGCAGCGTCAGGGAGATCACGGGCGAGCTTCCGGGGATGCTCGACGTTACGTGGAGTCCCGACGCGCGCCGGTTTGGATTCCTGAGCTTCGTCGGAGGCGGCAATCGAACCGAGCTGAATCTCTGTTCCGTGGACGACACCGAGTGCGAGGTCGTCGGCTCACCCCTTCGCCGGGCGATCCTGCTGCGCCTCGACTAGCTCTCCCTGTCGATAGCGGCCGCCGCCTCTCGGTCGTCCTCGGTGAGATCCACTTCCGACCGAAGCTGAATTTTCATGTAGTTGCCCACCGTCGCGGCCACCGCGGTTGCGGGAACCGAAACGAACGCCCCCGCAATGCCTCCCAGGATTGCTCCGGCGGTAAGCACGACGAGGATCACTATCGGGTGCAACCGAACCGCCTTGCCCATCACAACCGGCTGGAGGACGTCGCCCTCGATCTGCTGAATGAGCACGATCACTCCCGTAATGATGAGGGCATCGCCTACGCCGTTGGTTACGAGCGTCACCAGAGCGGCGATCGCGCCTGCAACGACCGCGCCAACGATCGGGAAGAACGCGCCGAAAAACGTGATAACCGCAAGTGGAATCCACAGCGGGTTCCCAACTAGCAACAGTGCGACGCCGATGAGAATTGCATCCACGAGCGCGATGACGGCCGTGCCCCGTACGTATCCGGTCAGCGCCGACCACGCCCGGCGTCCCATCTCGTCGATGTGTTCTCGGTTGCGGCGCGACGCTTGCCTCTTGGTCCAATCCCAGATCTCGGGACCATCCTTGAGAAAGAAGAAGACCAGGACGAAGACGAGCAGAATGCCTGCGATGAACTCGAAGGTCAGCGTCAGGCTGCTCACGATTCCTCCGGTGATCTGGTCGGAGTTCTCCTGGATTCGTTCCGTCGCCTGCTCGATGTAGCGGTCGAGCTCTTGCTCGCTGATACTGAGCGGACCCTCACCGAGCCATAAGACGACGTCGTCGAAACCTTCTGTGGCCCTGGTCCTCATCTCGTCGAACTGTCCGGTGAACTGCGGGATGAGAAGAGCAACGACGCCCGACACCAGCAGAAGCGAACCGAGAATCACCGTCCACGTCGCCAGCAGCGGCCTCCAGCCTCGGGCGCGGAGGTAGGAGCCTAGGGGGGCCAGCAGGGTGGTTATCAAAAGGGCCACGAAAACGGGGATGAAGATGATCTTCAATCGGACGACCAGGTAGAGGATCGCCAGGAACCCGGCTACCGACAGGAGGAAATAAGCACTCCACAGCCCGGTTCGCTTGAGTGGCAGGGGGACGAGGTGGTTCTCCTGTGTGGCCATGCATGAGGGATACCACCACAGGGGGGTCGTGACACGGTTTGTCCACCTTCGGGCCGCCGATGGTAAAGCGCGCCCGCGGGCGACGGCCTCTTACGGCGGGACGACCTCGCGCCCGAAGAGCTCGAAACTGAACTGAGGACCTCGCTCGTCGGGAACATGTCCATGCCGACGTCGAGCGCGTAGCTCGTAAGGTTCTCGATCCTGGTGGGTGGGTCCGTCATGCCGGGGGCATCGTCGACGGCAATGCTGTCCCCGACGTTGTAGGCGCGCCGAGTCTCCGCCGGATTCCGACGCGCGGCCACGTGGTCATGGAGCGAATTCGACCCCGGCAGGCGATCGGGCAGCTGAGCTCTCCAATCACGTCCTGCCGGATCCCGTAGGGCAACAACGACCGGCGGGGCTCCTTGTTCCTCGACGCGCAAAGGGCCGGCCTCGGGGACCCGTGTCCTGGACATCCGGTTGCCTTGCGCTCGTACCTCGACTTGATGTCCCGCGCCCCCGCCCTTGGCCTTGTCAACAGCACTTTTGACCGCCTCTTTGCCCTTCGGCGGTGCCGTGCCGGGTCCTGCCCCCGCCCCCGAGGCGGTCGTCGCCGGTAACCTTTCCGGCGGGCTCTTTGGTCTTGCCAGCCAATTTTCTCTGTTTTCAGGCATTGACGCCCTCTCAAAGGTGGTGGACACTTGGGGGCGAGCATCTTGGAATGGATCGCCCCATTAGGGCATTTAGAGCCGACGTTAGTGCAGGTAAACGGCACCTTCCGAGGAAATAGAAATTCCAGCCGGCTCGTTTATCTCTTTGTCGGCTGGACACAACAACAAGCAACGGCCGCCAGCCGTCTTGCAGCACCAGAAGGAGGTCTCCGTCCACGTGATGGATCCCGTAGAGAAGCTCGACTGGCAGGAGCATTCCGCCTGTCGAGAGTACGAAAACACATTGTTCTTCGGTCCCGACCAGGGTGAGTCCGAGCTCGAGAAGCAGGCCCGAGAGGCTCGCGCCAAGGCCGTCTGCCAGCGCTGTCCGGTCGCGGAGCCGTGCCTCGAGTTCGCCATGGATACCAACCAGAAGTACGGCATCTGGGGCGGTCTCACGGATAAGGAGCGCGCCTCGCTGAAGCGTCGTCGCGCTCGCGCTCGCAGAGCGTCATAGGATACGAACGATCCGAAGAAAGGCCGCCCAAAGGGGTGGCCTTTTCTTCATGCGGGACGTCGTCGATCGAACGATCTCAGTCGCTCGGCTATCTGGCGGAAGCGTGTGACCGGTACGAGGTGCACACCGTCGAAGAGTCCCGAGTCCCGCACGGTTTCAATCTGCTCCAACGCGAAGTCAATGCCGTAGTCGGGATCCGATTCGAGCTTGTCGATGATCCGCCGGGGGATGCGAATGTCGGGGATGGTCGCGTTGATGCGCCGCGCCATACGAGCGCTCGCCAGGACCAGCACTCCCGCGTAAACGCCGCCGTTGAAGTTGAGCTCGTTCCTCCATTCCATGAGCCGGTGCGGCGCGTAGGTGATCTGAACGAAGAGAAAGTCGGCCGCCGCTCGCCAGGTGATCGGTCTACCGGTCTTCGCCACCGTCCCGATCTTGAAGTCCGCGTATCCCTCGAACAGAGCACCTGTTCCAAAGTTGCGAACCTCCGAGATCATCCCTCGGACGCTCAGATCGTCCGTTCGCCTGCCCTCTTTGGGGGCGTCGCCGTACACGAACAGGAAGTGGTCGACTCCGTAGGCGGCGGCGGTGAGCAGATCGCGCCTAAACCCGAGCAGGTTGCGATCGCGCGCGTTGATACAGGCGATCGAGTGGCCACCCATATATGCGACTTCGTGGGCAACTGCGACGCTCGACACCGTCGCTCGTCCAAGGTGATTATCGGGAATGAGAAACGCGTTGACTACGGGATTGAGGACGTCTATCTGAGTGCGAACGTGGTCGATGTTCGGCTTTCGGGAGGGCTCGATCTCGCAGAGGATCGAGAAGTCCTCACGCTGCAGGAACGAGGGCGGTGGCTCGGGGGGCGATGGCACTTTCCGATCTCCCATTCAAGGGTTCTACATCATCGAGCACGCGCGCCGTGATAAATGCCGGCGGGGCGCCTGCAAAAGAGCGCCCGCCGGCCTCCTTGGGACGAGTCGTCT
>WHSV01000015.1 GCA_009379915.1 Actinomycetota bacterium | reverse complement strand
GTGGACCCGACCGGGATCGAACCGGTTACCTCCGCCATGCCATGGCGGCACTCTACCAAGTGAGCTACGGGCCCCAAGGGGAACATCGATGCTAGCAGAGGCCGTCTTCAGTTCCGATCAGAGAACTCCGTCTATCAATCTGCCCATGAGTAAGCGAGCGCGGCGGACTTAGGAGGAATAGCTTCGTTGAGAGCGGGGCCAAATCGCCGAAGAAGCTCCGGTCCTGACGCTCACGGTTGGTCCGTGCTCGAAACCGCACCAACGGGGCCCAGCCCTTGGCTCGAATCCGTAACGTTGCCCGCTGAATGGCTCGCCAGGAACACTTTGCTGGGCCACGTTCCGTTTTCGGAAACGATGCCTGGGCAACGTTCCGTCAGGTGATGTCCTTGCGTTCGGTAATCAGGCTCCCCAGAGACAACAGCGCAGCACACCAAGCGGCCAGGACGGCCGCGGCCGCCCACAGCGAGAGCGTGGCACCGACGTTCGGTGCTCCCGCCAGGATGGAGCCCGCACCTCCGACGAGAAAACGTGCCTGCTCTGGGAAGAAATTGAAGAGCAGCGGTTCGGCGATCAACTGCTCTACGAGAGCGCCGATCAGAGCGGCTATCTGATTGGGAATCACCGCGCCGACCGCCACGCCGAGAACCCCGTAGAACGCAGACGTAGCGGTTTGTCCGCCCACTATCTCCAAGATCTCACTCGCCGGCATGACGACGTCGATGTCTTTGATCGCGAGACCCAAGTACGCGATCCCGGCGACGAGCAGTGAGGAGCTCAATCCAAGAAGGAAGCCTCCGATCGCGAACGCAAGCGCCTTGGCAACCACGACGTGCCACCGTTGGGGAGCGGCTAGAAAGGTCGGCGTGATGGTGCCCTGCTTGTACTCCCCGGCCATCCCGATGATGCCGAAGACGAGCGCGAAGGTCGCATTGAAACCTGCAGAGCCGAAGAGGCTGCGTTGCCCGGTTTCGTCGCTCAACGCGAACCCCGGTTCGTCGCCCGCAAACACAAGAGTCAGGATCGCGCCCAACGCGGAGAGGCCGAGAAGAGAGACTGTGATCCCCCACCACAGGCGCGTGGTGCGAAGCTTGAGCAACTCGGTCCACACGATGTGCATCAGGAAGCCTCCGGACCGTGCGGGGCAAGTTCGGCAGAAGCAGTCATCTGGAGGAAGACGTCCTCGAGACTGAGAGCCTCACTCACGAGCTCGTGTAACACGATGTTCTCGCGCGCCGACAATTCTCCGATCTCCGCGCTTGTCGCATCGGTTACGAGCAGTAGTTGGGGGTCGATTCGTTGTGGCGTCTTTCCCACAGCCCACAACAAGGCTTCGAGTCGATCTGCATCTGGCGTACGGACCCGGACGGCACCGGTCGAGCTGCCGGTTAGCTCCTCGAGCGGCGCATGCGCGATGAGCCTGCCCCTTCCGATGACGATCACGTCGTCGACGGTCTGCGACATCTCGGAGAGGACATGGCTCGACACGAGCACCGTCCGGCCCTCGGCGGCGAGAGAGCGCAGGAACTTTCGCAGCCAGCGGATCCCCTCCGGGTCGAGTCCGTTCGCAGGCTCGTCCAGGATCAGCACCTCGGGATCTCCGAGCAAGGAGGCAGCGATGCCGAGCCGCTGCCTCATTCCGAGCGAGTAACCGCCCACCCGCTTGTCCGCGAAGGCCGTGAGTCCGACCAACTCCAACAACTCACCAATGCGGTTGCGGTCGAGCCGGCCCGCGCTCGCGACGACTCTGAGATGGTTACGAGCGCTTCGACCGGGGTGGAAGTTCGCTCCCTCGAGCACGGCTCCGACCTTGCGAGTGGGGTGATCGAGAGTTCTGTAGTCCTGGCCGTCGATGGTCGCTCGACCCGCCGTCGCCGAGACCAGCCCGAGCAGAATCCTCAGCGTGGTCGTCTTTCCCGCTCCGTTGGGGCCGAGGAAGCCGGTCACGGAGCCGGCCCGGACCGCGAAGTTCAGGTCATCGACCGCAAGGGTCGACCCGAAGTTCTTGCGGAGCCTCTCGACGACGATCTTGCTCTCGGCCATCCGGTCACCTTAAAAGGGCACAGGCATTCGGTGTCGCAATTGAGGGGTTTCGTATGGAGCAAGAACCAAACCGGCTCTTAGGAGCGGGACTTGCTGACTGTGTCGGCGAACGCTGCCCGCTCTCGGGGCACTAGCTTTGAGTCAAGATCAAAACCGGCACCGAAGGGGAGCGGTGAGTTGGGGGATGGATGGCCGGAACTGCCCGCTTCTGGCGGATCCCGGGGGCCGAAGTCCTCCCTGAGACTCGTTGTTGGGCCACCTCTTTGGTCTCAGTCCCGCCAGGCGGTCGTGAGGCCACAAACGTGCCCTGATCGCCCTTCACCAGAGCCCGCAACCGGATTCCTTGGCATTTTTTGAGTGTCTACGTCGGCGGGCGCTGCCGCTCTTGCCGGCTCTAGTGCGGGCGAAACCAACCGAGCATCGAAGGGGCGAATCTGAGTCTGTTCGGGGGTGCTGCCCGCTCTCGAGGCACTGGGGCAGGGGTCGAGTTTTTTTGCGACCCTGGATAGTGCTCCATGCGACATCCGGTGGTCACGAAAAGCCGAGGCTTGCAACTCTTGGACCAATAGGGGTGCATGGGGCGATACCTGCGGGTCCAGGAGTGAAGATAAGCCCGTCGGCCCCGCG
This sequence comes from Actinomycetota bacterium, assembly GCA_009379915.1. GTDB lineage: Bacteria > Actinomycetota > CADDZG01 > CADDZG01 > WHSQ01 > WHSV01. Next base: position 48,660 of record WHSV01000015.1, on the reverse strand, counting down.
CGTCAGGCCTTCGACCCCTCACCTCCACCTCTCCGGCCCCCTCGCCTGCGGCGACGGGACCGTCGTTTTCGGGACGGGGCCGGCTCACGGTCTGCGGTGGGCCCCTCTCCCCCCACGCGCGGCGGTGCCGGCGCCTTCTCGCGCTTGGGCTTGCCGTTCGTCTCTCCGTTTCCGTTCTTCTCGGACGACTTGGTGCGATGGTTGCCGTCCCGCTCCTCGGCGACCTTGACGGTCAATCGGTACTCCTGAGGATTCTGCGGGACGCCCATCTCGGACTGAAGCGAGCCGATTATGTCCTCGAGCTTGCGGTCATCCGGCGGCAGCATGAGGGTGTCCGGCCTCTTGCGGTTGGGCGCACGGACGATCTCCTCCGATGACTTCGCGGGAGTAGCCGAGCGCTCGCCGCCGCCGCGCGATCGGCCGCGCCCTCTGCGGCGCCGCCGCCGAGAACTGCCTTCCGCTTTCGGTTGCTGCTGTGAGGAATCGCGCCGCGAGTGCGAAGCGGGCTCTTGCTGTTGCTGGGGCCTCTTGCCCTGTCCGCCCCGGCCTCGCCTTCTACGGCGCCTCCGCCGTGGCTGCTGGCTCATCGCTGTCTGATCCATCCTCTCTGTGGTGCAACTCGAGCACCGGAGCGTCCGCCCATAGGCGCTCGAGGTCGTAGTAGTCGCGCTCCTCGTGGTGGAACACGTGCACGAGGAAGTCCACGTAATCGAGAATCACCCACCGGGACTCCCTGTGGCCCTCACGACGCAGTGGCTTGACGTCCCATTCCTCGCGCAGGCGACGCTCGACGTTGTCGGCGATGGTATGGACTTGACGCTCGGAGTTTGCGCTGCAGATCAGGAAGTGGTCGGTGATTGCCAGGGTCTGGGAGACGTCCAGGACGACGATGCGCTCGGCCTTCTTGTCGGCGGCCGCTGCGACGGCGGCCTCGAGATGCTCGGGGGCCTCAGTCGCCTTCTGTTTCAGCTGCGTCAATGAAATCCTTCCCAACGACGATCGTGAGGTCCACGATACCCTGCTGCTGCACGGAGACTTGTAAGTCCCCGACTCCGAGCAGCTCGCCGGCTCGCTCCCCCGCCGCCTCGGCCTCGGGCGTCGATTCGTAGATCACGAGGCGGGTCTCCTCGTACAGCTCGTTCGCATTGCCCGAGAGAACGACCCTGTAACCCTTGCCGACCAGCCTCTCGGCAACGGCCTGGGCCATGCCCGGCCGGCCGTTTCCGTTCAGGATCTGGACCCTGACCTCGTCGCCCGCGTTCGGTACCTCGCCGAAGGTCTCCCCGACGAACGAGCGGATGTCGGCATCGCTGATCGAGTACAGCTCCGTTTCGCCCGTGACCTCCTCCTCGACCGGCAGAGACGAGATGGTTACCTCCTCCGGCGAAAGCGAAACGAGATCGGTGAAGAAGGAGGCCTGCTCGGCGGAGGACGAATCGGAGGAATCGAGCGCTCCCGACGAGGCCGCCACTGCGGATTTCAGAGCTTGGGGGTCCGCGGAATGAGTCTCGACGAAGGCCTGCCAGAAGGCGAGATGGCGCGAGCCAAGTTCGGTCTCGTCGCCGTCAAGTCCGACCTCGTAGAGAAGATCGGTCTGGAAACGAGGGGGAAGAACCTGCTCGCCGACGTCGAAGAGAACCTGGGCGGTGTCGGCTCCGGCGGATACACGCACCTCTTGCGGGACATTGACGGTCAGGTCACCGGTTTGCTCGAAGAGGGCCTCCGCATCGGTGGCGGGCAGTTCGATGAAGTGGTCGATGGGGACGCCGAGCATGTTCTCGACGCTCACCGAGATGAGCGAGATTCCACCGGTGCCGAGGGCCTCGCCGATGCCCTGGAGCCCTTGCCCCGGAACCTCGTATGCCGTATGCGCCGGAAGGTAGGCGATCGACGCGCTGGACGCTGCGGCATCGACTCCGATGAGCGTCATCCAGCTCACCTCGATTCCGCTGCTCGATGTCTCTGTGCCAACCACCAAGTAGGTCGTCCGATCGCTGGAGTCGCCGGCCACCGAGCGGCCCCGGTCGCCGGCGTCGTCTCCCCCACGATCCCCCACTACATTCGTCCCGGCGATGACCCCCACGACCACGAGCACCGCGGCCACGGCGATCATGACGGCACCTCCGCCGGCAAAAGAGCGCTTGCGGAAGGTCCTGCGACGCCGAGACAGAGCCGACCTTCGGGGGCCGGCGCTCCGACGACCTTGCGGGGAGGTTGGAATGGGGCTCTTGCGCCGGGGCTTGCGGCCCGCGCTGTGCCGGCCTCGGCCCTCAGCCATCGGAGTTCCTCTCGCCCTGATAGAGCCCGTGCTCGGCTATGTAGGCCGCGACGGCTGGCGGTACGAGGTAAGCGATGGGCAGGCTCTTGCGCACGCGCTCGCGGATCTCGGTCGACGAAATCGCCACCTCCGGCATCTCGACCACGTGGATCTTCGGCCACCCGGGTCCGGGATCGATGTCGGCGAGATCGATCCGCGCCCGCGAGACCGCGGCCACCTCCGCGAGCTGCGACAGACGATCGAGCTTCTCCCACGTGCCCATGCCGATAACCGTGTCTGCCCCGGCAATGAAGGTGAGCTCGACCTCTCCGCCGTAGAAGTCGTGGAGGGTCTCCATGGTGTCGGCGGTGTAGGTGGGGCCGCTCCGGTCGATCTCGACGCGCGAGACCTCGAAGCGAGCATGTGACTCCGTCGCCAGAACCGTCATGAGAAAACGGTCCTCGGCCGGGGCGACCGTGTGCTTCTGCCACGGGTCGCCGGCGGGAACGAACATGACGCGCTCGAGGTCCAGGTGGTGCAGGACCTCGGATGCCGCGAGGAGATGCCCCTGGTGAGGGGGATCAAATGTGCCTCCCATGACGCCAAGACGCTTCACAGCCCTCTAGTCAACCCGAAACGGGACAGAAAGAAACGGATAGCAACTCTTGCAACAGGTTCATCGGCCAATCAGAGGGAGGCTGAAGCCGAAACGGAGCGGGGAAAACCAAAAAACCAGCGTCGAAGGGAGGTTCGTGGGATGTGGCGGTTCGAACCGCCCGCTTCCGGTGGTAATCACGCACCTTCTGGCTTTCGCAACCGATTGGCGGGACTCAGGGCCAAGACGTGTGAGAAGGCCCGACCCATCCCCCCTTCGATGCCCGGTTTGTTCCGGCGGTACCCATCTGAGCGAACCGCGGGGCGGCCCTCAGGGACCGACTTCCGGCGGGGGAAAGTATTCCGCCGCCACCAGACGGGGGCCTTCGAAGCTGAGAGACCAGGTACTGCCCTTCTTGGCCTCTATGTCCTGCGGTAAGTCGTAGTCGTCCTCTTTCGCAAGCCGCTCGAGCAGATCCGGGACGACGCCCCCCTGGCTCGAGATGACCACGGCACCCTCGGGGGTACCCACCGAGCGAAAGAAATCAAGCGCCGTCGCCTCGTTACCGGGGTAGCCGAGCTCACTCGTCAGGGGCTCCTCCTCGATCGGAACGCCGATCGCCTCGCTCAGGGGCTCGACCGTCTGGATGCAGCGCACGAAATCGGCCGAGATGATCCTGCCGACGCCGAAGCGCGACAGGAGGCGCACCAACTGCTCGGCCTGTTCCCAACCCTTCGAATCGAGTGGCCGCAGCCGGTCGTCTTCCTCCCAATCCGAGCGGCTCCCTGCGCTCGCATGGCGAACGAGCAGCACCGTGGAGGTGAAGATCGGGCCCTCGGCGAAGCGGCCGAGGATCTCCTTGTCCGTCGCACGGGTGAGCATCGCGCGGGCGTCGTCGATGGCTAGCCACCGCAGACCATCGACCTCCTGCGTGGGAGTGAACAAACCACCGTCCGCGCGCAGCGCCCAGTAGTAGACGACCTTCGGACGCTCCTCACCCGCCGAGACCTTCATGTAGTGCGCCTCGCCCAGGAAGCGACCCATGCGGACCCGATAGCCGGTCTCCTCGAAGACCTCTCGTATGGCGCATTCGACCAGTGGTTCGCCGCGCGCGCACTTGCCCTTGGGGATGCTCCAGTCGTCGTATTGGGGTCGGTGGACGATCGCGACCTCGACGTCGTTCGGATACTCGTTCCCCTTGGTCCGCCAAACCACTCCGCCGGCGGCTTCGATGACGTGACTGTCTGGCGTCACCGGAGATCTAGTTCTCTAGCCATGTGAGGTTCTTCGGCTTGTCCAGCGATGCCCAAACTTTGGGGAAGCTCTGCTTGGCCTCCCGCGTCGTGTGCTCTTGGCGTTCCAGCAACCTGCCCAGCGCGAGGTTGAAGGGCCCGTCTTTCTGATGATCCTCGGCGAGATGTCGAACCATGCCGGCGGAAACCACGGCATCCTGAAGCGTGCCGAGAGCATCCTGAACGTCGGCACACCTCGCTGCGAAGGTGCGCGCCTTCTTCCCCACCTTCCTTCCGAGCGAAGGCGCAACTGCTTCACCCGCATAGCGCGCCCTCTTTGCAAGTATTCGAACCCGGTGAAAGTCATCGTCGGGATCGCCGGGACGTAGCGAACGAGCGCGCCGAGCGAGTTTGCGCCAGGCCTCCTTGACAAGCGGAGGCAGGGCCTCCGAACAGGTCTGCTCCGCAGCCGTATCCGTGAGCACCGGGTTTTGGGTTGCCTCGACCAGCCGGTCCAGAAGGGACACAAATCGATTGGACCGCAAGCCCTCCAAGAGATGCTCCCGGGCGACATCGTGCTTGGCGTCCATCGACGCGAACAGCGAATCGAGGGCCTCCTCCATGCCACCACCGGCCTTGCGCAGCCGCGCCTGCATCACGTCGAGGTCTCGCACCTCTCCGAGCCGGTCGGCGATCCACTTCAGCTCGGTGACAAGGGACTGCGCCCAGTTCTCGTCCACCAAGGGGCCGAAGGTCCTGAGATCGCTCCGCATCCGGCGCGCGGCGACGCGCATCTGGTGTACGGCCTCCTCGGAGCCGAGACGGGTGCCGGGATCGTTTGCGACCATTCTGAACGTGCCACTCGCAAGGCTCCCCACAGCGGCCCGACCCGCGGGCTCGTGGGGGCCGATCTTCTTTGGAGGGACGACGTCGGGAGGCGCGTTCGCACGAGCGCCGAGAGCCCTGATCGCCTTGGGGGTCGAGTCGCCCGTTACGGCCCCGGCTCCCTCGAGAACGGCTGCAACTCTTTCGACAGCCTCTGGCCCCGCGCCCTTGTCCTCCACCTCCAACTCTCGAAAGCGGGCCACAACTCGGCTGCCCTCGACCACCGACACCTCGTCGTCGACGACCTCCGTCCGGACGTCTCCCGATCCGTTCAGAAGGTTCAGGCGCTTGCGTCGCGTGTGGATGCGCGTAACGGGGGCCAGATTCTCGGAGCGAACGAAGGCCGTTACCAGATCGGAGGCCTCGCGCGGCACCGACGACCCTGACCCCTCGACACTTATTTCGTCACGCGTGTACACGGCGCCATCGACGGGCAGCTTGACCGTCCAGATCGGCCCGGTGTCCTCGCCCGACCTATAGCGCAAAGTGATGCCGCTGCGAGCGAGGCGCAGATCCTCGGTGTCGTAGTAGGTGGCCCGCAGGCGCTGCTGCGAAGCCTCCGCAACCGAGCCGACGTCCTCTAGCTGACTGAGGTCGGGAAGTTCGAAGGGACCGTGGACCGCGAGCTTTTGCTCGGCCTCACGCATTCTGGACCGCGCCGCGCATCAGCACTTCCTGCAGGTTGATCACCTCATCGTCTGTGGGCTGAAGCTTCAACCAGCGGTCGTCACCGTCGAGCTCCCACGCCGAACTGTTGTCCGCGAAGGAGAGCCTCAGAACCTCCTTGAGCCGGTCCTTGAGCCTCTTGTCTCTGACGCTGACGACGGCCTCCACGCGCCGATCGAGGTTGCGCTGCATCATGTCGGCGCTGCCGATGAGGAACTCGTCTTGACCCGCATTACCGAACTGGAAGATGCGCGAATGCTCCAGGAAGCGGCCGAGGATGCTGCGGGCCCGTATGTTCTCACTGAGGTCCGGAACGCCGGGCCTGAGTGAACAGATTCCTCGGATCATCAAGTCGACCTTCACGCCGGCCTGTGAGGCCACGTAGAGCGCGTCGATCACGGCTTCGTCCACCAGGCTGTTCAGCTTCATAGCGATGTAACCGGGTCGTTCGGAAGTGTGTAGCTCGGCTTCGCGCTCGATCAACGAGATGATCTGTTCGCGCAACCCATAGGGCGCCGCCAGGATCCACTTGTACTGGGTGTGTCGCGAGTATCCGGTGAGGAAGTTGAAGAGGTGGCTGACCTCCGCGCCGATCTCGGGGTCGGCCGTCAACAGCCCCAGGTCTTCGTAGATGCGCGCGGTCTTGGGATTGTAGTTCCCGGTTCCCACGTGGACATAGCGCCGCAACTTGTTCTTCTCCTGCCGGACGATGAGACACAGCTTGGCGTGGGTTTTCAGGCCAACGAGGCCGTAGACCACGTGGCATCCCGCCTGCTCCAAAGCGCGCGCCCAGTTTATGTTGGCGCGCTCGTCGAAGCGCGCCTTGATCTCCACGAGGACGACGACCTGCTTGCCCGACTGTGCGGCATCGATCAGCGCGTTGACGATGGGGCTGTCGCCCGATGTGCGATAGAGCGTCTGCTTGATCGCCAGCACATCGGGATCGTCGGCGGCTTGCTCGACGAGAGCCTCGACGCTCGTCGCAAAAGAGTCGTAGGGATGGTGCAGCAGGATGTCCCTCCGTCTGAGCACCTCGAATATCTCCGCGACACCTCCGTCCGCCAACTGCAGATCGGGGCTGGTGGTCGGATGAAAGGCGGGGTACTTGAGCTCGGGTCTTTCGATGCCGTAGAGGTCCCAGAGTCCGGTGAGATCGAGCGGACCGGCAAGCTTGTGGACATCCTCCTCGCCTACCTCGAGCTCTCGACGAAGAAGGTCGAGCACGTGGTCGGGCATGCTCTCTTCGATCTCCAGCCGCACCGCCGGGCTGAACCGGCGCTTGCGAAGCTCCTCCTCGAGCGCGAGCAGCAGGTCCTCGGCGCCGTCGTCGTTTACCTCGAGGTCGGCGTTGCGCGTGACCCTGAAGTAGAAGTGCTCGACCACGTTCATTCCGGCGAAGAGCTGGTCGAGGTTCGCCGCGATCACGTCCTCGATCGGCACGAAGACCTGGCCCTTGGACAGCTCGATAAAGCGAGGGAGTAGCGGAGGGACCTTGACCCGTGCGAAGTGGCTGCGGTCGCTTTCGGGTTCGTTGATCATCACGGCCAGGTTCAGCGAGAGATTCGAGATATAGGGAAAGGGATGTCCTGGGTCGACCGCAAGCGGAGTGAGAACCGGAAAGATCTGGTCCCGGAAGACCTCGTTGATCTCGCCACGCTGTGCATCCTCGAGATCCGACCAGCGGAGAATGTCGATTTCCTCTTTTCCCAGAGCCGGCAAGATCTCGTCGAGAAAAAGGCGGTCGTGGCGGTGCACCAGCGGCTCGACCCTCTCGGCGATGGCCGCGAGTTGCTCACGCGGGGTCATCCCATCAGAGCTCCGGCTGGACAGCCCGGCCTCGACTTGCCGTTTGAGCCCCGCCACACGGACCATGTAGAACTCGTCCAGGTTGCCGGCGAAGATCGCGAGGAACTTCACACGCTCGAGAAGTGGCTGTTCGGGATCCTCTGCCAGTGCCAGCACGCGCGCGTTGAAATCAACCCACCCGAGCTCTCGGTTGATGTAACGGTCCTCGGGCAAGAAGCTCTGCTCACTCATGCGTGTTCAGGATACGCGTTCCCCCGTCGGTTCCCCACCGGAATGGCTGCGTGGGGGGCCCAGGGATGGCCCCCCACGCCACACGCGTCCTTGGAAGGGGGGCCTGGGGGACAGGACCCCTCTCTTCCTGTAGTCCTCATTGCCGGGGACTCTGCCGAGCAGGTTAGGAAAGAAAGATTGATGGCGTATGACGCGCTTCGGTCGCCAATGTGAACAAATCTGGGAACTAGTGGGACGGTTCCTAGGAGCGGATCTGGCCCTCGCCCCAAACCACGTATTTGGTCGAGGTGAGGGCACGAAGGCCCATCGGGCCCCGCGCGTGCAGCTTCTGGGTCGAGATTCCGATCTCCGCCCCGTAGCCGAATTCGCCGCCGTCGGAAAAGCGCGTGGACGCGTTGACGAAGATCGAGCCGGCGTCGATCTCGGTGGCGAATCGACGGGCGACCGTGAGATCCCGCGTGACGATGCCCTCGGCGTTTGCGGTTCCGTAGCGGTTGATGTGCGCCACCGCTTCGTCGAAGCTCCCGACGACCCTTACGGCGAGCACGAGGTCGAGGTACTCGGTGGCCCAGTCCTCATCGGTTGCCGCGGTCGCCCTCGGCCATGCCTCCCCGACGCGTTCGTCGCCTCGAATCTCGACCCCGGCGGCGGCGAGCTCGTCGAGCAGGCCGGGCAACCACACGGCCGCCTTCGACTCGTGCACCACCAAGGTCTCGAGAGCGTTGCAGACGCTCGGCCTCTGCGTCTTCGCGTTGACGACGATAGAGGTGGCCATCGCTTCATCGGCGAACTCATCGACGTAGATGTGGCAGTTGCCGTCTCCGTCGATGATGTACGGCACGGTCGCGTTGTCCTCAATGGACTTGATCAGCGCCGCTCCCCCACGCGGCACCAGAAGATCCACGAGACCCTTGGCCGTCATCAGGTCCACAGCCGAGGTACGGGACGCGTCCGGCACGAGTTGAACCGCGTCGACGGGAATGCCGGCGGAATCGAGCGCTCCACGCAGAACCTCGACGATCGCCATGTTCGAGTTCAGCGCGATGGATGAGCCGCGCAAGACCGACGCGTTTCCGGATTTGAGGCAGAGTCCGGCGACGTCGCTGGTGACGTTGGGCCGGGCCTCGTAGATGACGGCGACGACGCCCAGGGGAGCGCGCACCTCTTCGATGGTCAGTCCGTTGGGTCGTCGCCACGCGCCGACGACCTCGCCGACCGGATCGTTCTGAGCCGCGACGGCGCGGAGCCCCGAGGCCATACCCTCGAGGCGGGACGAGGTCAGAGTCAGTCGATCGAGCAGCGTCTGCGACGTCCCCTGGGCCTCGGCGGTCGCAACATCCTCTTTGTTCGCAATCGTAAGATCGCCCGCGGCGTCCCGGAGCGCCTCGGCCATCGCCTGCAGCCCGGCGTCTTTGGTAGCCCCGTCCAGCCCGGCAAGCTCGGGAGCGCAGGCAGCCGCTCGCCTACAGATTTCGGTCACCGTCTCGGCCATCGGTTACTCCTCATCCAACACCACGAGTTGATCCCTGTGGATCACCTCACGACCGGCGAACTCGGAGGCAGGCCGCCCCTTTGCGTCCTCGAGCTCGGAGGATGCGTAGCGTACCGCGCCGCGCGCGACAAGTTGATTGTCCGCCGTCATCACGTCGACGGTGGCCCCGGCCTCGAAGGTGCCCGTTACCCGGACCACGCCCGCGGGCAGAAGACTTCGTTTGCCCTCGACGATGGCGCGACGGGCTCCCTGATCCACTACGACGGTCCCAAGAGGGGGTTGAGCGAAGGCGATCCACAGACGCCGGGCGGACACTCGCTTTCGGCGGGCGTGGAAGTACGTGCCGAGCGACTCGCCGGAAGCCACCCGGCGCAGGACGCCGGGCTCGGTCGAAGATGCCACCACCGCGGGCACTCCGGAGAACGTCGACACCCATGCGGCGGCGAGCTTCGATGCCATGCCGCCGGTCGCGAGCTGGGATCCCCTACCACCAGCACCGCGCTCGAGTTCGGGAGTGATGCGCTCGACCTCGTCCAGCAACTCGGCGCTGGGAACCCTCCTCGGATCGGCGGAGTAGACGCCGGGCGCGTCGGTCAGAAGCACGAGTAGCGCAGCTCCCGTCAGATTCGCCACCAGCGCCGCCAGCCTGTCGTTGTCTCCGAAGCGAATCTCGTCGACCGCGACCGTGTCGTTCTCGTTGACGACCGGCAACACGTCCAGAGACAGCAATCGATCGATCGTGTTGCGCGCGTTGATGTAGTGCTGGCGGTTGGTGAAGTCGTAGCGGGTGAGCAGCAACTGCGCCGCCGTGATCCGGCGTTGTGCGAACAGACGCGAGTAGATGCGATGCAGCCGGCCCTGGCCCACCGCTGCCGCAGCCTGCAATCCGGGGATGTCGGCCGGACGGGTGCTGAGTCCGAGAGGCTGAAGCCCGGCGGCGATGGCACCCGATGAGACGACGATCGGATGTATTCCGGCGGCGCGGAGATGAGCCACTTCGTCGCAGAGCAACGCCAACCGCTTCTCGTCGGGCTCGCCCCCGGAGCCCACGAGGGAGGACGTTCCGATCTTCACGATCATTCGATCGCCGGAACTAAGGCTGGCGCGCGCCATCGCCCTCCCCGAGTGAGCTCTCCGGCTCGAACGTGAACGAGACGCCTCCGATGACCACGTCGTCGCCGGGTTTGGCCCCTGCGCGCTCGAGGGCCTGCTCGACCCCCATCGAGATCAGCTTCTTTTGAAGGCGCTCGACGGACTCCTCGTTCTCCATGTTCGTGATGGTCACCGCGCGCTCGGCCCTGCGGCTCGTCACGATCCACGATTCGTTGTGCCGCCGCACGCTCAGCGGGTCATCGCGCACGATATGACGGACGTAGCCCACGGACGGCTTCACCTGCTCGCGCGAGCGTTCGACGCCCGCAGCCAGACGACGCTTGAGCTCGTCGAGGCCCTCGCCGCTGACCGCCGAGATCGGAAGCGCATCGGGATACCGGGCGACTGCATCGTCGAGTCTGGCCTGGCCGGCGTCGACCTTTGACAGAACGACCAACGAGGGCCGGGATGCGAGCTCGGGATCGAAGGCCTCTAGCTCGGCTCGAAGAACGTCGACGTCATCGAGTGGATCTCTGTCCATGGCCGCGAGGTCCACCAGAAACACGAGCAGCGCGGCTCGACGGACGTGACGGAGAAACCGGTGACCGAGTCCTTTGCCCTCGCTCGCTCCGGACACCAGTCCCGGGATGTCGGCGACCACGAAAGAGTCGTCTCCGAGCCCGACCACGCCGAGGTTGGGCACCAGAGTGGTAAAGGGATAGTCGGCGATCTTCGGCCGAGCCGCAGAGATGCGAGACACGAGCGTCGACTTACCGGCATTGGGGAACCCAACCAACCCCACGTCGGCCAGAAGACGCAGTTCCAATCGCAGCCAGCTCTCTTCGCCGGGCTCACCACGCTCGGCGAAAGTCGGAGCCCGTCGCGTGGCTGTGGCGAACCGGGCGTTGCCCCGGCCCCCGCGTCCCCCCCGAGCGGCCACGAGTTCGTCGCCGGGATTCGCTAGGTCCGCGATAAGGGTGCCCTCGGCGTCGTAGATCACAGTGCCCGGGGGGACTTGAATGACCCTATCCTTGCCGCGCGCCCCGTGTTTGCGTTTGCCCTCGCCGTGGCCTCCTCGCGGGCCCTTGATGTGGGGATTGTCTCTGAGCTCGAGCAACGTTCCAACCGAGGTGTCGGCCCGCATGATCACGCTTCCCCCGTCGCCGCCGTCCCCTCCGTCTGGTCCGCCCTTGGGCTTGAACGGTTCGTGGTGGAAGGCGGACGCGCCGTTGCCCCCCGCCCCCGCGCGCACGTTGATCTTGACCTCGTCGACGAATCTCACGACTACCTGCCTATCAAAAAGGGGACCCGTCGGGGTCCCCTGGAACGCTATTGAGCCGCGACGCTACTCGGTGACGACGCTGACGACCTTGCGGCCGCGCATGCGGTGGAACTTGACGGATCCTTCCGCCGTGGCGAATAGCGTGTCGTCACCGCCACGCTTGACGTTCAGACCGGGATGCACCTTCGTACCGCGCTGGCGGACGATGATCTGACCCGGGCCGGTGAGCTCGCCGCCGTAGATCTTGATCCCGAGCCTCTTGCTCTCGGAGTCCCGCCCGTTCCTCGAGGACGATGCGCCCTTCTTGTGAGCCATTTCTGCTTCCTTTGTAGAGAGGTTTCTAGCCTAAAGCTTGATGTCGGAAATCTCGACGGTCGTGTAGTGCTGGCGATGCCCGGTGTTGCGGCGGAATCCGGTCTTGTTGCGGTGCTTGGACACCTCGACCTTCGGACCCTTGGAGGCGCCGACGACCTTCGCCGTCACCTTGGCCTTCGACAGAGCCGACTTGCCGGCGGTCGACTTGCCCTTGTCGTCGACGACCACGAGCGGCGTGAACTCGACCTTGTCGTTGGAGTCCTTCAGCTTCTCTATTTCGATCACATCGCCCTTGGCGACTTTGTACTGTTTGCCGCCCGCGCGGATTACTGCGTACATGCGTCTCCTTGGTAGATGGCCGCCACGAAACGTGGGGCCGAAAAAGGATACCAGAGGGCCGAGCGGGCTAAGCCCTGGGGAGGACCATCGTGAAGGTCGAGCCCGCCTCGGGGCTCGTCTCGACGTCGAGGCGACCGCCGGAGGCCTCTAGTACCTGGCGAGCGATGAACAGCGAGAGTCCGAGGCCCCCGACTCGTCGAGTCGATGACGAATCTCCCTGCGTGAACGGCTTGTTCAGCAGCGCGTCTAGCGTCTCGGCGTCGAGACCGGGACCTTGATCTCGCACGGTGAGGCGCGCCTTGCGGACCCCGCTCGAGACCTCGACGTCGACTCGTCCCTGAGTGAAGGAGAGGGCGTTGTCGATCAGCGAGACGGCGACCTCGCGAATGCGGTCCTGATCGCCGGAGACCTGGACGTCGGATTCCGTGATGCTCACCCGGCCGGGATCGGTCTTGTGGTCGAGCAGCGCCACGGCCTCGCGCGCCACCGTGTTGAGCGTGAAGTCGGTGGGCTGGAGACCGAGGCCCCCGCGCTGGATTCCGCTGACGGTCAGGATCTTGTCGATCATCAACGACAGCCGGTCGCATTGATTGGACATGGACGCGAGAAGCTCGAGCTTCGTCGTCTCGTCGAGGTCATCCCACTTGTACTGCAGTGTCGTGACCCCTCCACTGATCGTCGTCAGCGGGGTGCGCAGCTCGTGCGACACGACCGAGACGAACTCGGTCTTCATGCGGTCGAGGTCCGCTAAAGAGCGTGCGCGCTCCTGCTCTTCGCGGTATAGCTGGGCGAGGTTGTGCATCACACCGCGCGTGACCTCACGGCCGAGAGCGGCTTCGCCCGCATGGACGGCGTCGAGTGAACGAAGAAGCTCGTCGGCGCTGCCTCCCTTGAGGAGGTAGCCGTCGGCGCCCGCTTTGACCATTTCGCTGACGAGTTCCATCTCGCCGAAGGCCGTCAGGGCGAGAACCTTGACGTCGGGGTGATCTTGCTTGATTACGGCGGTTGCTTCGGCCCCCGTCATCTCCGGCATGCGCATGTCCATGACGACTACATCAGGGGTCAGTCGCTCGACCTCGGTCACGGCCTCGCGCCCGTCCGCGCACTCCCCCACGACCTGGATGTGCTCTTGGAAGTCCAGGAGCTGGCGCAATCCACCACGCACATGGACGTTGTCGTCGACAATGAGAACTCGCATCAAATCCTTATCGACCCGATTGCCTTCAGACTCAATTCGTCCCACTAAAGATCGGCCTGACGGGTTACCAATGGGTAGCTCACAATGACCAGCCTCTAGTTCTTTTCGGCCGCTCGGTCCCGGAAATCGAGGCGTCGAGAAGCTGGATGGGATGGTAGATCGGCAGCTCTCTCCTCCTGGCACGCAGGTGACCGGCGATCTGAAGGGAGCACCCCGGATTTCCCGCCGCGATGGCCTCGGCCCCGGTGGCGAGGAGGTTGTCGGCCTTGCGCTCGCCCAGCTGTCGCGCCGCCTCGGGCTCGAGCAGGTTGTAGATCCCGGCCGAGCCACAGCAAATCTCCCACTCCTTCGGCTCGATCAGCTCTATCCCGGGGATGGACGACAACAGGTCGCGGGGCTGTGCCCTGACACCCTGGGCATGAGCGAGGTGGCAGGCGTCGTGATAGGCGAGTCGAATCTCGATCGGGTGACGGGTGCGTCGCTGGTCGACCGAGCCGAGCAGCTCCATGATGTCGCGCGTGCGCTCCGAAAGAGCCTGCGCTCGCTCGGCCCACACCGGGTCATCCTCGAAGAGATGGACGTAATCCTTCATCGCCGAGCCACAACCCGCTGCGTTCGTGACGATGAGATCGCAGTCCTCGAACGCCTCGATGGCGCGCCGCGCCAGCTTCTTCGCCTCCTCCTCGTAGCCGGTGTGCAGCATGAGCGCACCGCAGCACCGAACCGATGACGGCGCGACGACGTCGTAGCCCTCGGCCGACAGGACCCTTGCAGTCGAACGGTTGACGTCGCCGAAGAAGGCTCGCTGAACGCAGCCCTGAAGCAGGCCGACTCGACCTCGCACCTCACCTCGGCCCGCGGTGAACTCGTCGGGCTTCGATCCACCCGATCGAAGCCGCACTTCGGGAGCGAGGGAGGCGAGGGCCTGCAGTCGCGGCCAGCGCCGCCCGATGGGCCCGTTGGCGACCGCGCGGTCGAGTCCGATGCGCCGCGACACCGCGAGCATCGGCGCCAGCGCGCGCAGCCGTCCGGGATGCGCGAACAGGGCGAAGGCGGTTCGCCGTCCGAGTCTTTCGGAGCGACTTCGGTCGTGCCGGCGCTCGACCTGCGGCCGGGTCTGCTCGATCAACCGGTCGTACTGAACGCCGGAGGGACAGGCGGTGACGCAGGCCATGCAGCCGAGACACCTGTCGAAATGCGTCGCCATCGAGTCGGTGAACTCACTGCCCTCTTCGAGTCCGGCGCGCATGAGGACGATGCGACCGCGCGGAGAATCCATCTCCTCGCCCCACAGCACGTAGGTCGGACAGGTGGGCAGGCAGAAGCCGCAGTGCACACAGTCATCGATGAGGTCGAGATCGGGCGGGTTGTGCGCATCGAAGGCTCGATCCCGAGGCTCGATCTTCACCGTCTAGATCCCACCCGTGTGGAGGCCGGGTGCGCAGACACCGGCAGGATCGAAACGTGACTTGATCGCTCGCATCAACCGGAGCATCCCCGGGTCCGGCTCGCCCCAGACGTCCGCCTCGGCTCGGACGCCAGCCGGAGCATCCAGAAGCACGCAGTGACGAGCCACCGCGCCAAGCTCTCGTCGCAGTTCGTCCATATGGGTCGTCGAAGGAGCCCTCAGCCAGTAGAGCCCGAGGCCGGCTCGTCCTACGAGGGACCCTCCGAGGCGTTTGGTCACGGCGACAATCTCGAAGAGATCGCCGGGCAGGCCCGAGACCTTCACCGACAGCTCGTCGGCGCCGGCTCGCTGCGCGTCCCGCTGTTCCGTCCACAGAGCGGCGTCGTCGGCCGTTTCGGTCACGTCGAGCCCCGCCGTCTCCAGCAATGCTCGCCCGGTCGCCGACTGCCCCTCGGGGGCCACTCCGCCGAAGCGGGCCAGCACACGGCCGGACCCGTCGAACCAGGAGACGTCCAATGCCTCGACCTCGAGCGGAGCATGGCCGAGGTCGAGCGAGCCCGCCTGAAGAACCTTCGGGTCGTCGCTCTCCCCCACCAGGGTCACCGTACGTCGCGGAAGCGGATGCAGCCTCACGATGACCTCGACGATCAATCCAAGCGTTCCGAAGGAGCCCGCGAACAGCTTGCCGATGTCGTAACCGGCCACGTTCTTGATGACCTTACTGCCGCTGCGCGCCACCGTGCCGTCGCTGAGAGCCACCGTCATTCCGAGGACCAGGTCGCGCGGCGCTTTGTACCGGTGCCTGAGAGGCCCGGAATCGTTCGCGGCGATGATGCCCCCGATCGTCGCTGCGTCACCGACGAGCGGCGGATCAAGCGCAAGCATCTGGCCGGATTCGGCGAAGGCCTTCTGGGCGACGGCCAGAGGGGTGCCCGCACCCAGGACCGCCGTCATGTCCGCCGCGTTGTGTTCCTTGACCTCGCCGAGCGACTCCGTCGAGATGATGGCTCCCGGCTCGCATTCGGCCCCCCACCCGAACTTCGTGCCGCCGCCGCGCGCTCGAAGAGGCGTTTTATCGGCCGCGATGGTTCGCAGCAGCTCCGCCGCTTCGTTGGGAGTGGCCGGCGTCTCGGTCCTTACCTCCGTCTTGGCCATCACACGCGCTCCGCGATCCCTGCCGCCTCGAGCGGGTGCTGACGATAGGGACCGGGGATCTCTCCGCAGAGACGCGGGGTCGGCATGACCTTCCCGGGATTCGCCCGTTGCTCGGGATCGAAGGAGCAGCGCAGTCTCTGGAAAACGGCGAGATCGTCGTCCGAGAACATGCCCGTCATGAAGCGCTTCTTGTCGATGCCGACGCCGTGCTCTCCCGTAATCGAACCACCCGCGTCGAGACATGCCTGGAGAATGAGCCCCGCGCACTCCTCGGCACGCTTGGCCTCGCCCGGCACCGATCCGTCGTAGCAGACGAGTGGGTGCAGGTTGCCGTCACCCGCATGGAAGACGTTCGCCACTACGAGGTCGTACTCACGCCCCAGAGAAGCGATGCGTTCGAGCACTTCGCCGAGACGCGTGCGCGGTATGACTCCATCCTGGACGTAGTAGTTGGGGGCGAGACGGCCCATAGCAGCGAAGGCGGCCTTGCGCGCCTTCCAGATGAGCTCCCTCTCGGCTTCGTCGGCGGCCACTCGAACGTCCGTCGCCCCGTTGCGCTCGCAGATGTCGACCACCCCCGAAAACCGAGCCTCACATTCGGCCTCGGGCCCATCCAGCTCCACGATCAGCGCGGCTCCGGCGTCGACCGGAAGACCTACGTGGGTTGCTTCCTCGCAGGCTCCTATCGCGGCGTTGTCCATCATCTCGATCGCCCCCGGGAGGGCACCGTCGGCGACGATGTCGGACACGGTCTGCCCGGCCGGCCCCACGCCCTCGAAGTACGCGATCAGGGTTCTGACCGTCTGAGGTAGGGGCACGATGCGCAGCGTGATGCGCGTGGCGATACCGAGCGTTCCCTCCGAGCCCACGAACGCACCAATGAGGTCGTAGCCGGGAGCGTCCATCTCCTTGCCGCCGAGCTCCACCACCCGGCCGTCCGGCAGCACGATCTCGAGTCCGGTCACGTAGTTGGTGGTGAAGCCGTACTTGAAGCAGTGAAGGCCTCCGGAGTTCTCGGCGATGTTCCCGCCGATCGAGCACACGATCTGGCTCGAGGGGTCCGGTGGGTAGAAGTGTGCAGGCGCCACCGCCAGCGAGATCTCTTTGTTGGTGACTCCCGGTTCGAGCACGACGCGCTGGTTGACCAGATCGACCTCGAGGATCCGCCGCATGCGAGACAGGACTATCAGGACGCCGTCGGACACGGGCAGCGCTCCACCCGAGAGGCCGGTCCCCGACCCGCGCGCGACCCAGGGGATCTCGTGGCGGTAGCACAAAGCGACGACCCGGCTGACCTGCTCGGTCGTGGTCGGAAGCACGACGGCTCCGGGCTGCACCTTGTACTGCAGCAGCCCGTCGGATTCGTACGTACGGCGAGCGGCCGCATCCGACACGACCCCGTCGGCCCCGCAGATGATGGTGAGTTCGTCAACGAGCTCGGCTACGTCCATGGACTCCCCCATGTCTCCAGAACTCAGCATCCCACGCCCCAGGAGTTGTCACCGTCACCCCTCGCTTCACTCGGATCGGTGACGTGACTCAGCGTTTCGCTCGATTCGGCATCGTTGTCCTGGGTTTGGTTCGCGGCGAACCCACTTCCCGTCCCAGCTCTAGCCCGGGGCGGCCACCTTGCTGACCGAGAAGGCGGCGTCCTGCGGATCGGCGAGGACGGCGTTCCTGCCGATCGGGCTGTCGATCGGTGCCACGATGATCTTGCCGCCGAGCTCCACGGCCTTGCCTGCGGCCGTGTCGACATCGTCGACTCAGAAGTCGACGCCCCAGTGGGGCCCGTCCCCGGGACGCTGCTCGCCGCTCAGCGGCATCATCCCGCCGACCATCTCGCGGGGCACGGGTTGCTCGGGTTCGCCCCCCTCGTAGCCGGGAACCAGCCACATGGTGTATTCGAAGTCGCCGAGATCGAATATCTCGGTTCCCCAGCCGAACACCGCGCCGTAGAAGGTCTTGGAGCCCTCCAGGTCGGATGTGTTGACATCGCTCATGGACCACGCTCCCGGTTCGTTGACCAGCTGCGCTCCCCGGTGTTCGAGCGGCTGCCACACGCAGAACACGGCTCCGGCCGGATCGGCGAGGACCGCCATCCGTGCGGCGTCGGCGAGGTCGAACGGCCGCGTGATCACACTCCCGCCGGCATCGATGGCCCGCGCGACGGTGTCGTCGGCGCTCTCGACCCAGATGTGGGTGTTCCACACGGCCACCGGCGTCGTTCCCCCAGGCGGCGCCGAGCCGACGGCCGCGACATCGCGGCCGCGCAGCCTGCATATGAAGTACCGGCTCGGGGAGCCGGGCGGCATCACGTCCTCTGCCTCCCAGCCGAAGAGCTCGGCGTAGAAGTGCATCGCCTTCTCCGGCTCTGGTGGACGGTGGCGACCCAGCAGGGAACGCCGGGCTGAAATCCGTTGCGCGCACTCATGTCTCTCCTCTCTATGGTGATTCGTCGCATTCGCTTGCGCCGCTGATCGGCCGACACCGGCCCCGACGACTCAGTCCGGGTGGTCGATGATGGCCCGAGCGGCGGTCTCCAGATCGGGCGCCACCACGTCGGGGGCCCGGAAGATGGACGGGTACTCGGTCTCGAAGGCCGAGATCCACGCCGTGCGCAACCCCGCGTGCGCGGCCCCCATGATGTCCCATGCGTGAGACGCCACCATCCACAGCTCTCCGTCGGAGACCTCGCGCGCCGCCTCGTAGACCGCGGGGTGCGGCTTGCTGATGCCGAGGTCGTCGCACGAGACGATGCGCTCGACCAGATCGGTCAAGCCCGCTCGGCCAAGCAATGCCTCCATGAGACTGGTTCCTCCGTTGGTCAACGCGATCACCTTTACGCCCGCCTCGTCGAGGAGTCGCAGCGCTTCGGCCGCACCGGGCGTGGGATCGAGCTCGGTTAGAGCCGCGAGCACGGCATCCGCCTCATCATCACCGATGGGCAGGTCGCGCGAGGCGAACAGCCGGTGCAGCGATGACCCGAGTGCGTCTCGCAGGGGGACGTACGACCCCGCGTAAGAGGAAGCGAAGTAGTCGCGCAGCGTCTGGGCGAACAGTAGCGGCAGCGCCTCGGCGGACGCCCCGCGCTCGGCCAGCTCCCGACCCAGCCGGTCGAGCGAGAACGTGGTACCGATCATGTCCAAAGCAACGGTCTTCGGCCTAGCCACGTGCGGTCCCTTTATTGACCAGGGCCTCGTAGTTCTCCCAGGTGTCGACGTCGGCCGGTGCCTCGGGGCCCCCGTCGACCCACTCGACCTGCGGTCCCCGCAACGCCGGCCCGAGCTGTTCGTCCTCGCCGGAGGCTAGCAGGGCGGCCGTGTCCGCACGCACCAGCACCGGGTGTCCGGGCGCCTCGCCGTGCCGAGGTCGCACCACATCGGCGGCGGAGTCACGAAACCACTCGACGGTACGAGCGATGAGGTCGTCACCGAGGTATGGCTGATCGCCGAGCAGCAGCGCCACGTCGGCGCCCTCCCTCGACGCGGTCGCGAATCCGACGCGCACCGAGCCATGATGTCCCTCCGCGAACCTCTCGTTCAGAACCGTGCGTGCATTGGACGGAAGCCGCAGCGCCGCCTCGATCGCCTCCGCCTCATGTCCCAGGACGACCACGACCTCGTCGAAGTATGCGGCCGCGCGGTCGACCGCGTGCTGCAACAGCGGCTTCCCCTCGAGTTCGAGCAGTTGCTTCGGCCGGCCCAAGCGCTCCGAGGTGCCTGCCGCGAGCACGACCCCAACGATCACTCGATCTTGCGACCGAACAGTCGCTTGAAGAAACGGGCGATGGCGGATCCGAGGGCACCGAACGCCAGTCTGAGACCCGAAACCGGCTTGGCCTCCATTCGCTGCGGAACCGGGGCTCTTGGTTCAACCGCGTCGGGGTTTGCATCTGCGGCCTCCGGCACGATTGCGGCCGCTTCCGCCTCCTCCACGCTGATGTTGGTCTTCAGGCATTCGGCGAATTGCTTGGTCAGCTTGGCCGAGACGTCCTGCATCATTCCCCGGCTGAACTGCGCCGCCTGACCCGAGACCTTGATGTCCTGCACCACGTCGACGCGCGTGCCACCTTCGTCCATCGACTCGAGCTTCGAGGTGACGGTCGCCGAAGCGGCCCCCTTGCCCCGCTGCTCCATCCCGGATGCCTTGAGCACCACGCGATGAGCTTCGTCGTCGCGCTCCGCCATCTCGACCTTGCCCGCGAAATTGAGTGACACCGGACCCAGCTTCATCGTCAACTTGCCCTTCCAATGGGTGTCGTCAATGGTCTCGGTCAGCGAAGCCCCCGGCATGCATACGACGACCTTGGTGACGTCGAGCATGTAGCTCCACACCTTCTCGGTCGGCGCGGGCACCTCGAAGCTGTTGGTGATCTCCATGTCACTCTCCTTAGGCCGTCGTCGGCTGTGGACGTTCGTGGATGGGTCCGGACCGCCGGCGGAGGAAACCCGCTCCCCGACCACCGCTCACGGCGAGGATCTCGGCCACGATCGACGCGGCGATCTCCTCGGGACCTTCTCCACCGAGATCGAGGCCGGCCGGTCCGTAGGTGCGCTCCAGTTGTTCGCTCGTCGGAGTAAAGCCATCTGTGGCCAGGTCACCCAGCAGGCGCTCGAGGCGCGCATGGGGGCCGAGCATGCCGATGTACGCGGCCTCGCTCGGCAGTAGCGAGCGCAGGTAGTCCCGGTCCCGCAGATAGTTGTGGCTCATTACCACTAAGAAGCTGCGCTCATCGACATTCGCCCGGTCCGCTACCTCGCCCGGCTCACACTCGATGAACGAGCGAGCACCCGGGAAACGTTCGGCGTCGAGGAACGAGGCCCTGTCGTCGACCACGTCGACTCGCCAGCCGAGCTGAGCGCCCGCCCGGACAAGCGGAATGGCGTCGTGACCGGCTCCGCACACGACGAGACGGAGCGGGGGTCGCAGAACCTCGACGAACACCCTCGCCTGACCTCTTGGCGTACCGAGCTCGACGGCACTCGTGATCCCGTCGGCGAGAGAGCGCGACGCCTCATCTGCGGCGCTATTCGTCAAGCCATCGTTTCCGAGTGAACCGCTGACCTCCCCACTCGGATAGACGACGATGCGTGCACCCCGGTCGACGCCCGGAACCGAGGAGGACAGCAGGGTCACGATCGCGAGGGTCCGCTCTTCCTCGAGAGCCTCACGAAGGACCGCGGCGGTGGCAGCCGCGTTGGCGGCGGGCTCGATGAAGACCTCGATCGCGCCGTTGCACCCGAGACCCCACCCCCAGACGACCTCGTCGTCGGCCGTGAGATCGTAGAACTCGAGGCGGCTTTCGCCCGACTTCATCACATCGCGACCGATCTCGGTGACCTGGCCCTCGAGACAGCCACCCGACAGATTGCCTATTGGGTCGCCTTCGTCCGGAACCAGTAGACGTGCTCCGGGCCGACGGTAGGTAGAGCCCGTGACGGAGACGATGGTGGCAAGAGCCATGGGCCGGCCGCGCTGCTCGAGATCGGCGACCGCGGCAAGGACCTC
This sequence comes from Actinomycetota bacterium, assembly GCA_009379915.1. Classification (GTDB taxonomy): domain Bacteria; phylum Actinomycetota; class CADDZG01; order CADDZG01; family WHSQ01; genus WHSV01. Next base: position 27,199 of record WHSV01000015.1, on the reverse strand, counting down.
TACTGTTTCACTCAGATTCATTGCATTCCCGTTCCCCCACTCGAAATTCCTTCTGACCAAGACGCAGCGTAGTGCTACGTTGAATGTGTTCATTATCGCCGGAGTCGGTCCTAATCGGGGGGTGGGATTTGAGTCTCGACGGCATTGGGTTCGGAATATCCCCGGGTGGCCTTGTCGTCGCGCCTTCTTTCGATGGACCTCGGAAAGGAGGTGGCCCTTGAGACGAATCTCGCTGACCGTTAACGGGGTCAAGCACGACGCGATGGTCGAGCCCAGGCAGCTTCTCGTCTATTTCTTGCGCGAGCAGCTCGCACTGACCGGCACCAACGTTGGTTGTGATACCTCGACGTGCGGAGCATGCACGATCCTGGTGAACGGTAAGTCTGCCAAGTCGTGCACGCTGCTCGCGGTTCAGGCCGACGGGGCCGAGGTCACCACCATCGAGGGACTGGCAAGCAACGGCGAGATGCATCCTCTCCAGAAGGCGTTTCATGAGAGCCACGGACTTCAATGCGGCTACTGCACCCCCGGCATGATCATGGCCAGTGTCGACCTCATCGCCAACAACGACGCCATGAGCGACGAGGACATTCGCATGGGCCTCGAGGGCAACCTGTGTCGCTGCACCGGCTATCAGAACATCGTCAAATCAGTTCAGCAGGCCGCGGGTGAGATGCGTTCGCCCGCGAGCACTTAGAGGGGGTGAGCATGGCACAGGTAGCCGATCAGGCGCAGAAGTTCGTCGGTGGAGGCATCCTCCGCAAAGAGGATCCGGAACTACTCACCGGAGCCGCTCGTTTCATCGACGACATGTCCATTCCCGGCATGTTGTGGGTGAGCTTCGTGCGGAGCCCGTTCGCCCACGCGACCATCAACTCTGTCGACACCTCTCGTGCGGCGTCGATGCCCGGGGTAAGAGCCGTCTATAGCGGAGCCGACCTCGCGGACGAGTGGGCCGACGGCCTGCCCTGCGCATGGCCCGTGACGGAGGACATCAAGACCCCCAAGCACTGGCCGATCGCTCAGGACAAGGCACGCTTTGCCGGAGACGCCGTGGCCGTGGTCGTCGCGGAAACGCGCCCCCAGGCCCTAGATGCCGCCGAGACCGTCGACGTCGACTACGAGCCGCTGGACGTTGTCGTCGACATGGAGGCGGCTCTCGCCGACGGCGCAACGAAGGTTCACGACGAATTCGAGAACAACTCGTCGTACGTGTGGAACCTGGACGTGGGTGAGGTCGAGCAGGTCTTCAACGATGCGGCCGTCGTGGTCAAGGAACGCTACTACCACCCGAGACTCATCCCGAACGCGATCGAGCCGCGCGGCGTCATATGTCAGCCGAATCCCGCGCAAGGCGAGTACACGCTCTATTCGGCGACACAGATTCCGCACATCCTCAAGGTGACTCTTGCGCTCACCCTGGGTCTGCCGGAGCAGAAGCTGCGGGTCGTTGCACCCGACGTCGGTGGAGGCTTTGGCTCGAAGTTGAACGTCTATGCGGAAGAGGCGACCTGTCTCGCGCTCGGACGCAAACTTGGTGTGCCACTCAAGTGGATCGAGACTCGCTCAGAGGGCTACCTCGCGACCATCCACGGGCGCGACGTCATTCAGGACATGGAGGTCGCGGCCGACGAGAACGGCAAGATCGCCGGGGTCCGGGCCAACCTTCTCGCGGACATGGGTGCATACCTGCAACTCGTGACGCCGGGCATCCCGATTCTGGGCGCCTTCCTCTATCACGGTGTCTACGACGCGCAGGCTTATTCGTTCACCTGCACGGGAGTGTTCACGAACAAGACCCCCACGGACGCTTACCGCGGCGCGGGTCGGCCCGAGGCGACCTACGCGGTCGAACGAATCATGGATGCGCTTGCTCGCAGGGTGGGCAAGGACCCGGTCGAGATCCGGCGTCTCAACTTCCTCGCACCGTTCGACGAAGCGCGCGAGGTAGTCACCGGCCTGAGCTTCGACTCGGGCAACTACGACGCGAGTCTCGACAAGGCGTTGGACATGTTCGGCTACGACGATCTCCGCGCCGAGCAGCAACGTCGCAGAGAAGCGGGTGATACCAAACAGCTCGGCATCGGAGTGTCGACCTACATCGAGATGTGCGGCCTCGCTCCAAGCCAGGTGCTGGCATCACTGCGCTACGTGGCCGGGGGCTGGGAGGCTGCAACGATCCGATGTCACCCGACGGGAAAGGTAACCGTCATAACGGGAACGTCGCCTCACGGTCAGGGCCATGTGACCGCGTGGTCGCAAATCGTCGCAGACGAGCTCGGCGTCGACTTCGAGGATATCGAGGTCCTGCACGGCGACACGGCGATCAGCCCGCTCGGCATGGACAGCTACGGGAGCCGCAGCCTGTCGGTAGGAGGTGTCGCCCTGCACTACGCGGCCGAGAAGGTCGTTACGAAGGCCAGGACGATCGCCGCGCACGAGCTCGAGGTGTCCGAGGAGGACCTCGAGTACTCGGGTGGGACCTTCTCGGTCAAGGGAGCCCCGGACAAATCAAAGACCATCCCCGAGATCGCGTTCTCGGCTTGGACGGCTCACAACCTGCCGGAGGGAACGGAACCCGGTCTCGAGGAAACACACGTCTTCGACCCGCCGAACTTCACGTTCCCGTCGGGAGCCCATCTCTGCGCAGTCGAGGTCGACACCGAGACGGGAATGACGAACATCGTCAAGTACGTAGCGGTCGACGACTGCGGTAAGGCGATCAATCCGACCATCATCGAGGGTCAGGTACACGGCGGTATCGCCCAGGGCATCGCCGAAGCGATGTACGAGGAGGCCGTCTACGACGAGAACGGTGTGCTGATGACATCGTCGATGTCGAACTACCGCGTGCCCTCCGCCGCCGAGCTTCCGACCTTCGAGATCGACAGAACCGAAACGCCGTCGACCACCAACCCGCTCGGCGTAAAGGGAATCGGCGAGGCCGGAACCATCGCCTCTCCGCCCGCGGTCGTCAACGCCACCATCGATGCACTGGCGCCTCTGGGCATCGATCACATCGACATGCCGGTGTCGCCCGAACGAGTGTGGGCGGCGATCAAGAACGCGGGAGGCTCGACCGTCGATGCCCGCGGAGCCGAAACTACGGGAGCGGGCAGCGGAACTGGATCCGCCGACGCACCGGGAGGTGGAACATGATTCCGGCGGAGTTCGACTACGACGTCGCCGAGTCCGGCGACCACGCGCTTCAGCTTCTCGAGCAACACGGCGACGAGGCCAAGCTCCTGGCGGGCGGGCACTCGCTGCTGCCCCTGATGAAGTTGAGGCTTGCAACTCCCTCGATGCTGATCGACATCGGTCGTCTGAACGACATGAGCTACGTCCGCGATGACGGAGATGCCCTCGCCATTGGTGCTCTCACACGTCACGAGGATGTCGAGGGATCCGACGTGCTCGAGCAGCACTGCGCCATAGTCGCCCACACGGCAGGAGAAATCGGCGATCTCCAGGTGCGTCACTTCGGAACCATCGGAGGGTCGCTGGCTCACGGAGATCCTGCGTCGGACCTCCCCACGGTGATGCTTGCACTCGACGCGCAGATGGTGTTGCGCTCGTCATCGGGTGAGCGCACCGTGGGCGCGAACGAGTTCTTCACCGGCTTGTTCGAGACGGCCCTCGGTCCAACCGAGCTCCTGACCGAGATCCGGGTCCCGAAACTCACCGGTGGCTGGTCGTATCAGAAGTTCCACCACCGTGCTCAGGACTGGGCGATCGTCGGCGTGGCCGCCGTCCAGAGCAACGGGGGCGCGTCCGTCGCGCTCACGAACATGGGCGAGGTCCCGTTGCGGGCGTCCGGGGTGGAACAGGCCCTTACGTCCGGCAGCGACGCCGCGACGGCAGCACAGGAGGCCGCGCAGAACACATCGCCACCAAGTGATCCCTTTGGAAGTGCCGACTACCGGCGTGACCTAGCAAGGGTGCTGACGCGCAGGGCGCTGCAGGAGGCCATGGGGCGGTAGTGAACCCGGCCCCGGGGAGGGGTGCGCACCGGTTTGCGGCTAGACGATTTAGCCTGCAAGCGTGAGCGCCCCTCCCTTCGCGTCCGTAGAAGAGCTCGAGAGCAGTCTGCGCGCGCACTCCTACCTTCCCGATCGCGGCTTGGCGGTCGCCATCTATCTGGCCGTCTCGCTCGACCGGCCTCTGCTACTGGAGGGCGAGGCCGGCGTCGGTAAGACCGAGGTTGCGAAGGTGCTGGCGGAGATGACGGGCCGCAAGCTCATCCGGCTGCAGTGCTACGAGGGCATCGACTCGAACCAGGCCCTCTATGACTGGGACTACTCGCGCCAGCTGGTGGCGATCCGCGCGGCACAGGCCGAGGGCAAGCCGATCGACGACCTCTTCGGCGGCGCGTTTCTGGTCGAGCGTCCCCTCCTCGATGCGATTCGAACGGGTCCCGGTGCAGTTCTGCTGATCGACGAGCTCGACCGCGCCGACGACGAGTTCGAGGCATTCTTGCTGGAGGTGTTGAGCGATTTCGCGGTCACGATTCCCGAAATCGGCCGCATCGCTGCGACCAAACCTCCGGCCGTCGTGATTACTTCGAACCGGACCCGCGAGCTTCATGACGCCCTGAAGCGGAGGTGTCTGTACCACTGGATCGATCACCCGAGTCTCGAGCGGGAGGTCGCCATCATTCGTACGCGCGCTCCGGGAGTGCGCGAATCGCTGGCGCGCGAGGTCGCCACGGCGGTCGAGCGGCTGCGAACGCTCGAGGTTGCAAAGCGTCCGGGAGTCGCCGAGACCATCGACTGGGCGAACGCTCTCAGCTTTCTCGGAGCCGACAAGCTCGAAAGCGAGACGGCTCTGGAGACGCTGGGCGCGGTCGTGAAGGACCACGAGGATCAGCAGGTCGTAACCGCGCATCTGCAGGAGGTGCTCGGCGACGACAGCGCCTGATGTCTCCGATGACTCTGCCGCTCCGTTACTCGTCGGGTTCGGACGAGAACTGCGCAGCCGTGGACTTCCGGTCGGCACGAATCGCATTCTGACCTTCTGCCGGAGCGCCGCAGCTCTGGCTCCGCTCGACCGCAACACGCTCTACTGGGCGGGCCGGGCGAGCCTCGTTGCCCACCCCGACCACGTCGTCGTCTACGACCAGGTATTCGAGGATTACTTCAGGTCCAAGCTGCGAGAGCACCTGTCCAGCATGTTCTCCGGGGTCCCCCCGACTCGCCCGAGGGAAGTCGAGTTACAGGTGGACGACGCGCTGCTGGGCGACGACCGGGCGGATGCCGAAGGCGCGGCAGACGAGCAGATAGAGATCATGCGGCTGATTGCCTCGGGGGCCGAGGTGCTGAAGGCAAAGTCGTTCGAGCAGCTCACCGACGACGAGCGCAGACGGGCGGATCGGCTCATCCGGCAGCTCGCCGTTTCGCTCCCCGTCCGTCGCTCGAGGCGGCTTCACCGAACGTCCAGGGGATCCCACTTCGATCTCAGGCGAACGCTGCGCTCGTCGCTGAGGACGCAGGGCGAACCGTTGCAGCGCGCGTGGCTGTCCCGCCGCGACGTGGCTCGCCCTCTGGTCCTGGTGTTGGACGTTTCGGGATCGATGGCCCCCTACGCACGCGCCTTGATGCAGTTCGGCTACGCCGCGATGTCCTCGGGGGAGAAGGTCGAGGTCTTCTGCTTTGGAACGCGTCTCACGCGCGTGACACGCTCACTGCGAACGACCGACCCCGACCGGGCGCTGGCCGACGTCGCTCGACGGGTGCGCGACTGGGAGGGCGGTACCCGCATAGGCGAATCCCTCAAGACCCTGACCGATCTCTACTCGCAGGCGGCGGCTCTCAAGGGAGCGGTCGTGGTGCTCTGCTCGGACGGCCTGGAGCGTGGCGACCCGTTACTACTAGCGAGCCAGATGTCGCGCATCCATCGCATCGCCCACGAGTTGGTGTGGGTCAACCCGCTCAAGGGAACGACCGACTACGAGCCTCTGGCGCGGGGAATGGCGGCGGCGCTCCCCCACGTCGACCGCTTCCTCTCGGGCCACAACGTCAAGAGCCTGGAGGAACTGTGCGATTCCCTTGCGAGCGTTACGCGGTGATCAGTCCGTAACCCAGGAACGCGACTCCAAGCGCCAGCGAAGCAGTTCCGGCATAGATCAGCGCGATGAAGCCGTTCGGTTTCGTGGCGCCCTTGCCCATCGACGAGAAGAAGAAGCCGGCCGACATCAGGATCGCCGCGAAGGGAACCCCGTTGCGAGCGATCTGCTCCGAGATTCCGCTCATGTTGGCGGCGTCGACGAACAACTGGCAGACGAGAGCGAGCGTCACCAGTACGCCGGCGTGCGCATGGCCGGCGCGCGCGAAGTCGTGTTGAAACTCCGTGACCGGGGCTCTGCCTCTGACGATCTTGAGCATGTAGTAGCCGCCGAACTCGATCGCCAGGATCGACAGCAACAGGACTCCGGCAGTGCTGAGACTCGAGCGTGACAGCAGGTCTGGCATTGAGGGTCTCCGTTCCTCGTCGCATCCGGTCACCGTGACCGTCCACCCTGCAATATCCTGCGAGAAAGATACGACTTGACACAATGGGGTGCTGCGGTCGAAGTCAAGCGAAGACCGGCATCGAAAGGGGGAGGTTGGTGCCATGGCCGGTCTGCGAGGGCCGCTCCGGCTCATCGCGGCACGTTCGACGAAAAACGATGCTGGGCGTCGCCGATGGTCGAACCGCTATATCGTCCCTCGCATTCGTTGACATCGTTAACTAAGAACCGGAGACTTCGTCCTAGAAAAGCGCATGATGGGGTATGAGCACGTGGCACTCACGAGGAAGGACGCCATATGCAGCCGGAACTGACTCCGGAAGACATCGAAACCGCATCGTTCACGGTCGCCATTCGTGGTTACGACAAGCAGGAGGTCGAAGCCTTTCTGGCCGACACCGCCGATCACGTACGCGCACTGACCGAGGCGTCGGGTAGCGCCTACGTCGACCTCGGCGAGGAGATGGGTGAGCTGCTTCAGCACGCTCGCAACTCGGCCGACGAGATGACGACCAAGGCGCAGGAGGAGGTGACCGCGCTCCGAGCGCAGGTCGACGCCGAGATCGCCGACAAGCGGCGCGAGGCCGACGAGTACGTCCGGCGGTCCAACGAAGACATCACCGACGAGGTCAAGCGCATGCGCCAGGGGGCCGAGGAGCAGGCGAGGGCGATAATCGAGGACGCCCAGCGGCGCATCGTGACCCTCCAAAGTGAAGAGGTCGAAGCCCGCGAGCGGATCAGGGCCCTTCGGATGCAGCTGCTCGAGATCACGCTGCGGCTCCAGCGCTTCGAGGTCGGCGAGGAGTCAGACGAGTCCTCCGACGAGGAGGCCGTCGCATCCTTCGAGCCCGACGCATCCGTCGAATCCGCGACGAAGACGGCACCCACCGGCCCGGATTTCGCGGCACCGGTCGAACTGGTGGACGACGAGCCGGCAATCGAGGACGGACTCGATGACGACGAGGACGAGACCCAGACTGCGGGTTGGGAGACCCAGCCGGTCGACGTCATCGACCTCGAAGAGGACCGCGCCGAAGAGTCGAGCCGCTAGAACTTGGAGCTCCGCGCTGCAGTCATCACAGTTAGCGACGGGGTGGCGCACGGTACTCGCAAGGACGAATCCGGCGATCTCGTCGAACGGCAATTGACCGAGTCCGACTACTCGATCGTCGATCGGGTGGTCGTCCCCGACGAACAACCCGCGATCGTCGCCGCGCTGCGCGCTCAGATAGGCGCCGGGACGAGACTCATCGTCACGACGGGCGGCACCGGGTTCGGCCCCCGTGACGTCACGCCCGAGGCAACGACCGAGGTAATCGAACGACCGGCGCCGGGGTTGTCCGAGCTGATGCGAGCGGCCGGCCTCGAGCACACGCCGATGGCGGCGCTGTCGCGCGGGGTTGCGGGGGCGGCCGGATCCTGCCTCATCCTCAACCTGCCGGGGAGCCCCAAAGGCGTGAAAGAGAGCCTCGACGCAGTCGTCGAGGTCCTCCCTCACGCCCTTCGTTTACTGGCCGGCGATACCCAGCACGGCTAGGCCGAGCCTCGGTGAGTGAGCAGAAAATCGGTCGATCACTTGCCGGAAAGGCTCGCGATCGATCGCGCGGACCGGGAGAATGACAACAACGAGACTTCCACTCCCGGAGGACACGATGCTCGGACGCGTTGATCCTCAAGGCAGCCTCCTTGAAGCCGGAAACATGTGCGGACACCTCGTCACCAAGGGTTCGTTCTACGAGAAGCTCGCGCGCTGCGGCCATGAGCTCATCACCGATGACGACTTCGCCCAGATGTACGCGCCTGCCCGCGGCGGCCGTCGATCCCGCCGTCGGTGATGATGCGGGCCCTGCTGCTGGCCACCAAGGACGACACTTCGGACCGCGAGTCGGCCAGGCGCAGCCGCGTCGATCTCGACTGGAAGGCCGCGCTCGGCTTCGACTTCGATCACCCCGGCATCGGGGCGACGACGTTCTCGTTGTTCCGGGCGCGCGTCGTCCTGCACGACGCCGACCAGGCCCTGTTCAGGGATACGGTCGCCAAGGCGGTCGACAGGGGCCTGTTTCCAAAGAAGGTCTTGGCTCTCATCGACTCTTCTCCCGTACTCGGCGCCGGCGCGGTCAAAGACACCTACGAGCTGTTGCGATCCGCCATCCAGAAGGTCGTGCGCGCGGCCGGCGAGGACAGTCTGCCGAGCACGCACCAGCTTTCCCCCTTCGATGCTGGTTTTACCTTGACTTCGACCGAAGCGGGCGCACCCAACGTGCCCAGGCACCCACTCTCCCCGTCGATGCAAGGTTTTCGGTCTTGACCCTCAGTCGACGTCGTGGATGAGGATGCCCCGGCCCTCGCAGGTTGGGCATGGGTCGCTGAACGCGTCGACGATGCCGGTCGACACGCTCTTGCGCGTCATCTGGACCAGGCCCAGAGGGGAGATATCGAAGACCTGAGTGCGCGAGCGATCTCGATCGAGTTCTCGACGGAAGACACGAATCACCTCGTCGCGATTCGACGTCTCCTCCATGTCGATGAAGTCGATGACGATGATCCCGCCGATGTCTCTCAACCGAAGCTGACGAGCGACCTCGACCGCGGTCTCTTTGTTCGTCTTGAACACCGTCTCCTCGAGGTTCGACTTGCCGACGAACTTTCCGGTGTTGACGTCGATGACGGTCATAGCCTCGGTACGGTCGATGACGATGTGACCGCCCGATGGGAGCCACACCTTGCGGTCGAGGGACTTCCGGATCTGCTCGACCACCCGGTACTCCTCGAAGATCGGCAACTCGCCTTCGTAGAGCTCGAGCCGGTGATCGAGGCTGGGGGTCGTGGTGCGAATGTAGTCTCGCAGCTTGCGTTCGAGGTCACGGCCCTCGACGACGCAGCGAGACACCTCTTGGTTGAAGAGATCGCGAATGACCCTCAGCTCGAGTTCGGGTTCTTCGTTGAGCAGCGCGGGGGCCTTTGCCTTGGCTGCCTTGGCGCTGATCTCCTCCCACATCTCGAGCACTCGCTTCAGGTCCCGCTCGAGGTCGCCGAGATTCGCTCCCTCAGCGGCGGTGCGAATGATCAGTCCGTGATCGTTGGGACGAATTTTGTGTGCGATGTCGCGCAGGCGGACGCGCTCTGAGTCCGGCAACCGTCGTGATACGCCGATCGATTTCGCTTTCGGAACCAATACGAGGTGACGGCCCGCCAAGGAGACCATCGCAGTCAGGCGAGCGCCTTTAGCGCGCATCGGGTCCTTCGTGACCTGCACCATGATGGACTGTCCCGACTTCAGAACCGTCTCGATTCTCGGCACCTCGTCGCCCTCATCGCCCGCGATACCGACTTCGCCCGCATAGAGAACCCCGTTGCGCGACTCGTTGATGTCGACGAACGACGCCTCCATTCCCGGCAAGACATTCTGGACACGGCCGAGGTAGACGTTGCCGACGATCGACCGGTCCTCTTCGCGAGCAACATAGTGCTCGACGATGTGATGGGAGGGCCGTCCCTTCTGATTCTCGTCCTGCGACGATCGTCCCCCATTGCTCTCCTCGAGCACGGCTATCTGGATGCCCTGAGGGTCATCGTGCACAAGCATGAAGCGATCGACGGTGGGCGCAGTCCTGGCCGACCGTCGCCGGTTCGGCCTGCGTCGCCCGCGCGACCGGCGCTTGCGAGAAGACCGGTCTTCGTTCTTTGCGCCGTCCACTCGAGCGGCGGATCCGTCCTTGGTTGGCTTGGGGTCCGGATCGTAGGAGTCCAAGCCGGGCGCAGCTTCGCGCTCTCTAGGCGCTCTCTCTGCCACTACAGGAACCGCCTCATGTGAATGTTCAGCAACAAACCCACAGCCATGAAATTCATAAGCAAACCCGATCCTCCAAACGAGACGAAGGGCAGGGGCAAACCGGTGATCGGCATGATGCCCATCGTCATTCCTACGTTGACAAAAAGCTGGCACGCCCACATCCCTGCGATCCCCGCAGCGACGAGCGTCCCGAAGGTGTCCCGCGCCATTGCGGCGATGCGCAACGAACGCCAAATCAGAATTGCAAACAAGCCTAGAAGCGCGGCTCCTCCCACGAAGCCGAGTTGTTCACCTACAGCCGTGAAGATGAAGTCTGTGTGCTGCTCGGGCACGAAGTCGAGATCGGTCTGCGTGTTCTCGGAACCCACGCCCTTGCCTCTCAGTCCACCCGAAGCGATTGCGATCTTGGCCTGCGTCAGGTTGTAGCCCTCCGATCGCACGTCGGGGTCCGGGTCGAGGAAAGCCGTGATGCGTTCGATCTGATAGTCCTCGATGACGTCCATCTGAAGCGCGCCGACGATCGCTACCGTCCCCACCAATCCGAGAGCGATGAAGTGGCGCAACTTGGCGCCACCGACAAGGAGCATCACGAAGAAGATCGCCACGATGACCATCGTGCCGCCGAGGTCGGGCTCGACGAAAATAAGCGCGCTGAGGACACCCATCATTCCGAGACAGAAAGCAAGGTCGAGCCATCGCATATCGCCCTTGCGCTCCGCCATCCAGGCCGACATCGCGACGATCAGCGCCAGTTTGGCGAACTCAGAGGGCTGAATCTGAAAAAGACCAAAGTTGAACCAGCTGCGGGCGTTGTTCTGCACGTCTCCAAGAGGAGTAAGCACCAGGATCAGCGCCAAGACCGTCACCCCGTAGATGACCGGTGCAAGTGCTCTAACGTGGCGATAGTCGAAGAACGACACCACGAGAAGGGCCACGACGCCGGCGACGATGTAAGCGATCTGACGCTTCATGAACATGGCGGGATCTCCACCCGCCGCCTCTTGCTTCGACGCCGTCGACGAGAAGATCATCAACGCGCCGTAGGCCGACAGCGCCAGCGTCATCAGCAACAGCGTCGGATCGAGATGGCGGATCGGGGCCTTGCGCGCCATGCGCGCGGAGATCGGTTCCCCGCCGATCCGGTCGACCGCTTCTCCGAAGATGGTCGCCATCTAACCCGACCCGTCCGAAGCCAAAGAGACGTCGGTCGTGTCCACGCCCTTGACGCCCTCGAGGGCGGCTATGCCCTCCCAAATCTGGCGCGCGATGGGGGCCGAGGTCGTCCCCCCGTGTCCGGCCTGCTCGACGTATACCGCGATGACGTAGCCGGGATCGTCCGCCGGACCGTAGGAGAGGAACCAGGAATCGTTCTCTCCGGTCTCGCCGCGCTGGGCCGTGCCGGTCTTGCCGGCGATGGGGAACTGCTCGAGCGGGAAACCGGCGAAGGAGCCTGCGGCCGTCCCCGAGGACCCGCCGACCACCAGCTCGAGACCCTCGCGAATGACTCCGATCTGGGTTTCGTCCAGAGGCAGGGTCGACTTCTTGCGCGACTTGATCTCCTTTACCAGCTTCGACTTGCTCAGATCGACCTGCTCCGTGACCGCGGGCCTAGTGGCCGCCGTCGTGCCGTCATCGACCCGCTCGTCGGTCTTCGTTCGTGTCTGCGTGGCCTCGAGCTCGTCCTGGTCCTGTGGAAATGGCTTGCGGATCTCGAAGCCCATGCGCGGCTCCCACACGATGCCGCCATTGAGCAATGCGGCGTAGCTCGTGGCCATCTGAATCGGTGTGACCTTGAGGTCTCCCTGGCCGATGGACATGTTCACCGTGTAACCCGGCAGCCAGCCGTCCGGGCAATAGCCGATGTCTGAGTTGGCCTTGCACCAATCCATGTCCGGAACGACTCCGTCCTGCTCGAACGGCAGGTCGACTCCCGTCGGCTCTCCGAAGCCCGCCCTGCGCTCGTATTTCTGGAAGCGCTCGGACCCGTCGCCTCCGACCCCCACGGCCTCGCCCCAGCGCGCCTCCATCTGCCAGCCGAGCTCGTAATAGAAGGTGTTGCAGGAGATCTCCAGGGATTTCGGAATCGAGACGTAGCCGAGGCTGGCCGAGGTCCAGTTGGGGAACACCACGCTCCCCGGCCCTCCTTCGGGGGGATAGGTCCTGCTACCCGGGCAGTCGAGACCGTCGTAGGCACCGATAACGCCGTTGGCGAGCGCGGCGCCCGCCGTCACCGGCTTGAAGGTGGAGCCGGGAGCCTGTTCCGAGGCCATCGCCCGGTTGGTGAGCGCATCGTCCTGGGGTGTGGGCGTCCTGGCCCCCAGCCGGTTGAACTCCTTCTGCGTGATGCCGTCGGCCAGGACCGAGGGATTGTAGGTCGGAGAGCTGGCCATCGCGATCACGTCTCCGGTATTGGGATCGAGCACCACGACACCACCGTCGGGGGCCTGATACCCGCCGCCGCGCGCCGCTTCGATCCCGTCGGCTAGCGCCCGCTCCACGATCTCCTGCACACGAATGTCGGCAGACAGGACCAGGTCGTTCCCGGGCTTCTCGAATTGACGGATCCTGTTGCCCACCACCTGGCTGTTGGCGTTCACCACGATGTCCTCGATACGAGCCTTGCCGCGCAACCACGAATCGTAGGTTCGCTCGATCCCGGCCTTGCCGATGATGTCGCCGGCCTTGTAGCCCTTGCTGAATTGCTCGGATTCCTCGAGCTCCTCCTGTGAGATCTCGCCCACGTAGCCGAGGACCTGCGCCAGCAACTCGCGGTAGGAGTACTTCCTGATCTGCAGCTCCTCGACGTCGACGCCGGGGAATCGCTCTTTATAGGAAAAGATCTGGGTCGCCTCAGCCTCGGTTACGTCGTTGGCGACCGGCACGGGCTTGTAGGGCGAAACGGTTCCGTCGTTCACCCGCTTCCTGAGCTCCTTCGCCTTTACCTCCAGCACCTTGGAAAGGCGCCTGAGGACCTTCGGGATCTCCTCGTCGTCGATCAGATGGCGGTCGATCGTGATGCTCTGCGTGGGGCGGTTGTCGACCAGCACAATCCCGTTGCGATCGAGGATGCGTCCCCGGGGTGGTTCGGATTCAACACGTCGCACACGGTTCTCGCGCGCGAGCGCCTGGTACTGGTCGCCGGCGAGTACCTGCAGAAACCAGAGCCTGGAGAACAGAGCTACGAAGATCATCACCAGCAGCACGCCGAACACCAGCAGCCGAAGACGCAAGCGGTCGATTCCCAACGTCTTGCTCGACGCGGTCGCGGCGCTTGGACTTGCGTTCGAGCGCCTTTTCCCTCGGCCCTTGAGGGGACGCGTGCCGATCTTTCTTGGCTTCCTGCTCACAGCCGGATCACCCGCTCGGGGCGGAACCTGTCGGCCACGCGTTTGATGAGGGGAAACACGAAGGGCGTTAGCAAGGTGTTGTAGAGCACGACGAGCCCGGCAATCTTGACCGTCTCTTCGAGACTCACCCAGCGCTGACCCATGATGATGGCCAGGGTTGCGTATCCCAGCTCGGCGACCGCCGAGGCCCCCGCGACCGTTAGCACGGGCGTCCAGACCGAGTCGGGCGGGGCCATGTAACGGAGCAGCCCCACCCCGTAGCCGATGAGGGTGAAGATGAGCGCCGTAAGCCCCATGACGGCCCCCGGCAGCAGCGCGTCGATCAGCAGACCGCCGAAGAACCCGACCACGATGCCGACCCGCTCCCCGTCGAGGAAGGCCAGGCTCACTACCAGTACGAGCACGAGCTGAGGGATGACCCCCAGGACCGTCGCCTGTGCGAGCAGGGTCGATTGGATCGCCACCGCCAGCAGCAGCATCCCGGCGAAGGAGGCGGCCCGTCCCAGCCCCAGTTCAGAGAATCCGCTCATTCTGCGGTTGGCGCTCACTGCCACTTAGTCCTCACCCGCCACCGACTGCCCGCCGACATGCTTGCCGTCGGGCAGGAGGACTATCACGTAGTCGAGCTTGCTCGTGTCGACGAAGGGTTCGACGTCGATGCTCTTCGAGGCCTGCCCTCCTCGAACCTCGGCTCGGATGACGTCACCGACGGGAATCGCCGGAGGATAGATCTCATCGAGGCCCGAGGTCGTGACCTCGTCACCGACCTCGACGTCCGAGTTCTTTCCGATCAGGATCATCGTCAGCGGATCGGCGCTTCCCCGCCCTCGCACCAGACCGGTGTCGCGCTCTTCTTTGACGCGCGCGTTGGCACCGAAGTTCGTGTCGACGATCAGTAGAACTAGTGACTCGTGAGCGGTCACGCTGAGGGTCTTTCCAACCAGACCTTCGGGCGCGAGCACAGGCATGTTGGGCCGAATTCCATCAGCCCTGCCCTTGTCTATGTAGACACCCTCTCCATAGTTGCCCGCGTCCTTCGCATAGACGCGCGCCGGAACGTTGTCCATGGCCGGCCAGGCTTCCTGGAGGTCCAAGAGTTCCGCCAACCGCTGGTTCTCATCGAGAGTCTCATCGGCCTGGCTGTTCTCGGACGCGAGTTGCTCGTTTCGATCCTTGAGTCGCTGGTTCTCGTCGCGGAGGTCCCCGAGCTCGCCTATGGACGCGAAGAAGTCGCCCACCGGGCGGACGACGGTTGTGAAACCACGCTGGATCGGAGCGACGACGGCCACGGACCACTCTCTGGCCGTCTTCAGAATGCCTCCGGAACCAGCGCGGTAGTCAATGGTGATGACGATGATGGACAGGGCCAGGAACACAAGCAGCAACACCCGGCCCCGGCCGGCTTTCCGGTACATAGGTTGTCAAGACCTCTTTGCGATAGCGCAAGAAACTTGGGAGCGGTCCGGGCGAGCTGTCAGAGCCCCACGACTGGGGACCGCCCTGCGTTTCCACATGGTAGCCCTCAAACCCGAGTTAAGGGCCGAGGACCTCTCTGAGCAGGGAGAATACTTGGCAAACGCCTCTTTTTCGCGACCTTCAGGCGGCTAGTGGCGGGTCGAGGAGATCAGCACGCGCTTTAGGGATTCGAACTCCTCGAGGCACTTCCCGGAGCCAACGGCTACCGCGAAAAGGGGGTCTTCGGCAATGTGAATGGGCATTCCGGTCTCGTGCTTGAGCCGCTCGTCCAGACCCTTGAGCAGCGACCCTCCACCCGCGAGCACGATGCCCTTGTCCATGATGTCCGCCGCGAGCTCAGGGGGGCACTTGTCGAGCGTGTTCTTCACCGCGTCGACGATCTGGTTGACCGGCTCTTCGATCGCGCGCCTGATCTCTTCCGCCGAGATGACGATGGTCTTCGGCAACCCGGTGACGAGGTCGCGACCGCGTATCTCCGCATTCGTCTCGTCGGGCATCGGGAACGCCGACGCGATCGCCATCTTGATCTCTTCGGAGGTGCGCTCGCCAAGCATCAGCGAGTACTCCTTCTTGACGTAGTTGATGATCGACTCGTCGAGCTCGTCTCCGCCGATACGAATCGACTGACTGGTGACGATTCCTCCAAGCGAGACAACCGCAACCTCGGTCGTTCCTCCACCGATGTCGACGATCATGTTTCCGGTTGGTTCGTGCACCGGAAGGCCCGCGCCGATCGCGGCGGCCATCGGCTCTTCGATGATGAACGCGCTGCGCGCACCTGCGGAGATCGTTGCCTCTTCGACCGCGCGCTGCTCGACTCCGGTGATCCCCGACGGCACACAGACCACGCAGCGAGGTTTCGCCAGGAAGCTGCGCCGGTGAACCTTCTGGATGAAGTAACGGAGCATCTTCTCGGTGACGTCGAAATCGGCGATGACACCGTCCTTCAAGGGCCTGATCGCGACGATGTGGGCCGGCGTCCGGCCGATCATCTGCTTGGCCTCGGAACCGACCGCCAGAATCGCCCCGGTCTTCGTGTTGATCGCCACTACCGAGGGCTCGTTCAACACGATCCCGCGTCCGCGCACGTACACCAGGGTGTTGGCCGTGCCCAAATCGACCGCCATGTCGCGGCCGATTACCTGGAACAAGTTGTCCATCTTCTACTCCTGGAAGTCTCTTAGATGCTTCGGTCGTGACCTGTTACACCGTTCTCGTCGTCCCGGTCACGTCAAGTCCGCTCTGCAGACTAGCCGAAAAAGAGTTTGATTTCGCGATCTGCAGATTCGGGGGAATCCGAGCCGTGAACGATGTTCTCGCCGATGGCGGTGGCGAAGTCGCCTCTAATCGATCCGGTCGTGGCCTCGAGTGGGTTCGTCGCGCCCATGATCTGACGAGCACCGACGACCGCGTCGGTGCCCTCGACCACCATGGCAACGACGGGGCCGGACGTGATGAACGTCACCAGTTCGGTGAAGAAGGGCCTCTCGCGATGTTCGCCGTAGTGCTCCTCGGCGAGCTCTTTGTCGATGACAAACAGCTTCATCTCGCGAACCGTGTAGCCCTTGGCCTCGATGCGACGAATGACCTCTCCGATGAGGCCACGGCGGACGCCATCGGGCTTGACCATCACGAAGGTCTGTTGATTCTCGGACACGCCTACCTCCCGAATGAATGTGGCTGAAACGGTAGCAGCCCCTCACCAGCACCGGAACAAGACGCCGCGTGACGTTCAATCGACCGCCTCCGACGAAAAGCGACCGAGTCTGTCGAGCAGTCAGTCGCCGACGAGGATCGCGCGGGCCTCTCCCACTGCATAATGGGACCCAGTGATGCACACCAGGTCCGCCGTTCGGGCTTCGTCGAGCGCCATGTCTGTAGCCGTTGCGACGTCGGGCTCCGCCACACACTCGAGCCCGAGTTCGTTCGCAACCCCCGCCAATTCGTCCACGTCGACCGAGCGCACGTTGCCCGGCTTCGTCGCAATCAGCGAGCAGGGGATGCGCGTTAGCTCGGTCAACATTCCCCTGTAGTCCTTGTCGGCGAGGATGCCGATGACGAAAACCGCTCGCTCGAACGCGAACGCCTCGAGCAAACTCGTAACGAGTGCCGACATTCCGTCCGGGTTGTGCGCGACGTCGACGACGACGGGAACGGCCTCGTCGCCGTGAAGGCGAACCGTCTCGAGTCGCCCGGGAGCCTTCGCTTCGGCGAACCCCTGGGACACGACCTCGTGGTCGAGTGGCTTGCTGAGAAACCGCAATCCAGCCTCGAGGGCGACGACCGCGTTTACTCCTTGGTGACTTCCGTGGAGCGGTAGAAACAATCCTTCGTACTTCTCCACAGATGTCGAAATGGAGAGATAACGACCCCCTACCGCGATCCTGTTATCGGCCACCGAGAAATCCCTCTCGAGGCCCACCAGAGTGGCTCGCTGCTTATCCGCTTCCTCGGAGATGGCCTGGAGCACGGACGGCGTGCGCTCTGCCGTAACGACCTGGGCCTCGGGCTTGATGATCCCCGCCTTCTCCCGAGCGATGGTCTCGCGATCCATGCCGAGGAGGCCCGTGTGATCGAGCCCGACATTCGTGATGACGGCGACCGACGCATCCACGACGTTCGTCGCGTCCCACCGACCCCCGAGCCCAACCTCGACGACCATCGCTTCCACCGGCCTCTCCGCGGCCCAAAGGAAGAACATCGCCGTAAGCACCTCGAAGTACGTCAATCGATCGTCGAGCCGCTGCTCGACGAGCTCGATGAACGGCAGGATGTGTTCGAACACTTCACCGAATTCGTTCTCGCCGACGGACTGTCCGTTCAAAGCGATGCGCTCGCGCACCGACTGCAGGTGAGGCGACGTGTAGGTTCCCACGCTCAGACCGGTTGCCGCCAGCAACGACGTTGCGATCGCGGCCGTCGAAGTTTTTCCGTTGGTGCCGGTGATGTGCATCGCGGGAGCCGAACGCTCGGGGTGATCCAGTGCCTCGCACAACGCCTCGATGCGCTCGGTGTTCGGGCGCATCTTCTTCATGACGTCGATTCCGAGCGCGTCGAGGTAAGCCTGCGCGTCGTCGAAGGAAGTCATCGTTTGGGATTGGGTTCGGGTTGTCCGAGCTCGACGGTGACCGCAAGTCCGTCGGCCTCGTCGTCGCTGACGAACTCGAACCGCTGAACGTTCACGGTCGAAGCCACTTCTTCCTGCACGAGGGCAAACAGGTCCAGCTGCTCCTTGGGGCCCCGCACGACCGCCCGCTCGACCGGCACCCGCAGGGAGACCTTGGCCTCGGACTTCGCTTTGCGGATCTGTGTCAACACGGCCACCCCCGCATCGAACGCCCCTTCGTCTTCGGCCGCTGGAAGCTCCGCGGCCGAGGGCCAGGGGGCCCGGTGCACCGAAATGGGCTCGTCTCGGCCGGCGTTGTAGATCTCCTCGGTGATGTACGGAAGGATCGGGGCAAAGAGACGGACGACGACGTCGAGAGCGGTGCGCAGGGTTCCGATCGCCGATGGATCGCCGGCGTACGAACGTGCTTTCGACAGCTCGAGATAGTTGTCGCAGAAATCGCCCCAGAACCAGGATTCGGTCGCGGCCAGAGCTCCGGCGTGATCCCAGTTCTCCCAGCTCTCGGTGACGTTCTCGACGAGGACGCCGAGCCGGGCGATCAGGGCGCGGTCGAGAGGCTGAGTGGGTTCACCGCCACTGCCTTCGAAGCTCTGTACGAGTCTCGCGGCGTTTCGCATCTTGGTGACCAGACGTTTGCCTTCCTTGAAGACCTTGGGGTCGAAAGCCGTGTCGACTCCCAGACGTGCCGAGGCGGACCAGTAGCGGACAGCATCGGCCCCAAACTCTTCGAGAGGTTGGGTGGGCACGACCACATTGCCCTTGGACTTCGACATCTTCTTTCTGTCCGGGTCCAGGATCCAACCGGAGATCGCGGCGTTGCGCCAGGGGATCGAGCCGTCTTCGAGGTACGCGCGCGTGATCGTCGTGAACGCCCACGTCCTGATGATGTCGTGAGCCTGGGGCCGAAGGTCCGTGGGGTAGAGATTGCGGTGACGCTCGGTGTCGTCCGGCCAGCCACTGGTGATGACCGGCGTGAGCGACGACGTCGCCCACGTGTCGAACACGTCCGGGTCGCCGACGAACCCACCGGGTGCCCCGCGTTGGTCCTCGGTGAAGCCGTGAGGCGTCTCGGCCGAGGGGTCGACCGGGAGGTCCTCCTTGCGCGGGAGAATGATGTTCGAGTAGTCGACGGCACCGTCGGCGTCGATCCCATACCACGCAGGAATCGGGACGCCGAAGAAACGCTGACGAGCGACCGACCAATCCTGGTTGAGTCCCGCGACCCAGTCCTCGTAGCGCTTACGGAACATATCCGGCCGCCACTCGATCTTGCGACCCTGCTCGATAAGCTGGTCCTTCTTGTCCATCACGTTGATGAACCACTGCCGGGATACGACGAACTCGAGGGGTCTATCCCCCTTTTCGAAGAACTTGACCATGCGGCGGGTCTTCTCCGGCTCGCCGACGATGGCGCCCGCATCGCTCAGCAGCCCGACGATCTCGCGCCGCGCCTGGTTGACGAACAGTCCGGCGAGCTTGTCGTGGGCCGTGCGCGCCGAGTCGGAGTCGGTCGACTCCCAGTGGTCCTCGCCCCAGGGCGCGCTCTTGATGCGGCCGTCGCGCCCGATTACCTCCCGCGCCGGGACGCCTAGTTCGCGCCACTTCTCGACGTCGGCTGTATCGCCGAAGGTGCAGATCATCAATACGCCGGTGCCCTTCGTGGGGTCGGCGTTCTCGTCTGCGACGATCGGGACGGGCGCTTTGAACAGCGGAGTGATGGCCGTGGTCCCGATCAGAGCGCGGTAGCGCTCGTCCTCGGGATGCGCCGCGACTGCGATGCAGGCCGGCAACAACTCGGGCCGGGTCGTTGCGACGACGACCTCGCCGCTCCCCTCGAGATCGAATCGAATGTTGTGGAACTCGCCGTCACGCTCACGGTCCTCGACCTCAGCCTGGGCCACCGCGCTCTGGAAGTCGATGTCCCACATGGTCGGAGCCTCGCGCAGCTCGGCCTCGCCCTTCTCGAGCACCCCTAGGAAGGAGTACTGGCTGACGTAGCGACAGTGCTCGTCGATCGTGGCGTAGGTGTGGTTCCAGTCGACCGAGAGTCCGAGCTGCTGCCATGCCTCTTTGAACTTGGTTTCGTCCTCCTTGACGACCCCATCGCACAGCTCGATGAAGTTGCGGCGCGACACGGCGATGGTCTCGCCCTCGCGTCCGAACTCGAGCTTCAGGCCGGGGTCGTACGACAGCGAGGGATCACAGCGAACGTTGTAGACGTTCTGGACGCGCCGTTCGGTCGGCAGGCCGTTGTCGTCCCAGCCCATGGGATAGAAGATGTTGAATCCGCGCATGCGCTTGTAGCGGGTAATGAGGTCGGTATGGGTAAAGGAGAAGACGTGACCGATGTGAAGCGACCCACTTACCGTGAGAGGAGGAGTGTCTACGACGAAGGTCTCGTCACGACCGCGCGAAGGGTCGTACCTGTATGTCCCCTGCTCCTCCCAAAAGGTCCTCCACCTCTGCTCGATCTCTTTCATGTTCCGGTTTCTCACCCTTACTCAGTCGATACCGATCACCAACCGTTGTACCAGCCGGCCCCCGTCCTCACGCGACCCGAACGTCACGTAGGTGAACGGGTCCAACCACGGCTTGACGTCCTCTTCGTACTCGGGGAACTGGCCGGCTCCCGCGGCTTCGGCCAGCTCCTGCATTGCGTCCACGTCAAAGTATCCCGCCGCCGTGAAGTCATCTCCCAGTCCTTCGGTGGCGGTCTGGAACGCCTCCGACTCGGACAACGGGTCCGAGCTCTCCAGGGCATCCACGGCCGCGTCCTCTCCGTAGGCGATCACGACTCTGTCGCCTGCAAGAACAACCACTCTCTCCGTCACGCCGGGCTCCGGTATCTCGACCGTGAAGCCCTCCGCGCCGCCGGCGCTCAGGGGCTCGGTTGGGATGCCCTGCTGTAGGAGCAGCCCGGCCAGCCGGTCGACCGTGGCGCTCGAGGTCGCGGGATCGGTTGATTCGATGACGAGACCTCCGCCGACCGCCAGGGGGTCGGTGCCGGAAACGAAAAGCCCGGCGTCACCCATCCACGACAGCAGGTCTTCGCGCAGGTTCAGGCCGGTCTGTTCCTCGATCTGAGCGTCCAAGTCAAAGGGGCTCCCCGTCCCCCCCTGCGGAGAGGCTTCGAGCAGGGCGTCGTAGAGCTCCTCGAGCGTCGTGCCGAGGTCGGGGATGCCGAAGGCTCCCCAGGAGTCACCTGGAACGTCGGGAAGAAGTCCATCGGAGATCTCGGGGAGCTCTTCACCGTCCTCGGCGCCGGGCATGGTCGTCGACTCGAATACAACCTTGTCGCTCTGGACGAACAGCGCTCCCGCGGTCGGAGAGAGCGAACCACCGAGCATTCCGAAGCTCCCGAACTCCAATGCACCCGGGGGTGCACCGCCTTCTTCTAGCGCCTCGGCGAAAGCGCCTCCGTCGAAGTAGAAGGTGGCGAGACGGTCCTCGGTGAGGTCGTCCGTCGCATCCGTGAAGGTCTCGCTGTCCGACAGGTTGTCGTCCCCGCCCGACACGTCGACGACCGCCTTGAAACCAGCCTCGGTTCCGATGACCAGGAACCCGTCGACCACTCCCGCCGCCGAACTCTCCTCCTCGTTGAGGACGTAGTCGGCGCCCTCGTAACGCTCATCCCTGAGCTCGTCGTCACTGTTGGCGGAGGCCTCCTCGACGAATTGAATCGCCGCCTCGTCATCGTCGGACGCGATCAGGAAGGCGGCGGGCGGTGTTTCTGTCCCCTCGAGCGGTGTCTCAGCTCCCGCTCCTCCTCCGAGATCCTCGGGAATCTGGGCCCAGCCCGCGACCTGGTTTCCCAACCAGGGGTCGATGTCGTCATCGAAGTTCATGTCGATCTCGGCGAGACCCTCGTCGAGAAGATCGACGAGCTTGTTGCGCGCCTCATCGGCGTTGGGTGCCTCCGGAAACTTCTCGAGCAGGTCCTCGATCGCCCGCTTCTGATTCATTGAGGGATCCAGGAAGATATTGCCGTAGATGGCAGCGTCGGCCGGAACGAGAGCCACCGCATCATCCTGGGACGACCCGAAGAACATCTGGTAACCAAGAACACCGGCGACGGCGACGGCCGCGACTCCGAGCACCCCCACGACTGCCAGGATGACGACTCTAGTTTTCACGGCACCTCCACCGCGCAGCCGACCATCGATCCCTCACCCGAAGCAGTCCACAGTCCACCCAGCGACAACCTGTGGAATGAACACTCGAATCTCCCTGAAGCCGCGCCCTGTGAGTGACGCGGAAGACCCATCGGCGCTAGGCCGAGCGCTCGCGCGCCGCCTGCTCTCTGCGCACCTTGGAGCGCGGTACGAGTGTTGGGTTTACCTTCTCGAGCACGACCTCTCGAGTGATGACGCACTTGCCGACATCCTGTCGACTCGGTAGGTCGTACATCACGTTGAGAAGGACCTCTTCGAGGATGGCGCGCAACCCGCGCGCACCGGTCCCCCGCAGCGTCGACTGCTCGGACACCGCGACCAAAGCGTCATCTGCGAACTCGAGCTCGACTCCGTCGAAGTCGAAGAAACGCTGATACTGCCTGATGAGCGCATTCTTGGGTTCGGTGAGTATCTTGACCAGAGCATTCTCGTCGAGGTTGTGGACGTGTGTGATGACGGGGAGCCGGCCGACGAACTCGGGGATCAGCCCGAACTTCAGCAGGTCCTCCGGTAGCACGTGCTTAAGGATCGTCCCGAGGTCCTTGTCCTCCATCTTGCGAACGTCCGCGCCGAACCCGACGCCCTTGCTTCCGACGCGGCCCTCGATGAGCTTCTCGAGCCCGGCGAAGGCACCACCGCAGATGAACAGGACATTGGTCGTGTCGATCTGGATGAATTCCTGGTGTGGGTGCTTGCGACCACCCTGGGGAGGAACGCTGGCGGTCGTACCTTCGAGAATCTTGAGCAGCGCCTGCTGGACACCCTCGCCGGAGACATCGCGCGTGATCGACGGGTTCTCGGACTTCCGAGCGATCTTGTCGACCTCGTCGATGTAGATGATTCCGGTCTCTGCTCGCTTGACGTCGTAGTCCGCGGCCTGGATCAGCTTGAGCAGAATGTTCTCGACGTCCTCGCCGACATAGCCGGCCTCGGTGAGTGCGGTCGCATCCGCGATCGCAAAGGGGACGTTAAGCATGCGAGCCAGCGTCTGAGCGAGAAGGGTCTTGCCGCAGCCCGTGGGGCCGAGCAGGAGGATGTTGGACTTGGCGAGCTCGACCTCGCCGTCGGCCTGAGTGCCGACCTGGATGCGCTTGTAATGGTTGTAGACCGCGACGCTCAGGACCTTCTTGGCCTGCTCCTGACCGACGATGTAGTCGTTCAGGAACTCGTAGATCTCCTTGGGCTTGGGAAGGTCCTCGAGCTTGAGTTCGGGGGTCTCCGCCAGCTCTTCCTCGATGATCTCGTTGCAGAGATCGATGCACTCGTCACAGATGTAAACGCCGGGCCCGGCGATGAGTTTCTTTACTTGTTTCTGCGACTTGCCGCAGAAGGAACACTTCAGCAGGTCCCCGCCGTCACCAAACTTCGGCACCAGTACTCCCCTCTTCGTCTACCTCTGCGCGCTTCCCGATGAGTCCCGTTTCCACCCGCGGCCGAGCAACAGCTCCCATTACCCCTCGGGCTTCTCTTGAGGGGTTTGCTCCCGTGCATTGACCAGCCTAGCCGGTTCACCCTCCACAAGGGGGCTGCTTTTCTCGGCAATTGTGCGGCTCGAGATGATGTCGTCGATGAGGCCGTAGCTCTCGGCCTCGTCGGGGGTCATGAAACGGTCCCTGTCGATGTCGGTCTCGACCTGCTCGATGGTTTGCCCCGTGTGGTGGGCCAGGATCTCGGCCATCCGGCGCTTGAGCGCAAGCACCTCGCGGGCCTGGATATCGATGTCCGTGGGCGTGCCCTGAAAGCCGGCGGAGCCCTGGTGGATCATGATCTTTGCGTTGGGCAGTGCGAAGCGCTTGCCCGTTGCACCGCCTGCGAGCAGAACTGCCCCCATGGACATGGCCATGCCTACGCAGATGGTCGAGACGTCGGGCTTGATGTACTGCATCGTGTCGTACATCGCCATGCCCGCATAGACCTCGCCACCCGGCGAGTTGATGTACAGGTTGATGTCCTTGTCGGGATCCTCGGACTCGAGGTGAAGCAGCTGGGCCACGATCAGGTTTGCGACCTCGCTGTTGACCGGCGTGCCGAGGATGATGATGCGTTCCTTCAGCAGCCTCGAGTAGATGTCGAACGCTCGCTCGCCGCGGCTGGTCTGTTCGACCACCATGGGAACGAGGTAGTTCTGGTAGCGCTCTGAATGATTCATCTGCGCTTGTCGCCTCCAAGCTTTTGGTTCGATGGTGGAACGATCAGGTGGGCCACTAGTCTCCCACCTACCGGTGTCAATTCTCGCCTTGTTCCTGCTGTTGCTCGTGTGACTCGTCGTCCTCGGCGGAGTCATCGATAGTCTCGGTCTGGGGCTCGAGACCGACCACGTTCACCTGCTCGACCACGTAATCGAGGGCCTTGCGGCGCATGATATCTGCGACTAGTCCTCTCAAACGCCCAGACGACGCCAATTCTTTCGTCAGCTCGCCCGGCTCGGTGTTGGTCTGGGCCGACAGGTAGGCGATCTCGCGTCCGAGATCTTCGTCGTCGACCTTGATGTCGGCCCTTCTGACGACCTCCTCGAGAAGGAGCTCGGCCTTGACCGACTGCGCCGCCTGCTCGCGCACCTCCGACCGCACCTCTAGCTCGGTGGAGCCCGTTTGCTCGGCGTACTGCTCGAGCGTCATGCCGGCGCTGGCGAGGTCTTGTTCGACGTGCTCCATTCGGTGCTTGACCTCGTCGTCGACAAGTCGTTCGGGAGCTTTGAGCTCGGCCGCCTCGACAAAGCGCTCGAGCACGAGGTTTCGAACCTGCTGCTCGGCCACCTGGCGTTGGTATTCGCCCAGACGCTGGCGAAGATCGTCCTTGAGCTCGTCGAGTGTTTCGAACTCGCCGACGTTGGCGGCGAACTCATCGTCGAGCTCCGGCAGCTTCTTGGCCTTGACCTCCTTGACGAGCACCGTGAACGAGACCTCCATTGTCTCCTGCGGTCCGTCCGAGGTCGCGCCGCTTCCTGCTGGTTCGCCGGTCCCCTCACCCACGGTGTCGGTGAACTTCATGATGTCGCCCGGCTTCGAGCCCTCGACCTCGTCGTCCAACTTGGGGGGGCCCTGGCCGGATCCGATCTCGTGGAGGAGGTCCGGAGCGCTGACGCCCTCGACGAGCTCCTCTCCCCGGTACCCCTTGAGGTCGATGACCACGAAGTCACCCTTGCGGGCCGCGCGACCGATGGTCTCGAGCTCGGCGAAGCGGTCCCTCAGGCGGTCGAGCTGGTCCTTCAGGTCCTCGTCGCGAAGCTCTGAAGAGGGCGCCTCCACCGTTATGCCCGAGTACTCGGGCAGGACGACCTCCGGCCTTAGGTCCACGGTCGCCTCGAAGACGATGGGCACGCCCGACTCGAAGGAGACGACCTCGATCTCCGGCGGAGCGATCGCCTCGAGCTCCTCCGACTCGAGGGCCGAGACGTAGAGGTCGGGCAGCGCGTCGCGGAGCGCCTCCTCGCGGATGGCCTCGGGTCCCACACGCTGATCGATCAACTGGCGTGGAACCTTGCCCTTGCGAAAGCCGGGAACCCTGATCTCGTTGGACCAACGCCGATAGGCGGCATCGAGTGCCGGCTTGAGCGACGCCTCGGGCACCTCCACCCGAAGCTTTGCTTTGTTGGCTTCGAGCCGTTCGGAGGTCGTGGTGAGTGATGTGTTCATGGACCTCATCCTAGTTGTTGACTCGACGGCGCCGAATGCCGCAGAGCTTGGGGTAATCGGCGCGGCCCGAAGGAGGGACGCAACGCGCGCAGAACCAGAAGGGTAAGGGCTGGGGGCCGTTTACCCGCAGGGCTACCCGGGTTGGGAGCCAGAGACCGCGCTAGGCGGACGAAGTGGGGATGACGGCCCCTGGCCCCCAGCCGAGGCATCCCTGCCAAACGGGGGAATCTCGTCCTGGTGCAGCTTCGACGGACGACCATCATTAGGGTCGCCCACCGAGGGTAGCTTAATCGCAAGTCTGCGCCCTAAGGCTTCACGAGGGCAAGGCTCAGGCGCATCCTTTTCTAAGATTTCTCGGCGTGTCCCGCATAAACCCGCCCCGGCTTATTCACACGAAAACGGGCGAAGTACCCAAGTCGGCCTCCGATGCGCTCGTCGGGCTGGAGATCCAGTCGCACCGCCCGGTCGATGAGCCGTGAGTAACCGACCATGTGCGGATCCCCGAAGAGCTCCCCGACCACGACTCGGCCGTCATGCCGTACGACCCGGTGAAGCTCGGCAAGCGCTTGATCCTGCAGTGGGATCTCCCCCAGGACCGTTACGAGAAAGGCGCCATCGAAGTGGTTCTCCGGATAGGGCAACATGCGCGCGTCGCCCGGCGTCGGGACGATGTTCGTGAGCCCGGCTCGGTGAGCGCGATTCATGGTCCGGTCCAGCATCTTGGGTTGTATGTCGATGACCTCGAGAATCCCGTTGGGCTCCAGCTCCCGGGCCACATCGATCGTGTAGTAGCCGGTCCCCGGCCCGACCTCGAGGAGGCGCTCGCCAGGTGCGGGGGCCAGGATCTCTCGCAGGCGCGGGGTCGTGATGATGGGTCGCTGTAGGTCGAGGAAGACGCGGGCCCCGTAGGGACAGGCCGAGGGGTTCTTGCGCCAGTAGAGCGCGGCGCCGGCGAGGCCCGCTATCCCGAGCCCGCCCAGCACGGATCGAAATCTCACCATCACCACCTCTGGTTCTGCTGAGTGCGGATTCACTGTCTATCGCACCCGCCGAGCCTGTGCCCTCCGCGCCTACGGAGCCATCCGCTACACCGAACATGAATCTTCATGCACAACTGGCTCAAATGAGCTAACCAACTTAACTA
>WHSV01000093.1 GCA_009379915.1 Actinomycetota bacterium | reverse complement strand
GCTTCTCGGCTCACCATGCGCTGATGGTTGGCGAGATCGTGGCCAAGATCGACTACCTCGACGAGATCGTCGAGCGTTTCAGCGCCGAGATCGAGCGGGTGATCGCCCCTTTCTCCCACCAGCTGGAGCTGCTTGACACCATCCCTGGGGTGGACAAGCGCACGGCTGAGGTGCTCATCGCCGAGATCGGCCCCGACATGTCCCAGTTCCCCACCCACCGCCACCTCGCCTCGTGGGCGGGCATGTGCCCCGGCAACAACGAGTCGGCCGGCAAGCACCGCTCCGGCAAGACGCGCAAGGGCTCGAAGTGGCTCCGCAGCGCGCTCACCGAATCGGCCCACGCGGTGGCGCGCGCCAAGGGCACCTACCTGTCGGCCCAATACGCCCGCATCAGAGGCCGGCGCGGGCCCAAGAAGGCAGCCGTCGCGGTGGGTCACTCGATCCTGGTGATCGCCTACCACGTTCTCGATCGCAATCAGCCCTACACGGAGCTCGGCGAGACCTACTTCCTCGAACGGCAATCCAGCGACGCTTACAAGGCGCGGCTCGTCCGTCAGCTTGAGCGCCTCGGTCACAAGGTCACACTCGAACCGCTCGCGCGCACTGCTTGATCTGGGAGGGCGCTTCAGTTCATTTTCAACCTAGGATGAAATGGTGATTCGAGCAGCGCTGGGCCAGCTCAACTTCACCGTTGGTGACATCGACGGAAACGCCGCGCGATCGATTTCTGCGATTCGGGAGAGCACCGAGCGGGGGGCACAGGTCCTCGTTCTTCCGGAACTCACCCTCACCGGTTACCCACCCGAAGACCTCGTTCTGAAGTCGGGGTTCGTTCAGGCGAATCATCGAGCGCTCGAGGATGTCGCCTCGCACACCGGCGATCTGCTGACGGTGCTCGGCTTTGTCGATACGGACGGCGGGCACCTCTACAACGCGGCTGCAATCTGTCACTCGGGGGAGGTCAAAGCGATCTATCGCAAGCAGCTTCTGCCCAACTACGGCGTGTTCGACGAGCGTCGCTACTTCGAACCGGGTGACAGGCACACCCTGATCGATACCGGCCGCGGTGTCATCGGAGTGTGCGTCTGCGAGGACATCTGGTCACCCACCGGCCCGGCCATCGCTCAAGCTGACGCCGGCGCGCAGGTCGTGCTCAACATCAATGCATCGCCCTTTCACAAGGGGAAGGTGGATGAGCGGGCGATGATGCTGGGAGAGCGCGCTCGACGGTCGAGTGCGTCGGTCGTCTATGTGAACCTCGTCGGGGGCCAGGACGAGCTCGTGTTCGATGGTGGGTCGCTCGTCATCGACCCAAACGGTCTCCTTACGACGCGCTTGGCGCAGTTCGAGGAGAGACTCGAGATCGTCGATGTCCCTCTCGGCGAGGCTCGTTCCCTGCACGCGAGCAACGTCGATCGTTTGTCTCTCTCGCTCAGGGATGCCGACGGCAGAAACGCTGCGGTCCCCGTAACACCTACGCTGGATGAATCCGAAGAGGTGTACAGGGCACTCGAGCTGGCGCTGCGGGACTACATCACGAAGAACGGCTTCAGTAAGGTCGCCCTTGGACTGTCGGGAGGAGTCGATTCCACGCTCGTAGCGTCGATATGTGCTGACGCACTCGGGCCCGAGAACGTCCTCGGGGTTTCGATGCCCAGCGAGTTCTCATCGTCGCACTCTGTGGACGACGCGCAGGACCTGGCCGACAACCTGGGAATCAGATTGTTCACAATCCCGATCAAGAGCGTCTATCACTCGTTCCTCGACACCCTGCGCGATTCGTTCGGCGACGAGGAACCCGGGCTCGCCGAGGAGAACCTGCAGGCGCGCATCAGGGGCACGCTGTTGATGACCATCTCGAACCGTTACGGGAATCTCATCATCTCAACCGGAAACAAGTCAGAGAACGCAGTCGGATACGCAACGCTATACGGCGACATGGCGGGTGGCTTTGCTCTGATTCGCGATCTCTTCAAACACGAGGTCTATGCCCTGTGCCGCTGGCGGAACACGCGGTCACCGGTCATTCCCGAGAACGTGCTGACAAAGGCCCCCTCGGCGGAGCTGCGACACGATCAAAGGGACGAGGACTCGCTTCCTCCGTACGAGGTGCTCGACCCTATCCTCGAGTCCTACATCGAACGCGATGAGGGCGTAGATGAGATAGTCGCCCGGGGTTTCGACGAGCAGGTCGTGGTCGACGTGATCGCGCTCGTCGACAGGGCGGAGTACAAGCGCCGCCAGGCCCCGCCGGGTCCTAAGGTCACGGTCAAGTCGTTCGGGCGGGACAGACGACTGCCCATCACGAACCGCTGGCGACCGAAAAGCTCCTAAGCCGATGGCGCTCAACCCACTCCGTGGGCGAACATAGGCGCATGGCTCCGACTCTGCTGTTTCTCTCGGATCAGGTCGAGGATCTGCGCGACCTGGTGCCCGGGTTCCCACTGACCAGATACGGGGTCGTCCGGCTTCCACTGAAGACGACCGAACCCGAGGACCTCATCCCGATTCATCCAGATCTGCTCGTGATCGATGGCGTGGGCGACATTCAGTCGGGCGAGCAGGCCGTGAGGCGTCTGGCGCTGGCTTGGGAGGCAGGCTTGCCTCCGATGCTGGTCGTAGTGGACCAGGCGGGAATGAGCCGATTCCGGTTCGAGTTCGGTGCCGACGACTTCATCATCGCCACCGCCACGATGGAGGAGATCGAAGCGCGTATGGCGATGATCGACCGGCGCACCGGGCGTGCGGACGATGCCACGGTTCTCAAGGTTGGAGATCTGACGGTTAACCCAGAGAACTACCAGGTTTACGTGCACGGGCACCCGCTCGACCTCACCTATAAGGAGTTCGAGCTGCTGAAGTTCCTGGCACAGCGCCCCGGGCGCGTGTGCGATCGCGACATGCTCCTTCGTGAGGTCTGGGGTTACGACTACTACGGCGGCACTCGGACGGTCGACGTTCATATAAGACGGCTGCGGGCGAAGTTGGGACCCGAACACGAGGCGCTCATCGAAACCATCCGCAACGTGGGCTACCGATTGGTCCCTCGCCCGCGCGAGCGCGACACTGATCGCTTGTCGTGACCACCGTTGGAATCATCCTCGCCGTCGTCTTTCTCGACGGATGGGTGCGGATCGCGGCCATCGGCGGATTGTTGGTCTTCGAAGTGATCGAGATCTCGATATGGCTGCGGTGGCGAAAGCGGCGATCGATAACGGGAGTGGAAACGATGGTCGGCGAGAAAGGCCTCGCCGTTACAGACTGTCGGCCCACCGGTCAAGTAAGACTGAAGGGGCAACTGTGGAGCGCGACGTGTCCTCAGGGCGTGAGTTCTGGTGAAACTATCGTGGTGACCGCGGTTCGGGGGGTAAGGCTGGAAATCTCGTCCGACTTTGGTGCGAAACTTCCAGACGGCCAACCGCGACCTCAAATGTAGTGGTCGGATTTCGGCAAGAGCATGCACCAACCCGACGGTAATCTTTCCGCCGAGGGCCCCTAGCTCATCAGGTAGAGCTCCGGACTTTTAATCCGGCGGGCAGGGTTCGAGTCCCTGGGGGCCCACAATGCAATACCCGCGGTCCACAAGAAGATTGTCCCCGATACAGATGAGAGATCCGAGTGGAACTCGCGGGCGATTCCTGACCACCGCGGGGGGCCCCGGACGGTCTGCTGCTCGAGTTGCAGCCTGAGGACTTAAGCGTGATGCCAGAGAGGCGCCGTTCTGCCCTCGGAATTACGGCTGTCGCTTTCGCAGCCGCCATGTGGGGTCTTGCCGCGAACGCTTCGCGCTACCTGTTCGACAACGGCACTGATCCACTCGAGCTCGCCGAGGCCCGCATCTTTGTTACTGCCCTGGGGCTTCTTCTTCTCATTCCTCGTACTGGTCCCAGGTCTCCAACGCCTCCGGGGCGCCGAAAAGTCTTCTGGCTGGGAGTCGTGATCGCACTTGTCATCGCCACCTACCATTTGGCGGTCCTCAACCTGCCCGTCGCCGTGGCCATCGTGGTCATCTACGCAAATCCAGCTCTGGTGGTGCTCTGGTCGGCAGTGAGCTCCCGGCGTCTCCCGCGCCCCGAGGTAGTAGGAGCCTTGGTGGTGGCAATGATCGGGGTGGCGCTAGTGTCCGGATTGGCGAGTGGGGAATTCGAGGGTTTGCGCTGGATCGGCCTTGCCCTGGCGCTGGCCACCGCCATTCTTTTCGCCTCCTTCACTCTGCTGGCCGAGGGGGCGGCAATCTCCTACGGACCGCTTCGGGCCATCGCGCTGGGCTTCGTAGTGGCGAGCATATTGTGCTTGCTCTATCAGGCGCCGCTGGGTTGGCCCGACACCCTCTTCCGACAAAGCAGCCTGCCATTGACGACCTTTGTGGCTGTCTTTGGGGGATTGCTGCCTTTTCCCTTGTACGGGTGGGGAGTCCACGTCGTGAGAGCGGAGCGTGCGGCGATCGCAGCCACCCTACAGCCGCCGGTTGCCGCGTTCGTAGCCTGGATCGGGCTGAGCCAGACACTCACCGCAACGCAGATCATAGGTGCCGTGCTCGTGGTGCTGTCCGTGGCCTCGCTTCAGATTGGAAACCCTCGCCAGAAGAGGGCCCGCGACGATCCCCCTGCATTGTAGGACTCTTAATCCAAAGGATGGTCCCTCGGGTGGAACCTCGTTCGACTCGTGTAGTTCATATGCCTAAATAGGCCGACCGAATGCTGGCGTCGTCGAGCAGCTGCCTGCTGGTTCCTTCGGTCTTGATCATGCCCGTCTCGATGACGTAGCCGCGGTCGGCAATTTCCAGGGCCTTGGTTAGGTTTTGCTCGACCAACAGAACAGTGAGTCCTTCTTCAGAATGCAGGCGGTGAATCGTGTCGAATACCTGAGACACCAGTATGGGAGCGAGCCCTAGACTCGGCTCGTCAAACATGATGAGCCGAGGCCTCGACATCAAAGCTCGACCGATCGCGCACATCTGCTGCTCCCCGCCCGAGAGGCTGCCGGCCATCTGGTTGCAGCGGTCCTTCAGGTGTGGAAAGAGGGAGAACACGCGATCCAACGACTCCGCAACGTGCCCGCGAGCTCGTCCACAGAACGCCCCCAGCTCGAGGTTCTCCTTCACATTCATCTGCGGCCAAAGCTCACGACCTTCGGGTACCAGTGTGATTCCAAGCTCCACGCGTTCGTGAGGGCGAATCTTCATCAACGACTTGCCTTCGAACCGGATATCTCCCTTCGTTGGACGCTGTAGGCCCGCGGTCGCCCTAAGAGTCGTCGTCTTGCCCGCACCATTTGAACCAACGAGCGTAACGACCTCACCTCGCTGCACATTTAGGGACAGGCCGAACAGGGCTTGGGCGTCGCCGTAGAAGACCTCGATGTCTTCAATGTCGAGCACCGGCGGCCCCTGGGTCCCCGAGTTCACCATTTGCCTAGGCTTCCTGTCCGAGGTAGGCAGCCACCACCTCGGGATTGGCCGCTACCTGCTCCGCGTTACCCTCTGCAATTTTCTTGCCGTAGTCGAGCACCATGACGCGGTCGGAGAGTCCCATGACCGCCTTCATCACGTGCTCGATCATGATGATCGAGACTCCCCGATCCCTTACGCCACGAATCAGCTCGACCATCTTTTGGGACTCAACCGGATTGAGTCCGGCGACTACTTCGTCGAGAAGCAGGACCCGCGGTCTGGTGGCGAGCGCCCGTGCAACCTCAAGCTTCTTGCGTCCTGCAAGGGTGAGTTCGCTCGGGAAACGGGCGGCCCGTTCTCGAAGCCCCACAAAGTCGAGCAACTCGATGCCCTGCTCGTGCGCTCTTCTCATCGTCTTTGCTCGCTTGGCGCGCTTGCCGCCGTAGAAAGCGCCGACCATCACGTTCTCGAGGATCGAGAGTCGCGCAAACGGCCGCACGATCTGATGCGTCCGGCACACGCCCGCGTGCACGATCCTGTGCGCGTTCCACCCGCTCATCTGTTTGCCGTCGAGGAGCAAGAGGCCCGCGCTGGGAGGTATCGAGCCGGCAACCACGCTAAACAGCGTCGTCTTGCCCGCGCCGTTGGGACCGATCAGACCGAGGATCTCGCCCTCACTCAGGTAAAAGTCCACGGCATCGACCGCCTTAAGGCCGCCGAAGTGCTTGGATACTTTCTCACCTTCGAGCAACCGGCTCATGCCTTGGCTTCCTTCCGGGCAGGCTCAACGTCACTTTCAGGGGGTTCGACCGCTTCTGGCTCCTCCATTGCAGTCAGCTTGGTGTCCCCCACGGTAATGTCCAATACCCGCGGTCGGTATCCGAACAACCGGGCGATCCTTAGCAGCAGGCCCGACAGACCGAGCGGCTCAAAGAGGATCACAACGATGAGGAGTGTTCCGTACAAGCCGAGATAGAGGTCGGGATACGACGCGATCAGATACTCCTGCAGAATTACGAACACGAAGGCACCGAGGACGGGGCCCAAGATGGTGCCCACGCCTCCGATGACCCCCATCAACAAGAACGAAATCGAACGCTCGAACCCAAACATGTCTCCCGGCTCGATGAACACGAAGTAGGACGCGTAGATACCACCCGCCACCCCCACTACCAGCCCGCTCAGAAACAGGACGGCGTCTTGGTAGTAGTTTGCGCTCACCCCAACGTCCTGGGCGGCATCGACGTCCTCCTTGATTGCGAGAAGTCCTAGCCCGATCCGGGACTTCCTCAGGTAGTAGGAGAGCAAGACCACGAAAGCCATGAAGTAGAGCGCGTACCAATAGAGCGAGAACTTGGCCGTTCCCTCACTTATCGGCAGAGAGATCCCTGAGGAACCTCCCGTGAAGTCGCCCCAGTAGGTCGCTATCAGCCGCGTTGCCTCGCTCACTCCGATCGTGGCGATGGCGAAGTATGGCCCTCTCAGCCTGAGCGTGGGATGGCCCCACAACAACGCATACGAAGCCGCCGCCAGGCCTCCGACTATCCACGCTATCCAAAACGGAAACGAGGTCGTTAGCAGCAGCCGGGCAGACAGAAAACCTCCGACACCGAACATGGCCGCGTGCCCGAAGCTGATCTGCCCTACGTACCCCCCGAGCCAGTTCCAGGCCATTGCCGCGGCGGCAAACACGAACGCCTGGGTGATGATGCCATGGGTATAACTGTCGAACGAAATCACGAGCGGCAACGAGTACAAGACAGCGAAGCCGAAAACGAATGCCACTACCGCCCACGGGGAGGCCCACTCGGGCAGCCACCTAGTGAGTTGCCTCACGCCAGAACCCGTTGTCCGAATAACCCGCCGGGCCTGAGCACAAGCACGACCACGAGCAGGACGAAGCTGACAGCCGCGGTCAGATACGACGGGAGAATGAGGATGGCGTAGCTCTCGGCGAAGGCGAGAACGAGTGCCCCGAGGGCAATGCCCACCACGCTGCCCAGTCCCCCGAGGACGACGACTACGAAGCTCTTTAGCAGCTCGACCGCTCCGGATGTCGGATTGAAGGCAAATATCGTGGCCAGGAGAAGTCCGGCTAGACCTCCGAGCGAAGTGCCAATCCCGAATGTGAGCGCGTAGAAGCGTTCGACGTTGACCCCTACGATCGTTCCGCTGTCCGGGTTCTGTGCCACAGCCCTGATGGCCTTACCCGTATAGGTGCGCGTTAGGAACAGATGCAGTGCAGCCAGAGTCAGGACAGCAATGACAAACACGACAACCCGGCTTTGGGCGACGGAGGTGCCAAAAATGGATATGGAGTGGGTTGAATACTCAGTTCGAATCGCCCGGTCGTTGCCCGAAAACAGGAGGTAGGCACCGTTTCGCATTACCAGCCAAATTCCGAACAGCAGCAGCAGAGATTGCACACCACCGGCCGCTCCTCTCGGCAGGAAGCGGACGACCCCCTTGTACAGCAACACTCCGAATATGAAGAACACGACCAGGATGACTGGAATCGCGAGGTACGGATCGATACCGAGCCGCGAGTGCAAAAGCCACGTGACGTAAGCGGCGGCCATGATCACTCCGGCGTGGGCTAGGTTCACGATTCGCAACACACCGTAGATCAAGCCCAGCCCGTAGGCCATTACGGAATACAATCCCGCCAGCAGGACTGCAGAAATGCCGAGTCTTACCACCTCCTCCATTGCTTCCCTACCCCTCGCAGTTGGGGTTGGGAGCAATGGCCTTTCCGGTGGCGAGTTCCTCCGGATAGACAATCGGTGAGCTGCCGTCGGGCAAGTTCTGCTGTACGACGAATGGGTAATCGGCTTGATATCCCGTCTCCTCCGGGAAGCTCAGCTGCCCGCCCGGAAGTATCGACTCCATCTCGAGATTGGCCAGGGCTTCCCTCAGAGGCTCGGGCTCGACGCTACCCGCGTCTTCGATGGCGGTAAACAAGGCCCTGACAGTTTCGTAACCGAGGGCCTGATACCACTCGGGATCGGTGTTGTACCTCTCCTTGTATGCGTTGATGAATTGCTCGTTCTGGCCACCCTGCTCACCCAGTTGCGCGTTCCACCACACCGCGGACAGGATGTAATTCACGTTCTCCTGGCCAAGAGCCTCGGCCGCATCTGCTTCCGATCCGCGCGCCCCGTAGGTGATCACGTCGTGACATAGGTCCGAGCTCACGTACTGTCTCTGCATGGTGACGTAGTCTGGCAGGTGAGCATCGGCCAGAAATAGGTCTGCACCGGATGACTTCACTTTGCTCAGTACTGCACTGAAGTCCTTACTGTCGAGCTCGAAGGACTCGTCGACTACAACCTCGAAGCTGCCGCCACTCTGCTCGGCGAAGTCCTGAACGCCCTTCCGGTAGTCCTCGCCGTGCGAGGTGTTTTCCCACAGCAGAGCGATCTCGGCCGGGTCAGGGACGTTTCCAGCCTCCTGCTCCTTTTGGATCCACTCCATCTGAGTGGTCGCAAGAAGCTCGACGGGGGCCAGAGCGCCGAAAATCCACTGATAGCCACGATCATAGATCGCCGTTGCGGCGCCGCCGCCGTTCACGTAAGGAATCTGGTTCTGTTCGGCCACCGTGCTCTGCGCTTCGACCAGCGCGGTCGAGTAGGTACCCAGCATCACGTGGACCTGGTCTCGGTTAATAAGGCGCTCCGCCAGATTCACCGCCGTCGCCTGGTCCGTGGTGTCGTCAAGCAGCTCCAGGCGAACCGGAACGGTCTCGCCTCCGATTTCGAGGCCACCATCCTCGTTTGCGACCTCGAAGGCGAGCTCATAGCCCTCTTGGTATCGAAGGCCATTGTCCGCCTCTTCCCCGGTGAGCGGGAGGGTCGCTCCAACGAGGATCTCGTCGGGGACTTCAGCCTCGTCGCCAGCTTCCCGCGCCGCGTCCTCTGTCGGCGCGCAGGCCGCTATCAGCAGCGCGAGCATTCCTAGCAGAATTGTGCCTTTCCTGACAAGGACCGCTTTCATTCCCATACCCCTCTCAGTTAGGTCGCCGGAACCCTTCTCCTCTCTTACATCTTCGCCTTCAAGTCTGCTTCGCTCAACTTAACGTCGGCTAGGCGCGCCAGCGTCTCGATGTCTTCTTCTGCCTACCTGCCACCTCGTTGAGGACCCCTTTCGTGTCCTGACCGAGCACTGGTGGTGGCATCCGCATGACGGTCGAGTCCCTGTCGAGCTTCCACGGAGCCCCCGCTCCCGATATCTTGCCCCCAATCGGGTGATCGAAATCAACCCGCAGCTCCGGGCAAGCACGTCAGCATCGCTGAAGACCTCATCCAGAGAGCGGATCGCCCCCGCGGGCACACCGGCCGCTTCGAGTCGCTTGAGCCATTCGGCGGTCGACCGTCGCTTGAGCAGCGCTCTAGGCGCGCGTGTCGAACCTCGCTGCGCCAGTCGGTCGGAGTTGGTGGCGAAATCGTTATCGGTCGCAAGGTCAACGGCATCCCACTGCGCCGACATCGGAACACCGACCTTGACTGGCAGACCGTCGGAGAAACCCGTCATACGCATGAGTCCGGCCGTGCCCTGAACGATCTGGTCTTATCCGGCGCGTGGCGGACCTTCCCGACCGAATCCACTTATGGAACAGTGGACGAGCCGTGGAGGACGTTGTCTGAGTCGTTCGGCTCCGAGGCCCAGCCGAGCTGCTGTATCGGGCCGAAGGTCCTCTACCAGCACGTCGCACCAGGACAGACGTAACCGTTCGAACCCTGCACGATGACGAGATCGGATGCTACGGCGAATCGATTCATCGTAAGGGCGGCGGTGTCTTGAACGACCGCCGAGTATCCCATCAGCGATTCGCTAGAGACACAGAAGAACTTGAAATGCTCTATCGGACATTTTCGGCCAGGTCACCTGGGCCGCGAACCTAGCTTCCGACGTTCACGATAGGAACGGAGTTAACCGACGATCGGTGCCGATTAACTGAGCCCAGAACTTTGCGCTTTTCGCGTGTCGACGACCTGCGACTACGCCACTTAGCACAGCGCACAGCGCCCGAGTCCTTTTAATCCGGCGGGCAGGGTTCGAGTCCCTGGGGGCCCACTACCTGCCCCGTCAGCTGCGGAACTCAATAATTGTCAGCGTGACAACTGTTGCCGTTCGTGACGTTTGACTCCTCGAGCAGGACCACTACGGGTTGAGCGCGTGTATATCAACGAAATCGAGCAGGACGGTAGATCGCACCCGTGACGGGTTTTCGCGGCCCCTGAGGCTCCGGATGCAACCGCGCCGCGGATCACGAAATGCCTTGTCTCCCATGTCGGATTCAGTCTGAGACGAAACTAAACCGGAGCAGTGCGCGCCAAATGGGGCCCCAGATGTAGGGGCGTCAACCAGGAGCCGATGGGGCTGCGCGACTGACTCCACGGTGACGTGTTGTCCGAGCGCTTCGAGCTGACGGATCAGATATCGCTTGCGGGCCTCGGCGTCGTTGCGGCGGGCGAAGTAGTCACCGCCGAGGTCTTCGTAAGTAGAGTCGTTCGAGAGCAGGTGCCATGCGATCACCAGCATCGTGTGGCCGAGCGCGAACACCGCCTTGTTGTCGCCGCCCTTTCCGAAGCGCCGTCGCAGATGGCGGAACTGTGCCGCGAGATAAGTGTCTTTGGTGCGCGCTGCACTCCACGCCGCCTCGCACAGCGCCGCACGGAGCGCATGGTCACCCTTGCGCGCTCTGCCCGAGCGTCGTTTGCCGGCGGACTCGTGGTTGCCCGGGCACATC
>WHSV01000092.1 GCA_009379915.1 Actinomycetota bacterium | reverse complement strand
TTGTATCGAACGTCCGTTCGCCCATTCAAGGCCTCTCGCCCAAAAAGACGCGAAAACTTCGAGCCTCCGGCAAGCAGTAGGGTTGATCATTAAAGCGATCACTTTAGGAGTAATTACTTCGATGAATTGGGACCGCAGCGGCGATTACGAGGACATCCTCTACGACACCTCCGGCGGGATCGCCAGGATCACGATCAACCGGCCCGAGGTCCGCAACGCCTTCAGGCCGAAGACTCTCTTCGAGCTGAGCGGCGCCTTCAACGTCGCCCGGGACGACCCCGCCATCGGAGTCATCATCTTCACGGGGGCCGGCGAGGAGGCCTTCTGCTCCGGCGGCGACCAGCGGGTGCGGGGAGACGACGGCTACAAAGACGAGAAGGGTGTCGGGCGCCTCAACGTGCTCGACCTTCAGGTGCAGATCCGGAGGACACCCAAGCCGGTCATCGCGATGGTCGCCGGCTTCGCAATCGGCGGAGGCCACGTGCTCCACGTCGTGTGCGACCTCACCATCGCGGCGGACAACGCTCGCTTCGGCCAGACCGGACCCAGGGTCGGAAGCTTCGACGGTGGCTACGGCGCGGGCCTTCTCGCTCGCATGGTCGGACACAAGAAGGCGCGCGAGATCTGGTACCTCTGCGAGCAGTACGACGCGGACGAAGCCCTTCGCATGGGCCTGGTCAACAAGGTCGTGCCCCTCGACGAGCTCGAGGAAGCCACCGTCGCGTGGGCCGATCGCATCCTCGAGATGAGCCCCCTTGCGCTGCGCATGCTGAAGGCGGCGTTCAACGCCGACACCGATGGACTCGCCGGCATCCAACAACTCGCGGGCGACGCGACGCTCCTCTACTACCTAAGTGAGGAGGCCCAGGAGGGCCGCAACGCGTACCTCGAGAAGCGAAAGCCGAACTTCGACCAGTTCCCCAAGCGTCCCTAATCAGATGAACGCATGGGTCGAGGCCGCTCGCCCACGCACGCTCAGCGCGGGCATCACGCCCGTGCTCGTCGGCGCCGCCGCGGCCGGCCGGTTCATCGCCTGGCGCTTCATCGCCGCGCTTGTCGTCGGCGTGAGCATCCAGATCGGCGTCAACTTCGCGAACGATCTCTTCGACGCGCAACGTGGCGTGGACACCGGCGCGCGGCTCGGCCCCCGCAGAGCGGTGGCCTCGGGGCTCGTCTCTCCTCAGAGGATGAGGATCGCCCTGGGAATCACGATCGCAGTGGCCGCCGTCGCCGGGCTGGTGCTCGCCCTCGCGACGACGTTGTGGCTCTTGGTAGTGGGCCTCGCCTGCTTCGCGGCGCTGCTCGCCTACAGCGGCGGGCCGCGGCCCTACGCGTCGGCGGGGCTCGGCGAGGTGTTCGTATTCGTGTTCTTCGGGCTGGTCGCGACCATCGGTTCCGCCTACGTGCAGGACGAGTCAATCTCCCGGGTCGCGGTTACGGCTGCAGTTCCCGTGGGTCTTCTCGCGGTCGCCATCCTCGTGGTCAACAACCTGCGCGACATCCCGACGGACAGCGCGGCGGGCAAGAAGACTCTCGCCATAAGGCTCGGCGAGCAACGCACCAGGCGCCTCTTCACCATTCTGTGCGTGGCGATCCTCATCGGAGTCCTCGTCACCTCTGCCGTCGACAACGCCCCCTGGACGCTCCTCGGCCTCTTTTGCTTGCTCCCCCTGGAGAGAGCTCGCAGAGTCGTCGCCCGAGCGCAAGGGCGCGACCTCGTCCCGGCCCTCGGAGCGACGAGCGCGGCTCAGCTCGTTCTCGGCATCGGCCTGGCGGTGGGGCTGTGGATCTCGTAACGCGCGTCTTCCGGATACCGCTGAAGACGCGGTTCCGGCGGTTGACCGAGAGGACCGGCGTTCTCCTTCAGGGTCCCTACGGTTGGGGGGAGTTCTCGCCCTTCCCCGACTACGGTCCGGACATCGCGGTTCGCTGGCTCCACGCCGCGCTCGAATCCGCGACGAGTGAATGGCCGGCGCCGCTCCGCGCCTCGATTCCCGTTAACGTGACCGTGCCCGCGGTCGATCCGCAAGGCGCCCACGACATCGTCGCCCAGTCATCGTGCTCAACGGCGAAGGTCAAGGTCGCGGAGCCGGGTGGACTGCGAGAGGACGAGGCGCGCGTCGAAGCAGTGCGCGACGCGCTCGGGCCAAAAGGCAAACTTCGCGTCGACGCGAACGGCGCCTGGACGGTCGACGAAGCGGAGCGCGCGATCAAGGTCCTCGATCGCCACGAGCTCGAGTACGTCGAGCAACCCGTCGCCTCCCTCGAGGACATGGCCGCGCTCCGGCGGAGCGTCGACGTTCCTCTTGCCGCCGACGAGTCCGTCCGCAGGGCAGAGGATCCGCTGCGCGTGGCCGGCCTGGAGGCGGCCGACATCGTGGTCCTGAAGGTTCAACCGCTGGGAGGAGTGGGACGAGCGCTCGAAGTCGCCGAGGCCGCAGGCCTGCCGTGCGTGGTGTCGTCGGCGGTCGAGACGTCGGTGGGCATCGCGGCCGGCCTGGCCCTCGCCGCGCGCCTTCCCGCGCTCCCCTACGCCTGTGGACTCGCGACCCTCGAGTTGCTCGAGGGGGACGTAACCACCGATTCCCTGCTGCCTGTTGGCGGGATGATCCCCGTCCGGCGACCCGAGCCGAACGTGGATCTGCTCGAGCGGTGGCGGGCCGCCGATGACACCACGGAGCGTGAGCTGGCGCGACTTCGAGCAGCCGAGGCGCGCTTATGAAGGCAAACAATCCCTCGCAGGCCCTCGCCGTGACGCTGGTCGACGAGTTCGTTCGCAACGGCATCACCCATGCCTCGCTCTCACCCGGGTCCCGCTCCGCCCCCCTGGCCTTTGCGCTGGCCGCCGAGCAGCGCCTCGAACTTCACGTCAGTATCGACGAGCGGTCCGCCGCCTTCCTCGCGCTCGGTTGCGCACGGGCGACGGGCCGGCCGGCCCTGCTCGCGTGCACGTCGGGCACCGCCGCCGCGAATTTCCTCCCCGCAGTCGTCGAGGCGTTCAACGACGGAGTGCCTCTCGTAGTGCTGACCGCCGACAGACCGCCAGAGCTCCGAGGAACGGGGGCCAACCAGACCATCGACCAGCTCAAGCTCTACGGCGACTCGGTGCGCTGGTTCTGCGAGGTCGGCGCCCCGGAGGCCCATCCCGCGCAGCCGCCCTACTGGCGCTCGACGGCCTGCCGGGCGGTCGCCGAGGCCGCCGGAGCAACCGGAGGGGCGTCCGGACCCGTCCACCTCAATCTCTCGCTACGCGAGCCTCTCGTTCCCGAGGCCTTGGACGGCTTCGACCTCGATCTGTCCGGGCGCCCCGATGGCCGCCCCTGGACCGCGACCGAGCGGCCGCGGGTCCTCCCCTCCGAACCCGAGCTCGACGAAGTCGCACAACTCGTCGCTCGAACCGAACGCGGCATCATCGTGGCCGGAGCAGGCGCGCCCGGGGCCGAGTCGCTCTTGGAGCTGGCGCGCCGGATCGGTTACCCGGTGCTGGCCGAGCCCGCATCGAACGCGCGCACGGGCGACCCCGCGATCGCCCACTACGAGGCACTGCTGCGTTCGCCGAACTTCGCCGAGCGGCATCCCGCCGAACTCGTGCTGCGGTTCGGCAAGACGGGGTTGTCGCGCGCCCTCGGTCGCTATCTCGATACGTGCCGCGAGCACGTCGGCGTGGTTCGGCTCGGCTTGTGGCTCGACCCGCAGCGTCACACCGGCAAGTTGCTTCACGCCGATGGCTCACATTTGTGCAGGGCGTTGGTGAAGAAGGTGCCCGAGCGCGCCGGCGGCGAATGGTTGCGAGCGTGGGCCGCCGCCGACGAAGCGGCCGCTGAGGCGCTGAGCGCTTTCCTCGAGGCGGACGACGATCTGTCCGAGCCGCGCACCGCGCGCGACCTGGCGGCGGTCCTTCCCGATGGAAGCAATCTCGTGGTGGGTTCGAGCATGCCGGTGAGAGATCTGGATGCGGTAATGGAGGCGAGAGGGGGCATCGAGGTCTACGGCAATCGCGGCGCCAACGGCATCGACGGGTTCGTATCCACGACCCTCGGAATCGCATTCGCGTCCGGGAAACCGACCGCGGCTCTCTGCGGCGACCTCACGCTGTTGCACGACCAGAACGGTCTCCTGGGAGCGCGTGGCCAGCGAGTGTCCTGCGTACTCGTCGTCGTCAACAACGACGGTGGAGGCATCTTCTCGTTTCTGGAGCAAGCGGAGCACCCGGAGCACTTCGAACGCGTCTTCGGCACTCCCCACGGCGCCGATCTCGAGGCCGTCGCGCAAGTGGCCGGGTGCGGATTCGACCGCGTCAAGACCGCGAGCGTGCTGCGCGACTCGGTCGTCGACCGGTTGGAGCTCGGTGGAGTCCATGTGATCGAGGTTCAAACAGACCGATCCCAAAACGTGGCGGTTCACAGAGACATGTACGCCGCGACAGACACGGCGCTAGTGCGGCATCCAAGAATGTTGACCGGAAATACGTGTAGTCGCGGGTCATAGCGCGCGAAACTGTCTCTGGCAGTTCGCCGCATCTAACCCCAACCCGCAGGAGGTGCTTCTGTTGGCGCGCCGCGGTCGACCCCCCGTGGTGTTCGTGGGACACTCACCAAGCCTCAGAAGAGGAAGATCAAGAAGACGGTCGAACGGGGCGGAGGTGTGTCCCCCGTCAAATGGCGCCGGAGCCTCGTGGTGTTGATGAGTAACCAGGGCAGGAGCACGGCCGAGATCGCCTAAGCGCTCGGCGCAGACGACGACTGGGTCAGAGACGTCATCCACGCTTTCAACCGCGACCGCATGGACTCCCTTCGTCCCCGCTGGGCGGGAGGCAGACCACCCAAGATCACCCAAGAGATGCGTTCTCGGATCGTCGAGATCGCAGCGACCCGTCCCCAACTCTTGAAGGAACCCTTTACCCGCTGGTCGCTCACCAAACTGCGCGACTACCTGATCAACAGCAAGGTCGTGCCATCCATATCGAAAGAGAGGCTGCGACAGATCCTCCTCGAGGAAAAGGTCTTCATCCACCGCACGAAGAGCTGGAAGCGCTCGCCCGACCCCGACTTCGACAAGAAGGCCGCCAGGGTGCTGAGGCTTTATCGCAGGCCTCCCGGTGACGGGGTGGTGATCTGCTTCGATGAGCACGGGCCCATATCCCCCATCCCGCACCCGGGCTGGAGCTGGACCCCACCCGGCCGGGCCCAGCGCCTCCCCGGCCAACTACAGGAAGGGCAAGGGCGTGCGCTTCTTCTTCGGGGCCTATGACGTCGCGAAAGACCAGCTGAATGGCCGGTGGTACGCACGCAAGACCGGC
This sequence comes from Actinomycetota bacterium, assembly GCA_009379915.1. Taxonomy (GTDB): domain Bacteria; phylum Actinomycetota; class CADDZG01; order CADDZG01; family WHSQ01; genus WHSV01. The sequence continues at coordinate 5,879 of WHSV01000092.1, read as the reverse complement.
GCCGACATCCTTCACTTCTTCCGCTGGGTCCGGCGCCGCTACAAGGAAGAAGGCTGCATCTATCTGATCATGGACAACCTCAAGGCCCACTTCACCGAGGACATCCGCAACTGGGCCAAGGACAACGACGTCGAGCTCGCCCCCATCCCGACCTACGCCAGCTGGCTCAACCTCATCGAGGTCGAGTTCCGTCACATCAACGAGTTCGTCATGTCCAACTCCGACTACCAGAGCCACCAGGAGATCGAGATCGCCTGCTCGGCGTACCTGAGGCGCCGCAATCGCGACGCCCGGCGCAACTTCGAGCAAAGAAGGGCCGAGAAAGAGGCACGGCGCAAACGGCGGGCCCGGGCTCGAAGACGCGCTCGCGCGGCCTGACCGTAGCGACATTCTTCTCTAGAATCCGTCGGAGCATGAGGATTCCTGACTCGGTGAGAAGTTCCCTCGGCCAGCGTCTCAACGAGCGCCGACGCCAGCGATGGCCAGACCTGACAGCGATCCGCCTCCGGTTTAAGGGGGCTTTCGCTTACGTGGATGGCGTTCTCGACGGCGGTGAGGTGCTGCGGCTCTGTCGTCTCCGATACAGCGGATCTGCATCATCGTGGGGGTTCGCCATCTACCTCGCCAGCAAGGATGGCTACGAGCGGTCGGTGCTGCCGACGGGAAGCTTCGCCGGTACGCCGCAAGAGGCCCTCGACTGTGCATGTGGCTTGTATCTCAGGGATCCCACTGTCTGGCGGATCGATCGGCGATGATCGAAGCAAACGGAATTACACCGCGAACGTTCCGCGCCGCCGCACTAGGTCACCTGTGGCAGAGCGATGCGCGCGATCCTGGGGGTGGCGGAGTCCCCGGCTCAGCCCAGGGCCGACTGCATCGCTAGCAGCTTGATGCGCGTCTCGTCGAGCTCTCCCTCCGGGGTCGAACCCGCGACGATGCCGCCGCCGGCGAAGAGCCGCGCGCTTCCCCCATCGAGCTCGGCGCACCGCAGCGCGATCCCCCACTCGCCGTTGCCCTGCGCGTCGACCCACCCGACCGGGCCGGCATAGCGCGCCCGGTTCATGCCCTCGAGGCCCCGAATCATGTCCATGGCCTTGTCCCGCGGCAAGCCGCACACAGCTGCAGTGGGATGCAGTGCGCCTGCGATCTCCAGCGCGCTGCGGGCCTGACGCATACCGCCCTGGATCTCGGTCGCAAGGTGCTGCACGTTGGCGAGCTTGAGCAGCGCGGGCTCACCGACAGTCAGAGTCTCGCAAAAGCGGGGGAGCACGTCGGTGACCGACCGGACCGCGACCTCGTGCTCGACCTTGTCCTTGGCCGACTCGAGCAGCCGAGCGCCGAGGGCCTCGTCCTCGCTCTCGTCTGCGCCGCGCCCGATCGATCCGGCGAGCACCACGGAGGCCATTCCATCTCCGCGCGTCTCCACCAGCAGCTCCGGCGTGGCCCCGATCAAACTGTCCACCGAGAACGAGTAGCACTCGGGAAACCTCTCGGCGAGCCGCTTGAGCAACCGGCGAGGGCTGAGTGCGGTCTTGGACCACACGCGCATGTCGCGCGCGAGAACGACCTTCTCCAGCTCTCCGTTTCGCACGGCCCTCTCGGCGCGTGCGACCGCATCGAGCCACGTCATTTCCGGCGCCGAGGGCCCCCAATACCTGATTCGGTCGTCCTCTTCGGCCTCGGTTCGATCGAGCTCCGGCTCCCCGCCGATGCGCGTGATCCAGGAACGCCCGTCACGAAGTCCCACCACGACCGAGGGAATGATCAGCACCGATCCCTCCTCGGTTGGATCGAACGTGAAGGAACCGAACGCCACCGGACCGCTTCCGAAGTGGTGCACCTCGTCGATTACGTCCAGGGAAGCGAATGTGGCTTTCAAAGCCGCCAAAGCGCGCTCGAAGCGATCGGGACCTGGTTCGACCTCGAGGCGCTCGGCCTCGCCCCACCCGACGAGGCCTTCGCCGTACTGGACCCAGGCCAACCCCCTCGGGTCCTCCAGTGCGTCCAGAAGGTGGGGCACCCTGGGCATCTCGACCGTTACCGCTGTGAGTCTCTCGGTGCTCACGACCTCGTACCCGTCAGGAGCTGCACGGCCCCCAGCCCGAAGAAGTGAACGCTCACGTCGCCGAAGCCCGCGTCCTGTAGGAGCGCGATCAACCCTGCCTTCGGCGGAAGGTATGCGGACGACTTGGGCAGGTAGCTGTAGGCGTCCCTGTCCGACAACCACCCTCCGATTTTCGGAACGACCTTGTGGAAGTAAAGCCTGTGCCCGAGCGACAGGACTGGGTTATCGGGCTGCGCCGTCTCGAGGAAGGCTGCCCTCCCCCCGGGCCGGAGCACGCGTGCGCTCTCCTCGAACAAGATTCTCAAATCGACGACGTTTCGCAGCGCGAAGCCACAGGTCAGCCCGTCCGCAGCGGCGTCACGCAACGGCAGCCTCAGGCCGTCGCCCTGCACGAGTGGAGCATGGGTCGAGGCCATCGACAGCATTCCGAACGACACGTCGAATCCGATCGGATCGAGCCCGGCGTTCTGCAGCTCGCGGCAGAAGTCACCGGTCCCGCAGGCGACGTCGACGACGGTGGATCCCCCGTCGAGCCCCAGCGTAGCGATCGACTTGCGGCGCCAACCGGCATCCATCCCGAACGTCATGATCCGGTTCAGTCTGTCGTAGCGAGGCGCGATCCGGTCGAACATCGCCCGAACCGTGCGCGCCTTCTCGTCTCCTGTCGGAAGGCCTGTTTGTTCCGTCACGTTGCGTCCTCGGCGGAGACGTTCTCGATGCGCTCCTGTGCCACCGCGAGCAGAACCTGTTCGAAGTGGCGGGCGACGAGCTTGCTGGTCGCCGGCAACATCGTGCTGAATGCCTCGACCAAGCGCTCCGCGGCTTCCTCCTCGCTTCCGGCCTGTGCCCGGATCGGGTCGCGCACGAAGCGAATGAACACATCGACCGCGCGCTCGGCAACCTCTCGCATCGCGTGGTCGTGCTCACGCGCGAGCACGAGCAGCTCGCTGAGGGGAAGTCCCGCTCCGAGCAGAGCGAGACCCTCCGAGACCATCTCGGCGTCCGCACCCGTGTAGTAAGCGATGCCGTCGCGCTCCTTGTGCACGATGAGTCCCTCGCGCTCCAGCGCCTGCAGCAGTGACTCCGAGATCCCGGTTCGCCGAGCGAGTTGTTCAAGCGTCAGGCTCGGGCCCTCACCCGCCGAGTCCCCGGGCCGGTCGACCAGGGCGAGGAGCGCTTCGTCGGCGGCGTCGAGCTCGCCGGAGAGCAGCCCCTTGATCGACTTCAGCGTGAAGCCCTTGTCCTTCAGCTCGCGGATCCGCACGAGCCGCTCGACGTGCTCGTCCGAATAGAAGACGACCCGGCCCGCACGCTCGGGCTGGGGGAGCAGTCCTCTGGTCTGGTAGAAGCGGACGGTGTCGACGCTGGTCCCGGCCCGGCCCGCGAGCTCCTCGACTCGATATCTCATGAGCAACCACTCTACGAGTGATTACTTGGATAGTTGTAGCGACTCCTCCAGCCACCCGACCACCAGGTCTATGAGCCACCGCCGGTGCCAGACGAAGGCGTGATTCGCATCGGGGTGAAGCTCGAGCCTCGCCCGGCCCCCGCTCGCGTCGTGCAGCAGGTGCGCCTGCTCGACCGGCACGATCGGGTCGTTGGCGGCATGAACGATCAGAAGCGGTCGGTCAAGCGCGCCGGCCTCCTCGAGAATGCCGTCGAGCGCGGTCCACTGCGTCTCGAACTCGGCCGGGGTGATACCGCTGAGAAAGGGTGTGAACGACACCTCCGCCATTGCCGCGGTGAAGTGCACTCTTCTCGGCTCGGTCACGGCTCCGATCGTTACGACTGCACGGACCCGCTCGTCGTTGCCGGCCCTTACCGCCACCCAACCGCCCATGCTGTGCCCCACGAGGGCGAAGCTCCTCGGATTGACCTGTTCGTAGGTGCGGGAGCTCAGATGGTCGAGCGCTGTGCGCGCGTCGTCGGCGAGCGTCTCGAAACGATAGTCACCGCCGCTTCCCCAACTCCCCCTGTAGTGAAAGATCAACGAATTCCATCCAGCGTCGCGCAGCGCGTGGGCGAGGTCGTAGTTCTTCTCGATGCCGGGCAGCCCATGAAGCAAGAGGGCCGTGGGCTTGGGTTCGTCGCCTCGAGCGAGGAACAGGGTCCCGAGAAGCTTGGTGCCTCCGCTCTCGATGACCACCCCGGTCTGCCCCTCATGCGCCATGTCAGCCTCTCAAGTCCTGCGCGTGGAAGGGCACACTCTACGGGCGAACCCCGGCGCGCCGAGGGCCGGCGACCACAATGCTGGCCCGCCGGCCCCTGGGATCCGTTTCTCTAGCTGGTCAGCTGCTTGGTTTCCTTGCCGACCTCGATCGCGATCCTCTTCGGCTGTACCTCCGCCGCAAAGGGAATCGAGAACTCGAGCACTCCGTTGTCGTACCGGGCGTTGATCTCGTCAGTGTTCAGACCTTTGCCTAGGCTGACCCGCTGGGTGAAGTCACCGTAGAAGGTGCCCCGGCGCATGAACTGAACGTCGTCGCCCTTGTACGGGAACTCCCTCTTACCGTTGATGACGAGAGTCGATTCCTGCATCGTCACCTCGACGTCGTCGGGGTTGACGCCAGGCAGATCCATCCGGACCACGATCTTCTCGGAGGTCCGGAAAACTTCGGTCGGAACCTCGTAGCCACCCTGCGGCCACAGACCTGTCCTGGTGTCGCCGAAGAACCGCCCGACGAGCTCCTCGAAATCGCCTCTGCTGTTAGCGAGATTGGTGACACGCATGAGAGCCACACTCCTTTACATACGAGCCGTTACTTTCCGGCAGGAGTGTAAGACATTCTGTTCCCACTGTCAACACTAAATCTAAGTGCCTTCGACTCACCCTCCGCTCAGTAGCCGACCTGGGGGTCGACGAGTCCCTCCATCGGCTTCCCCGCCGCTCGCGCGGCCACGTTGCGTCGCACCAGGCCGGGAAGCTCGGCCAGGCCCATCGCCCACGTGTTCGCCACGTGAGGGGTGATGAGACAGTTCTCGAGGCCCCATAGGGGATGCGCGTCGGGCAACGGCTCGGGGTCGGTGACGTCCAGCGCGGCCCCCCCGATGTCCTGGGCCCTCAGCGCGGCGACAAGGGCGTCCGTGTCGATTAGCCCTCCGCGCGCCACGTTCACGATCCATGCATCCGACCCCATCGCCGCGAGCTTCGACTCATCGAAGAGATGGTGGGTCGCCTCCGTGTACGCGGCCCCGACGATCACGAAGTCCGCTTCAGGGAGAACGCCGCTCAGCTCATCGACGGCCACGGTGCGCTCGGCCCCCTCGAGCTTGCGTCCCGACCGGTTCACCGCAATGATTCGCAGGCCGAGAGGGCGGACCATGGGAACGAGCGCGGAGCCGATCCCTCCGGTCCCAACGACGACGACCGTCTTCCCCTCGAGCCTGTACTCCGGGCTGTCCAGCCCCAATTTGCTCCAGCTCGCGACCCGAGCATGAACGTGAAGGCGGCGCGCCGCGGCGAGCATGAGGGCCAGGGCGTGCTCGGCGCACGCGGGACCGTAGATGCCCTTCGCGCAGGTCCACGTCAGGCTCGGGTCGATGACTCCCGCCTCGAAGAAAGTCTCGATTCCGGCAAAGGGAAGCTGCACCCAGTCGACTTCGCTCGTCTCCAGGACCTCCTTGAGCCCTTGCGGATTGCGCGGGTCGGTCCACACGAGGGCGTCCGCGTCCCGGACATCGACGACCGAGCTTCCGCCCTCGACAACTGCCCGCGCGATGTCGTCCGTGGCCGAGGGCAGAATCGCAACTCGAGGGACCGAGCTCAAAGCAACGGCTCGCCCGCCGGGTGCACGTCCTCGCTGTTGCACAGAGG
>WHSV01000091.1 GCA_009379915.1 Actinomycetota bacterium | reverse complement strand
GAGAAGGTCACCCAGATCCTCCCGATCCCGATCCCGAAGCCGGGAGACCTGCCCGAGGTCTGCGCCCGAGACCACGCCTCGGGCGACTAGGGTCCTCAGCCTTGCGACCATCGTCATCCTGGACCCCCTTGAGGAGGCTGACATGACAATGGTCGCTCAGTTCCGGGTGTGTAGTTCGAGGAGTGTCGCTCGAATCTCGGCCAGCACGTAGGCCGGGTCGAAGAACACGTCCTCTCGAAAGAACCTCAACACGGTCAGGCCCAAGCGCTCCAGGCGGTTCTGCCGGCGGGCGTCTGCACGTCGACGGGACTTGTCCGTGTGCCAGGTCCAACTGTCCACCTCGATCGCCAGCTTGAGGCTCTCGAAGACGATGTCGGGTCTGGCCACAAACTCGTTTCCGTCGAAGATCTCGACCTGGGGTCGCGCTCCCTTAATTCCGTTGTCACGGAGCAGCGTCAGGAGGCGGGTCTCCGAGGACGATCCGGGATGGACGAGCCGTCCCGCCCGCTCTGCGAGCATCGCCCGCAGATGAGCGGTCCCGCAGCGCCCCACGCTTCCTATGCGATTCAGTTGACGCCAGAGGAAATCGACCTCCGTCTGCCCGCGAACAAGGAACATGTCCAGCGATTGCTCGACGAGCCGAGGCGAGACGACCGCACATAGGTCGATGATCGTTCGATGAGGGGCCGTCACGGGAATCCCTTCTCGCCGGACGGCGTCGAGACTTGGCAGTGTCGTGGTTCGGTGCACCAAGACATGTGGTGACGCGATGTGCTTCTGCACGGTGACTTCGATGAGGGTCTCGGCGAATCCGGGAAGCTTCCACAAGGCTGCGGCAGCACGGTGAGACGCTAGTGCGGCCTCTCCGGCCCAGAGGCAGGCCTCCATCAACCGCTGCCTCCAGGAACGAGGCGATCCGGCCACGACGTAGGTACCCGGGAACCGGGAACGCCAGGTCCCCGTCCGAAGACGGACTTCTATTCCCTTTCTCGTCATGCCCGCGCCGAGGGCCTGAGAGCGACTGATGACGCCATACTGGGCTTCGAAGATGCGGGCGAGCAGCACCGCCACGTCCCTCATTGCCCATTCGTCGCGCCGAACGGACTTTGGATCTGTGACGTGCGTCACTCTTCAGGAGGAATGGCGAACTCCTCGTTCAATTGTTGGACCATCGTCACAAGAGCCCCCTCATGGGGGTCTGAAATGACAATGGTCGGGTGGTGGTTAGGGTCGAGCGGTGGAAGTCGATCCGATTCAGCACCTCGTGCGGCCCGCCGCCGGTGATTCGGAGGGCGTTCTCGTCCTGCATCACGGCAGGGGAGCGGATGCGCGCGACCTCTACCCGCTGCACGACATCCTCGACCCCGAGCGGCGTCTCGTCGGTCTGTGCCCCCAGGGTCCGCTTGCGCTGCCGCCCGGGGGCGCTCACTGGTACATGGTGCGGCAGGTCGGCTCGCCCGACCCTCAGACTTTCTGGCCGACCTTCGGGCGGCTCACCGAATGGTTCGACTCCATCGAGGCCGAGCACGGAGTCGACATAGGCAGGACTCTGGTTGGGGGTTTTTCGCAGGGAGCGGTTATGAGCTACGCGCTGTCGCTCACAGCCGGACGTCCTGGCCCCGCTGCGCTGCTCTGCTTCTCGGGATTCATCCCGAAGGTCGAGGGGCTCGAGATCGACCTCGGCGATCGAGAAGGACTGCCGGTGGCGATCGGCCACGGTACTCAGGACCCCATCATTGGGATCGAGTTCGGGCGTGACGCCAAAGGGATACTCGAGCAGGCCGGATGCGACGTCTTCTACAACGAGTCGCCGATGGGTCACAGTATCGACCCGAGCTTCCTCGAGATTCTGGTGCCTTGGGTCGGGAGCATCGTGGATGACTTCGGAACGAGCGTCACCGGGGAGAGCGAAGAAGCCGGCTCCTGATCGGCTAGCGGCGCGTCGCCATCCTCACGGCGGCCCGCAGCTTGCGCACCGGGTAGGTGCCACCGAAGCCCGCAGGTGCGGGATCGTCCGGAGTGACGGCCTCGGTTTCCTCCGTCTCGACGACAACTGAGTCGTATGCCTCGGCGCGAGCGAGACGCTCCTTGCGCACGACGTCGATCGCGTACGCGGATGCGAGCAGACAGGCGAAGCCGCTGATGAGGAACCCCGCCCGGACGCCGAAGGTCTCGCCGATCCAACCCACTATGGGACTGCCGATCGGAGTCGAGCCTAGGAACACGACGGAGTACAGCGCCATCACGCGGCCGCGCATTGACTCCTTGGCGTTGAGCTGAAGCGTCGAGTTGGCGGTTGCGACGAACGCGATGCCCGCGGCCCCCATGGGAACGAGCGCGATCATCTCGAGGCTCACATTCGGCGCGAGGCCCGCGATCACGATCAGCACGCCGTAAGCCATCGCTGAGTAGATGAGGGTCTTGCGCGTCGGATACTTGCGGCTTGCGACGAACAGCGCTCCGAGAACCGTGCCCACTCCCATGACTGCCGAGAGAGCGCCGTACGTACCGGCTCCGCCGCCGAACTCCTCCTCGGCCATAACGGGGAGAAGGATCCGGAAGTTGAACGCGATCGTTCCGATGATGGCCATCATTAGCAGCGAGGTCCTCAGGATCGGCGTGTTCCAGACGTAGCGGAGTCCCTCCCGAAGCTGGCCTTTGGAACGCTCGACGGGCTCGCCACCGTGCAACTCGGCCGCGTTCATCTTGGTCAAGCTGACGATCACCGCGGCGAACGATACGGCGTTGATGAGAAAGCACCATGCGAGTCCAACACCGGCAATCAGCACACCAGCGATCGCGGGGCCGATGACTCTGGCCGAGGTGAATACGGTGCTGTTGAGACCGATTGCGTTCGAGAGCTGATCCTCGCCCACCATTTCGATGACGAAGCTCTGCCGGGTCGGAACCTCGATGACGCTGACGCTCCCGAGGGCGAAGGCGAGGACGTAGATCATCCAGAGCTCGACGATCTCGAACGCGGTGAGGATTCCGAGTAGGGCGGCCAGCAGCGCCGCCGCACTCTGCGTTGCCATCAGGATCTTGCGCTTGTCGAAGCGGTCCGCGACGATTCCGCCCCACATGCCCGCGACGAGGACGGGCGTGAATTGAAGGGCAGTCACGACGCCGAGCGCTACTCCGCTCCCGGTTATTTGGTAGACCAACCACATCTGAGCAACGGACTGTATCCACGTACCCGACATGGAAACGATTTGCCCGAAGAAATACAGGCGATAGTTGGGCACGCTCAGCGACGAGAACGTCCGGCGTGCCACTCGTACTACTGGACTCAAACTACTTGTCCTCCAAAATCTTCTCTATGACCCCGACCGCCTCTTCGAGCACCGCCACCTCTTCGGGGTCGAGCTTCCGCAGCTTGCGGGCGAGGTATGCGTTCTTTCGTGATCTGTTGCGAGCGATGAGCTTCACTCCGTTGTGGCTCAGACTCAGGCGCTGGATGCGCTTGTCGTCGGGATCCACGGTCCGAGTCACCAGTTTTGCGTCCTCGAGCCGCCCGACGATCTTGCTCATCGTCGGTGGCGTGACTCGCTCGGCCTCTGCCAGTTGCCCGAGGGTCACCGGCTGGCGGTACTCGATGTTGGCCATTGCCGAGAGCATCGAGGGGGTCAGGTCCGGCTCGGCCTGCTGCCTGAGTCGCCGGGCGAGACGCATGATGGCGAGCCGCAGCCGAGTGGGAAGCTCCTCGGTCGACGGCGGCCCGACCGCCCTGCTATCGGTGCTCCTGGTTGTTTTCTGAGGCATCGTTTAGTCAAACTAATTAGCTAGGCAAAATATTTCCACTCACTGGGCATCGAACGATGCTCCCGAAAGCTGTAGCCGGGGCACAACCAAGCGCGAAAGCAGAACAAGTCCGGCGCTAAAGGGCGGAATTCCTTCAGTGGCCGGGTTTTCGATGCCAATCGAGCTTTTTCGGCACACAGGTCTCTCGCGGAGCCCTCAGTGCAGAGAAACGCCGAGACCAGGCAGAGCGCCCTCAAAGGCCCATCACGCAACAACGTTGCTCCTTCGATGCCCGGTTTCTGCCTTTGACTCGGGCGAGCGGCTAGCGACGGGCGTTTAGCTCGATGAACAGGTCCGCGTATCGTTTCGCCACCGCCGCGGGGGAGGCCCATCGCTCGATGAAGGCCCGCCCGCCGGCCCCCATTGCCTGCAGCTCGTCTCGTCGCTCGTAGAGGGCGCGCACCGCCTTGGTGAAGGCCTCCGAATCCTCCGGGGGAACCGCGAGGCCCGCGCCCGCTCGTTCCACCACTCGGGCGACCTCGCTCCCGGGGTCGACGCTCGCGATCAGCGGACGTCCCGCCGCGAGGATCGAGTAGGTTTTCGAGGGCACGCTCGAGCGGGCGAGACCTCGCTTGAGCGGAACGAGATGAAGGTCCGCGGCCGCGAGAACCTCGGGAAGACGTTCGATCGGCTGCATGTCGACGAACACGACGTTGGTCATGCCCCGCGCGCGCCGCTCCAGGCCCGCCTTGCCGGCGCCTCCTCCGTTGATGACGAAGACGATCTCCTTCTCGTGGGCGAGGGCGGCCGCCGCGTCGAGAACGAGGTCCAGCGACTGAGACAATCCGACGTTGCCGGCGTACATGACGACGAACTTCTTCGACAGCCCGTGCTCCTTCCGGTAGGCGGTGTCGAACGGAGCCGGCGCGACCCATTCCGTATCGACGAAGTTTGGTATGACGCGCACTTTCGACGGGTCGTTCACACGGGGCGAGATGTTGTCTTTCAAGTCGTCGCTCAACACCGTCACCGCGTCGGCGCGGGCGTAGCAGATCCTTTCGAGGCGTCGAGCCGCCGCCACGAGCCCCGGGTTGCTCAACATACCCAGCTCGATTGCAACGTCCGGGTAGACGTCTTGGATATTGAACACGAGCGGCGCCTTCCGGCGGCGTGCGATGACCCATCCGGTGAGGCCGAGGGTCAAAGGAGGAGAGAGAGCGAGCACCCCGTCGACGTCCTCGCCACCTCCCCCCAGCGCGGCCGACGCGAGACTGAAGCCAACGAACGATGCGGCTCGGCGTGCGATATTGCGCTTATCCGTGGTGGGGAACGGGTTCACCCGTACGATCCGTCCCCACGGCGTGTCTTCGTAGCGAACGAGTTTTCCCTCGTATCCGGGCTCGATGCGATGGTCGCGATACCAGGGGAGCGATGTGATCACCTCGATGCGATGGTCCTGGGCGATGAGCTCGTGCGTTATGCGCGTGACGACTTCCCCCGTCGGCGCGACGTCGGGCGCAAAGTGCGGTGTTACGACGACCAGTTTCAAAGGGTCGTCCCAAGTGCGTGCCGATAGGAATCCTCGAGCACGTCGGCGGCCCGGCTCCAGGTGAACTCGGTTGCGCGTTTGAACCCCGACTCGGCGAGCTCGTCGCGTCGAGTCTTGTCGTTGAGCAGGTACGTCATCGCGTGAGCCCACTGCTCGGCGTTGTCGGGAGAGACGAGATATCCGGCGTCCTGGACGACCTCCGGCAGGGCCGTCGCATCGGAAGCGACGACCGGGCAGCGTCGGGCCATGGCCTCGAGCACAGGTGCGCCGAATCCCTCGAAGCGCGACGGGAACGTCATCGCGACGGCTTCGATGTAGAGCGCATCGAGATCGGCTCTCGGTATGTAACCGAGCCGCAGCACCTTGTCGGCGATGCCGAGCTTGGACACCTCCTTGGCGACTCGCACTTCCATCGAACCCTTGGCCCCCGTGAGAACGAGCATCGTGTCGGGGAAGTGCTCGAGCACCTTCGCGAACGCTTCGATCAGAACGAGGTGGTTCTTGTGTGGATAGGTGATCGCCGGATAGAGGAAAAAGCACCCGGAGATTCCGTATCGCTCGAGCGCGTCGCTCGCCGCCTTGGTCGTGCGCGGCGAGATGCCGTGAGGAACGACGACCACGATGCTCGGATCGATGTTGAGGCGTTCGATCACCGTACGACGCGAGTACTCGGACGGAGTCAGGACGAGCCGAGCTACCTCTGCCGAGCGCGGCACCATGGTTTTCAGATACGTGAGCTTCGCCTTTGTGAAGTACTCGGGGTAGTAGAGATACTGCAGATCGTGAATCGTCAGCACCGGACGCACGGCGCGCACCACGGGAATGGTCCCTCCGGCGTGGTGCAGAAGGTCGATGTGGCGGCGCCGGCACTGCACCGCGAGCCAGGAGTTCTCTCCCGCGATGCGAAACGACTTCCAGTTCCCCGTAACCGGTGCGTAAGCGATCTTGAACGACTTGGCCAGCTCGGGATGGGCTTCGGCGAACTGAGGCAGCGCAAACAGCGTGTAGTCGATCTCCGAGGACCGTTCAACCAGACCGTGAAGCAGGCGCGTCGTATACGTCTCGGAGCCACCCACGACTCCGGGAACCAGCCACAGCAGGTTGATTCCTACTTTCGCCATGCCACCTCGCGGTACGCCGCCTGCGTCTTCTCGGCAGTGCCGTCCCATGTGTACATCTCCGCACGCTCTCGGCCCTTGCGTGCGAGTTGTGCTGCGAGCTCATTGTCGTTGAGTACGCGCCCGAGCGCGTCCGCGATGGAAGCGGGATCGTTCGGGTCCACGAGAAGTCCTGCGCCCCCAGCGATCTCCTCCGTTGACGTGCCGCTCGACGTTACAACCGGTGTGCTCTGGGCCATCGCTTCCAGCACCGGCAGTCCGAATCCCTCGGTGAAGCTCGGATAGCAGAATGCGGTCGCACCCGCGTAGATGGGAGCGAGGTCCCTTTGAGGGAGCCAGCCGAGGACCCTTACGCGCTCGCGCGCCCCTCCGATGTGCTTGTCGAGGTCCTCGTTCCATCCCTGGGGGCCGACCAGCACGAGATCGGCGTTCGCCTCCAATTGTCCCCACGCCCGCAGCAACCCGGGAAGGTTCTTGCGCGGCTCGACGGTCCCCGTCCAGAGCACGTAGTCGCGGTCTAGGTCGTGTTGTGCCCGGATGCGCGCGACATCGGAGTCGCCGACCGCTTGGATGACGACTCCGTGCGGCACGAGGCGAAGTCGCTGCTCGTCGAACCCCGCCTCCAGGCAGTCGCTCATCGTCGCCCTCGAGGGACACAGGACGAGATCCGCGTCCCTCAACGCAAGCTCCAGGCCTCGCCTGAAGAACGAGTTGCCCCTCCGAGTGAAGTGGGCCGGGTCCTTCAGAAACGCGAGGTCGTGCATCGTAAGCACGAGCGGCGCCGAGCGGGGAGGCACCGGCATGGCGGTTGCATGGATGACGTCGACCGGGCCAGTGGTGCGCTCGACGCGGGGACGGCGGAGCCGGTGCCACGCCTCGTAGAGCGCCAGGCGGGGAAGCGGCAGGTGTGCGACGGGCACGGACGCCCGCCATGCCGCATCGGGCTGGCGCGCGTGCTTCGCGGCCACTCCAACGAGCTCGAGGCCGTCGCTTTGGGTGAGGGCGCGCGCCAGCTCCAGCGTGGCGACGGCGGTCCCCCCGGGGACGCGGTGCCAGCATTGCTCGAGCGTCATGGCGACGCGCATCGGTTCGGCCATGGCGGAATTGTGGCATGCGAGGACCCCCGACCCCACTTTTAGGGACTACTTTCGGCCAAAACCGCCGCGAAGCTCTTGTAGCGGCGTCGTCCCCTGACTACAAAGATGACGGCGACGGTCGCAAGTCGGGGGATGACGGCCCCCGAGGGCAGGTCGAGCCTCGGGTTCCGGAGCGTTGGGTGCCGTGCAAGAGGCCGGGCGAGAGTCCGGCCTCGAGCGCGCCTGGCGACCCAGGCTCGCGCGCTCGTTACCATTCATCTCATGTCAGTCGATCTCCAGAACACGCGCGTGCTCGTGACCGGCGGGGGAGGCTTCTTGGGCTCGGCCGTCCGCCGTGTTCTGGCGGAGCGTGGCTCAACCGACGTCGTCGTCCCGCGTAGCCGGGACTACGACCTGACCGACCGGACGGCGACCGCGAGGCTCTTCGACGAAGCGCGGCCCGGTCTGGTCATCCATTTGGCCGCCCGCGTCGGTGGCATCGGCGCCAACATGGACCACCCGGCCGAGATCTACCTCGCCAATCTCTTGATGGGCACCCATGTCATCGAAGAGGCTCGCCGGACGGGAGCCGCCAAGACCGTGCTCGTCGGCACGATCTGCAGCTACCCGAAGTTCACTCCCGTTCCATTCTCTGAGGAGACCCTGTGGGATGGGTATCCGGAGGAGACCAACGCGCCGTACGGCATCGCCAAGAAGGCGTTGTTGGTACACGCTCAGGCCAACCGCGACCAGTACGGACAGAACAGCGTCTACGTCATTCCGGCGAACCTCTACGGACCGGGCGACAAGTTCAACGAGTCGGTGAGTCACGTGGTCCCCGCTCTGGTCAAGAAGTTCGTCGATGCCAAGCGGAGCACGACTAGCTCCGTGACGGTATGGGGCACCGGGACCGCAACCCGAGAGTTCCTGTACGTCGACGACGCCGCCACGGGAATCGTCGATGCGGCTCAGCACTACGACGGCGCCGAGCCCGTGAATCTCGGAACCGGCGAGGAGATCTCGATCAGGGATCTCGCCGAGCTCATCGCGAAGCTCGTCGGCTTTCGGGGCGAGCTCGAGTGGGACACCTCACGGCCCGACGGCCAGCCGCGGCGCAGGATCGACCCGTCGCGGGCGCGCGAGTTGTTCGGGTTCGAAGCGCGGGTGTCGCTCGAACAAGGACTCCGGCGCACCATCGCCTACTACGAGGCCAACCCAGACGAGGCCGAAGCAGCAACCTTTTGATGGGGGCCCGGTGACGATGCGCGTGGCCGTCGACGGTGGCCCCCTGCTCGACCCTCCCACCGGGGTGGGGCGCTACGTGAGAGAGCTGATCCGGGCGCTCGAATCCCAGGGCCTGGACGTGGTGCGTTACGCGGTCGCTCTCAGGGGTCATCCCGACGAGCCCCTCGAGCGATTGCGTCTGCCCGCACGTTTGGTTGAGGCGTCCTGGCGTCGTTTCAACAGGCCGGTCATCGAGTCGCTCGTCGGCGAGGTCGACATCGTTCATGCGACGAACTTCGTTCTTCCCGCGCTGGGGCGAGCTCCGGGGGTGCTCACGATTCACGATCTCTCGTTCTTGAGGGACGACACCTTCCCCGGGGGAGAGCGCCTTCGTTATCTGGTTCCTTGGTCGCTCGAGCGGGCGAATCTCGTGCTCACGCCGACGCGAGCGGTCGCCGACGAGGTCGTCGAGTACTTCGCGTTCGACGAGGACCGCGTCGCGGTCACGCAGGAGGGGGTTGCTCCCCACTTCTTCGGGGCCGGCAGATTGAGCGATCTCGCCCTCGGTCGCATGGGGATTCCCGGCCCCTTCGTCATGGCGCTCGGGACGATCGAGCCCCGCAAGAACCTGCCGCGCCTGCTCGAGGCCTGGAACATCGTGCGAGCTGAGCTCGAGGGCTGGCGGCTCGTCATCGCCGGCCCCCAGGGGTGGGGCACGGCGCTGCCCGAGACCGAGGGGGTCGTGCTTCTCGGGCGGGTCGCCGAGGAGACCCTTCCCGGTCTCCTCGCGGCGGCCGAGATCTTCTGCTACCCGTCGCTCTACGAGGGGTTCGGCCTCCCTCCCCTCGAGGCCATGGCGGCGGGGACCCCGGCGCTCGTCGGCGCTTACCCCGCCGCGCACGAGGTGCTGGGCGACGCGGCCGTGCTGGTCGATCCCCTGAGCACCGACGCCCTGGCCGAGGCCCTCAGGCTGCTGGCGCGCGATGCCGATACCAGAAGGAGGCTGGCGATGAAGGCTAAGGCGCGGGCACTGACCTTTACCTGGGAGCAGACCGGACGGCAGACCGTTGCGGCCTACCGTCGTATCGCCGGCTGACACGTGAAGCGTTTGATGTCACTGTTGTGGAAGTTGCTTAGAATTGCGTAATACCGATTTGCCTGATTTTAGGAGACCATAGTTCGATGCGATCAAGCTCAAGCCCCATCCGGTATTCGTCCGTCGCGGCCATCGTCGCCGCCCTGATGGTGCTCGCCTCGGCGCCATCCGCGTCGGCCGCGCCGAAGATGGTCAAGATCAGGGGACGAGGCTGGGGCCACGGCATCGGCATGTCGCAGTACGGCGCGTTCGGCTTTGCTCAGCACGGGTGGGGCGGCGAGAAGATCCTGCGCCACTACTACACCGGCGCGAGGGTTGTGCAGAGGACCCCCGGGGCGAAGATGCGCGTGAGCATGTTGCAGGGCCGCTCGTCGATCACCATCAGGCCGCGCGCCAAGACCAAGAACGGTGGACTCGTGGTGCTCAAGGTCAAGGGGTCGAAGACCAAGATCGTCGGCGCTCGCCCCGGACAGGCTCTGAGGCTGGAGGCCTCCCGAACTGGAGGAGCCCGGATCTACAAGAACGGCAACAGGATCAGGCGCGACGGCCGAGGCGTGTTCGGAAGCACCAAGCGCCCCGTCGTCGCTCACTACGCTAAGCACGGAACGCAGGTCGACACAGACGGCAAGGGATATGCGGTGGCCCACGGGCGGATGGAGTTCGTCTCCTATTCCTCGAGTGCCTGCTCCGCGGGAAAGTGCTTGAGCCAGGTGGCCGTCCTCGGCATGCAGAAGTACCTGTACGGGCTTGGGGAGGTTCCGTCCTCGTGGCCGCAACATACTCTAAGGGCCCAGGCGATGGCCGGGCGCACGTACGCGTTCTCGAAGATGCGTGCGAGCATCAACCGTGGCGCCCCCTGCTTCTGCACGGTGTACGACTCCGTCGCCGACCAGGTCTACATCGGGGAGGCCAAGCGCACGGGGTCGGGGAGCTACTGGAGGAACTGGAAGAAGGCGGTCGACTCTACGAGCAGGAAGGTGATCTTCGACGGAGGAAAGCCGATCGTCGCGCTGTACTCGTCGTCCTCCGGGGGCTACACCGAGTCCAACCACATCGTGTGGGGCTCTGCCCAGGAGCCCTATCTTCGCGGCGTGAAGGACCCCTACGACAGAGCCGGCGGAGCGAATCCCAACTACCGATGGAGCGTCAAGATGACGTGGGCTAGCCTGCGCACGAAGCTCACGAACAGCTTCGGCTCCTTCGGAAGGCTGAAGAAGCTCGTGATCGTGCACAAGGGTGTGTCCGGCCGCGTCGCCTTCGATGGCCTGAAGATCGTGGGCTCCGAGAGGACCCTCAGAGTGAGCGGGTGGGCCACGCGCAGCGCGCTGGGACTGAAGGACACGTGGTTCCGCTTCGAGGTCATTCCCGCGACCACTGCTCGCACGACCGCGTCGAGCGGGTCGGCAACGGACGAGACCGCGGCGGAGCCACGGGGGCCGGAGCCG
>WHSV01000014.1 GCA_009379915.1 Actinomycetota bacterium | reverse complement strand
TCGTCGTCGAGCTCCTCGAATCCACTCGGGCCGGTCGCGTCCGCACCCTTCACATCAGTATCGAACATACGTTCGATACTAGCGAATCGCAGTCACCAATACAAGGGCAAATCCACAGAAAGCGGGAGAAAACTCGGGCCCAGTGCAGGCCATTGCTTCCGCCTTCAGAATCGGGGAAGGAGTTTCTTTGGTTCGACGGCAGCCACGCTCCACAACTGGGCGCGCGAATTCACTAGGAACCCGAGAGTCGCTCGATGACGGGCGCGAAATCGCGCAAGTACCTATCGAGAACGGTGACGTATGAGATGCCGAAACGTTCTCGGCGGTGGATTAGATCTTCGACGATCTGGTCGATGGTTCCGATCAGCTCAAATGGAAGTGTGAGTAGGTCCTCGGGATCCATCTCAAGTTCTCGGGCGTGCTCTTCCGCGGTGGCTATGCGATCATTCGTGACCTCGAAGTATTGAAGGAGAACGTTTAGTTCCGGTTCCTGTCCCGATTCCCGATCACTTCCAACTTTACGGACGTGATCGGTCGTCTGCAGATAGGAAGTCGCGGTCAGTTCAGAGACATCGAAGCCTGAGCCGTCCCGCAATGATCTGATAAATACGCTCACGATGTCTGCTTGCTGGGCGGCGAACGTGAGTAGTCGTAGCCCTCCGCCTCCGATCAAGAGGGGCGGTCGGGGCCGCTGGGCCGGCATGGGTTTCGGCTCGGCGTCTGTAACCCGGTAGTGAGCGCCCTCAAAGGAGAACGGTTCGCCTCGGAAGTGCTTGCCGAGAATCTCCACAGCTTCCTTAAGTCGTGCTAAGCGGATGCTGGGGGGATCGAACGTGGCACCGAGGCGTCGATAGTCTTGTCCCATCCAACCCGCACCGATTCCGAGCTCGAGTCTCCCGTCGGTGAGAAGATCAACCGTTGCTGCCTCCTGAGCCAGAAGCATCGGATGACGAAAGTCGTTGTCGATTACCAAAGTCCCCAGCCGGATTCTGTCCGTCGCCTCAGCAGCAGAAACGAGCGCGGGAAATGGTGCCAATTGGTGGCTCACATGGTCGGGAACCACGACGATGTCGTAACCGAGACGTTCCGCTAGGCGAGCCTGCTCGATCCAATCACTCTTTGAAGCTGCTTCGGCAAGCTGCATGCCAAATCGGAATCGCCTCGCCACGTCGCCTCCGTTTTATCGCTCAAGGTGGCCTCACCGTAGCTGTCCTCGAGCTCCCAAGCATCGTGCTATTCCTCGTGGCTTTGCTTGTTACGGCGTTCTTTGTGCGATAGCGCCCGTCTGGCGGGAGCTCCGGCACTCAGAATCGTTATTGGTCTTCTCGGCGGTGGCCGCCCCTCAGCTCCTCGAGGTGCTCGCGCTCGACCAGCTCGGGGGGCACGACGACCCCTCTCAGGGGAGTGACGGCCCGCACCGTCGCGGTCCGGCGGCCACCCTCGATCACGGCTCGCTCCCCCATCACGGCCCCCGGCCCGATCTCTGCCACGACGTTGCCGTCCACCTCGACCGACGCAACCCCGTCCAAAACCAGGAAGAGGTCGGTGCCTTCGTCGCCCTGGCTGAAGAGGACGTCCCCCGTCTTCAGTCGCTGACGGCGCGTCTTGTGGCCGGAGGTCATGATCGAACGTGACAGCTGTCGCTCCAGCTCGGACTCGACCTCGGTCGTAAGTGCCTCGATGTCCACGGCCTCCCAGGGGGTTACGCCGCCGAAGGCGTGGTGGTACCACTGGTCGAAGTCGATGAGTCCGCTCTTGGCCACGAGGTTGTTCGACTCGTCGTAGACCCAGTGGCGCGGGAAGGGACTCGATCCGACGAGGCGTCCATCGGATGTTCCGTCGGCAAAGAGCTCCAGCTCGAGCGTGGTCCACACGATGGGGGCCCGAAGCTGCACGAAGGGCTTGTGCTTTATGCGACGGGGTGCCGGAAGCGAGGGGCGTCCTCCGGCGGTCTGGCGCCAGGTGACCGACTCGGGTGTGACCAACGGATCGGGACGAAGGTCGGGAAGCGATAGACCGGGGAGAGTTATGGTGCGGGCGCCCACTCCCACCGCGGAGCTCCCCATCAGCCCGCCACCTTCGCAGCCGTAGCCCACGATTCCCCGCTCGTCCACTTCGATCCATGCCGAGAGCCGGTTCGCGAAGCGAAGCTTCTGATCGGCAACGAGGCTCGCCACGTCATCGATGCGCGCCGGCGGAGGCTCGTCGATCTGGGTTATGCCCATCTGGAACGGGACGCTCGGCAGTCCCTTGATCGCCTCCGAGGGAATCCAGGAGATGACCGTCGCGGACGACGCGTGCTTGGTCATTTGCCCACCCCATCCGGCGGTCCGGCCGAGCCCGCCCCGCGTCCATTTTGCGGTCCGGCCGAGCCCGCCCCGCGTCCATTTTGCGGTCCGGCCGAGCCCGCCCCGCGTCCATTTTGCGGTCCGGCCGAGCCCGCCCCGCGACTTCGGGTGTCGTCGTGCAGCGCGTAGTCGATGACTTCCTCCATTCGCATCCCGCTCCCCCGCGCCCAACACTCACTGAATCCGGCGTCCCCCAGCGCATTGTGGACCGCATCCACGCGTCGCTGGTAGGTCTCTTGCTCGACGGGTGGCCTCGGTGCACCGATCGCCCAGCGGAGTGCCTCTGCACCACCGTAAAGGACGGCCGCCTGGTAGTGAAGGCCGAGCTCGTGAAGCTCGCCGGCCAGGTCCTCGAGACAGTCCGCCACGTCCCACTTGTCTCCGAGCTGCCTCCATAACACGAGGCTTTCGCGCGAGAGCTTGACGGCCCGATCGTAGTCGCCGAGCTCGCGCGTGCTGACGGCGATGTTCATGAGAGCTCGAGCGATCCCCTGCTTGTCGCGCACCTGGCGAAAGATAACGAGACTTTCGTTGAGCAGTTTCATGGCCTCGGTCTGGTCGCCTTTGATCTGAGCGATGAAGCCGAGATTGTTGAGCGTCTGCGCGATCCCCTCCTGGTCCCCGAGCCTGCGCCACTCGGCGAGGCTTTCGTTGTAGAGCTTCTCGGCCCCCTCGATATTGCCCTGATCGACCTCGAGGTTGCCGAGGTCCTTGATCGAGAAAGCCACGCCCCCGTCGTCGCCCAACAACCGTTGGGCCTCGATGCATTCCTCGAGGAGACGTCGCGCCTCGTCGTAGTCCACGCGGGCCCGCGCCAGCATCGCTCCACCGGCGAGAACGCGCGCACGGTGAAGGCTGTTGATCCCTTCGGTGCGTTCGAGAGCGAGCTTGGTCCACAGCCGGCCCTCGGTCACGTAGCCGCGAATGGACCAGAAGTAGGACATGCCGGCCGTCAATCGCAGGAGCACTGCCCAATCGTCGTTGCGCTTCGCCCACTGGAGGGCGTCCTGCAGGTTGTCGTGATCGAACTCGAGGGCCTCGAGCCAGCGCACCTGATCGGCCCCCCTGAGCTTCTCCGCCGCCTGTTCTGCCAGATCGAGATAAAAGTTCGCATGAGCCTGGCGCGTGGCGTCCGCCTCCTCGGACGCATCGAGCACGTCGAGCGCGTACTCGCGGATGGTCTGGAGCATTCCGAAGCGCGGGTCATCCTGGAGCGACGGCACCTGCCGTAACAGGCTCTTTCCCACGAGGGAGTCGAGTCCGTCGAATAGGTCGAGACCGACCTCCCCGGCTGCGGTCGCGACCGCGGAGGCCGCCTCGAGGCTCAGGCCTCCCCGGCACACGGCGAGGCGCCGGAAGAGTTTCTGTTCCTCTGGTTCGAGCAGCGTGTAGTCCCAGTCGATAGCATTTCGCAGGGTTTGCTGGCGCGCGGGAAGATCGCGCGGGCCACCGATCAATAGATCCAGCCGGCTACTCAGCCTGTCGAGCAGAACGGCCGGCGGCAACAGCTTGACGCGTACGGCGGCCAGTTCGATTGCAAGAGGCAGCCCGTCGAGCCGGTGACAGATCTCTGCGATGATGCGGGCGTTCGCGTTCGTCAGGGCGAAGTCGGCCTTGATCGCCTGCGCACGTTCGACGAAGAGCTTGACGGCCGAATGGCGGGACAGCTCCTCTAAGTCGGGAAGGTAGTCCAGCTCCGGCAAATCCAGGGGGGGCACTTGAAACTGGTGCTCGCTGGAGACTCGTAACGAGGCCCGCGTTGTCACGAGGACCTTGATATCGGGACACTCGGCCAGAACCTCGGAAACCATCGCAGCCGCTCCGATGACGCCCTCGAAGTTGTCGAGCATCAACAGCATGTGCTTGTCTCGAAGGAAGTTCGCGAGCCCGTCGAACGGTGCCTCGCCGGCGCTCTCTTGCAGACCGACGCTCTGCGCGATGCGCGACACGACCAGTGACGAATCGCTTAGTGATGCAAGGGCAACGAGATGAACGCCGTCCTCGAACTCGGCGAGCAGTTGCCGCCCGACCTCGATGGCGAGCCGTGACTTGCCGCAGCCGCCGGGGCCGACGAGCGTGACGAGGCGGAGGTCCGCCAGAAGGTCCTTGATCTCCGTGATCTCCTGCTCGCGGCCCACGAAAGTCGTGAGCTGCAGTGGCAGATTGTCGGCTCTCGCTTCGTCGGAATGGAGTGGTGGGAAGTTGTCTGGCAGATCGGGATGAGTGAGCTGAAAGACGGCCTCGGGCCGGGCGAAGTCCTTCAGCCGGTGAGTGCCCAGATCCACCCCCGACGCTCCGGGTGGAAATTCGTCGCGTACGAGCTCCATGGTCGTGGAGGAGAGAAGGGTCTGCCCGCCGTTTGCGAGGCCCCGAAGCCGGGCGCAGCGGCTCACCGTCTGCCCGAAGTAGTTTCCCTCCGCCAGCCGGGGCTCTCCCGTATGTAGAGCGAGACGCACACGCAGGGCAACGCCCTCCGGCCACGGCTCGCCGTGTAGCGCCAGCTGGATGTCCAGCGCCGCCGAAACCGCGTCACTGGCGCGCGGGAACGCGGCGAAGATACTGTCCCCCTCGCCCTGATCGCGGGGCATCACGCCGCCGCGCCGCTCGATTGCGTTCCCGATGATCGTGTGATGACGCGAGACGGCCTGGAACATCGCCCGGGGGCGCTCGGTCCAGAGCTTGGTCGAACCCTCGATGTCGGTCAACAACAAGGTAACGGTGCCGGTTGGCAGGTCCTTCGCACCGTTACGTCGAGTTGCGCTCTGGGAGCCGGCGCCGTCCACTTCGAGACCGACGTCGCCTCCGCGACCGTGGAGGTCGGTCACCTACTCCCCCCATCGTCTAGGTACATCCGCGGCTGCCATTGTTACCGTTGTTCGCGTCAAAAACGAGTAGGGCAAATCACGCGAACCGTTGATTGAACGAAGCGAGTCCGATTGTCCGAACGCGGCTGAAGGCGTCGGTCGCATCGGAGAAGTGCGGTGGGAGGGACTTGAACCCTCACGTCCTTACGGACACATGGCCCTCAACCATGCCTGTCTACCAATTTCAGCACCACCGCAATGTGGCTCGCTCCCGGATGGCACCGGGCGAACGAAAAGCCCTGTCCGCTTAAACCCGTCCGCATTGCGCGTCTCGACAGGGCTCGCACGATTATACGCCAGGGACCCTAGCCTTCGAGAGAGATGGGGGCCGCGTCGAACCCTCCGAGAGCGTCGAACTCGACTCCCTGGACGCGCGTCGCCGCAGCCCAGAACATGCGGAACGAACCGACCGGAACCAGGGGTACCCGATCGAGGATGATCTCCTCGATGCGCTGGTAGAGCCGGAGTCTCGCCGCCTCGTCGCTCTCCCTCCGAGCCTCGGCTAACAGGGAGTCGACCCGCTTGGAGGCGAAGCCCGTGTGGTTGTCGGGCGAGTCTGAGTCGAACAGAGCAGAGAGATACACGTCGGGATCGGCGTACTCGGCGATCCAGCCGAGCCTGTACATGGATTGGTCGCCGTCGCTCAAGCGCTCGAGGTACCTGCCGAAGGGATAGCCCCTCAACTTCACGTCGAGCCCGGCGTCCCGAAGGTAGCCCCTCACCCGCCTCGCCACCTGCTTCTGCGGTTGCTCCCTGGTGTACTCGAGCGTAACTTCACGTTGGTCCTCGGGAAGCTTGCGCACGAGCTGCCTCGCGGCTGGGGCGTCGAACTCGCAGAGCTCGCCACAGACGTCATCGGAGAAACCCGGCATGCCGAGCGGAACGATGCCCCGTGGGGGCTGCATCGTTCCGGCGAAGATGTCCTCGGCCAGGGTCTCTCTATCGATCGCGAGGTTGATGGCCCGGCGCTTTCGAGTGTCCCCGAGCTCGTCCGACTCGAGATTGAACCCGTAGTACGACCCAACCAGAAGCGGTACGAATCCATCCTTCCCGTACTCCTCGCGCGCCTGCTCGATCCGAGTCGTGGGGACCTCGGTGACGTCCAGCTGGTCGTTCGTGAAGGGGATCCACGAGGAGGCCGCGTCGGGGAACGGCAGGAACCGGATCCCCTCGATGCCCGGCTCCTGGAAATGCCCCTCCACGGCTTTCAGCACGACCGGAGCGCTGAGCTCGAACGGCTGCGCCATCTCGAAGGGACCGTTTCCGATCGGCTCCGAGCTGAAGTCATCGGACGCCTCGAACGCCTCCTCCGGTAGAGGAACGAGGCTTGGATTGGTCAAGGCGGATGGGAAGTTGGCATAGGGCTCGGACAGCTCGATCACGAGGGTCTTGTCGTCGGGAGTCTTGATTCCGCTGAGCGACTTTGCATCTCCGAAGGAATTGACGTCATCGAAGCCTCTGACGAGCTCGAGGAGGTAGGAGATGTCGGCTCCGCTGCGCTTGAGCGCGATCCGATTGAAGGCGAACGCGAAGTCCTGAGCCGTGACCGGATCGCCGTTGTGGAAGGTCGCATCGTCTCTCAGCGTGAACGTGAACGTCTTGGCGTCGTCCGAAACCTCGATCTCCTCCGCCACCGCGGGCTCAACCCGCTCGCCGGCGGCATCCCAACGCGTGAGGCCCTCATAGAGCTGGCGTGCGATCAGTACCGAGGCGGGATCCTGCACGCGCATGGGGTCAAGCGAGTTGGGCTCGCTGATCGCGACGTTCAAGACGTTTGATTCGTCCTCGAACGAGGCCACGGACGCGTCGGGTGCCGCGGTCTCCAGAGGCTCCGGCGCCTCGTCCGAAGCCGCCGTAGCCAGAGCATCGGGGCCTTCTCCGGGCTCGTCGTCTCCGGTACATGCCGCCGGTATCAGCAGGCAGACGCTCAGTACAGCGGCGCGCAGCGCCGCGCTGCTAGAGGACTTGTCCGCCCGTAGGGCGGGTTCCGAGCCTCTCGCTCGGCGAGGCGCAGCGAAGCTTCGCCGAAGCCTAGAGGACATGGGAGCCAGGATTCCCAGATTTACCCTTTACGAACCAGAAAGCCTGGATGCGAGCAGGATCGTCGTGCCCGTGAAGATCACGGCCGTGACGACCGTGATTCGGTCCAGGTTCTTCTCCATGACCGTGGATCCCATCGCCGTGCTCTGCATGCCGCCTCCGAACATCTCAGAGACGCCCCCGCCACGACCGGCGTGGAGGAGGACGAGAAGGATCAGCGTCAGAGACACGATGACGTGAATGACGATTAGTGCGATTTCCACAAGGACACCTCGGTTAGCAGTAGAAGACCTGGGATCGGTTCGTGAGCTGCACCCTCAGATTACCCGCTTGCCCGGGTTGGGGAGCATATTCGGCCCTAGCGCACGGGCTTTCCGAGCAGCTGCTGGTCGATCCGGTAAACGCCGAACGCATCGGGGCTCCAGAGGGGGACGGGCCGGGCCCGGAGCTGGAACTCCGAGGCCGGGATTCCGATGCGGTTGACGTGGCGATAGATCTGCCTGAACAAGGCCTTCTCGTTTGACTCGGAGACCAGCAAGGTGTGCAGGGCCTCGTTTGACATGAGGCGCCTGACAGAGCTCTCCTTCTTGGCCCTGGCGATCTCCCTCAGCTCGGCCTTCGTCGGCTTCTTCTTGGAGGCGATTTCGGGGGGAGCCGGCTGCCACTCCGGCGCATCCGCCGGCGTGCTGGTGCTCCCCAAGACGACTGCCCACGTGGAGTCGTCGGCGGCCAGCTTGGCGCCCGCCTCGAGCCCCAGGAGGGCCACGAGCAGAGCCGCGATCAGAAAGGTCCCGCTCCTGACCGGGCCATCGAAGTGGATTCCCTCGTCCGCCATGGCGAGGAGGCTCCGAACTCTGCGGGTCACGCTGACCCGTGGCCGAAGCACCGCCAGGGCGCCCCTCTGGACGTAGTTGCGTTGCTCCCTCACGAGTTCGCAGGCCGTCAATAGCCCCGAGGCTAGAGCAAGCGGGCTGCGCGTGAGGCTGGCCGCCCGGCGGTCGGCCTCGAGTTCTCTGTCCGTCAGCAGGCGACGAAAGGCGATGTGCGCGAAGGGATTCCAGGCGAGGAAGTCACGCAGAAGGCCGGCCGCGAGCATCATCGGGACGTCACGGGCCTTGAGGTGCGCGACCTCATGCGCGAGGACCGCCGCCAGCTCATCGTCGTTGAGCTTTTCGACGAGGTCCCGCGAGAGCAGGATCCGGCCCCGCCGTAAGCCGACGGCAAAGGCACCGGATACATCGCCCGGGAGGATGAGGAGGTTGGGGGCCGGACAGAGGCCAACGGAGACGGCGAGATGCTGGAGGACGAACAGGACTTGGGCGTCGCGCTCGGGTTCGGGGGCCGTGCAGCGAGAGATCAGTCTCCGCAGCACCAGGGCGCCGCAGAGCCGGCGGACGAGCATGAAGGCGCTCACCGCTACTCCGATCACGAAGATCCAAGCACCCGCCGAGCCGTAGAACGCGTAAAGAGCCGCCCGGCCGTTACCGTCGGACAAGAACAAGAGATGAAGAAGACTCTCCGACCGGTTCTGAACCATGGAGCTGATGGGCTTCAGCACCGTGATCTCGGGAAGCACGCCACCCTGGTAGATCGCGGCGGCCACGATCGGCAGCAATAGAGGCAGCGCTACCAGTAGGCCCGAGGCGATTCCACCCGGGCGAGAGATCAAACGTCTCAGCAATACGGTCGCGATCAGGGTCGTCAGGGAGACGACCAGGATGACGACCCATGCCGAGTCGACTTCTACGGCGAGGATTGTTGGAGAGGCGCTAATCACCCGAGTTGTTTGCTTTCCGCTCTGCGATCGCCACCTTCAGGCGATCGATGACCTCTTCGTCCTCCTCTCGGACCTTGTCGACGAAGTAGGCCACTGCGGGATCCGGAAAATGGCTGACCAACCAGTCGACGACCGATTTGACGGTCGACCGGGCGTATTGCTCGCGCGAGACGATTGCCGAATAGTGGTGGGCGGGTTGCCCCTCGACTCTCCTCAGGAGGCCCTTGTCGGTAAGGCGTCCGAGCGTAGTCATCACCGTGGTGTAGGCGATATCGCGGTTGGCTTTGAGGGTTTTGTGGACGTCGCGGACGGTGACCTCATCACGGTCCCAGACGACCTCCATTACCTCTGCCTCCAGAGGTCCAAGAACCTCCGCAAGCGTGTGCTTACGTCTCGGCGCCATTTTCCCCCCTGCCTGTGGATGAGTGACGAGACTCAGAAGTCTACGTCCCGCCCACCCTTTTCACTAGGGTCTCGTGTTCGGGACCCCTAGCCCTTCACCTTCGTGGCCCTGACGATGGCGGCGAACTCGGCAGCTTCGAGGCTGGCACCGCCGACCAGCGCCCCGTCGATGTCCGGCTGTGAGGTCAATGCCTCGGTGTTCCCCGACTTCACGCTCCCGCCGTACTGGATCCGGACCTCATCGGCGATGTTTTGGTCGTAGAGGTTGCCCAACACCTTTCGAATGAGCCCGCAGACCCTCTGAGCGTCGTCGGGCGTTGCGGTCTTGCCCGTACCGATCGCCCAGATCGGTTCGTAGGCGACGACGAGGTTGCGAGCGTCGTCCGGCTTCACTCCGTCGAGCCCCTCGCGCACCTGGCGTTCTACCTTCGCCTCGGTCTCGTTGGCCTCGTGCTCCCCTTCCGTTTCGCCGCAGCACATGATCGGGACGAGGTCGTGAGCGAACGCCGCCTTTACCTTCTTGTTGACCGACTCGTCGGTCTCGCCGAAGTGTTGTCTGCGTTCGGAGTGACCGAGGATCACGTAGCCGACCTTGAGTGCCTTCAGCATCAAGGGAGAGACCTCTCCGGTGAAGGCCCCCTCCGCCTCCCAGTGCATGTCCTGCGCGCCGAGCCGGAAGCTCTGACGACGGTCCTCGATGTTGGTCTGGACCGACCGCAGAGCGGTGAAGGGGGGACAGACCGCGACCTCGACCTTGCCGTGATCGTGGTCGCCCAGCTCGTGACCCAACTGCCCGAGGAAGTGAATCGCGTCCAGGTGGGTCTTGTTCATCTTCCAATTGCCCGCGATGAGCGGAGTTCTCATTTGCGTTCCTTCCTACGGTCGGGCTGCTACTTCGTTCTCATGAGAGCGGCGACGCCGGGCAGCTTCTTGCCCTCGAGGAGCTCCAACGACGCTCCCCCGCCGGTGGACAGGTGCGAGACCACATCGGTCATCCCGAACCGCGCTAGGGCCGCGGCCGAGTCTCCGCCACCTGCCACGGTGAACGCGCCCTCCGCGGTCGCCTCGGCGATGGCCGTGGCAACGCCTTTGGTCCCGGCCGAGAACTCGGGAATCTCGAAGATGCCCATCGGTCCGTTCCACAGCACGGTGCGCGCCCCGAGGATGGTCGTGGCGAACTCCCCCGTGGTCGCAGGACCGATGTCGACTCCCATGCGGTCGCCGATCTGGTCGAGAGGCACGGTCTCATGCGGCGAACCCCCCTCGGGCTCCACGGCCGCGACGACGTCGACGGGAAGGTGTATCTCGACGCCCTGCTGGGTCGCCCGCTCGAGGATCCTCTTTACGTCCTCCACGCGATCCTCTTCGACGAGGGATCGGCCGACGGCCTTGTCCCGGGCGACGAGCAGCGTGAAGGCCATGGCTCCGCCGACGCATAAGGAATCGACGCGGTCGAGGAGGTTGCCGATGACGTCCAGCTTGTCGGAGACCTTGGCTCCTCCCAGTACCGCGACGTAGGGAGGATCGGGGTCATCGAGTAGTCGCTGGAGCTTGGAGACCTCGTCGACGAGCAGGCGGCCGGCCGCCGAGGGAAGTCGTTCGGGGGGCCCGACGATCGATGCGTGGGCTCGATGCGACGCTCCGAACGCGTCGTTGACGTAGGCCCCCGCCATGGTCGACAACGCGTCGGCGAAGGTGGGGTCGTTGGCCTCCTCGCCGGGCTCGAACCTGAGGTTCTCCAGCAGGACTACTTCGTCGTCGGATGCACAGGCCCTCTTGGCCTCGTCACCCACCACGTCTCGAACCGCGGTGACATTGCGACCGAGGAGCTTGGACAGCCGCTCGCCCACGGGGGCCAGGCGCAACCCGTCGTTGACCTGCCCTTTGGGACGCCCGAGGTGAGAGCAGACCGCGAGCCGAGCCCCTTTCTCCAGCAACGCCTCGAGCGTCGGCAGCGCGGCCCGGATGCGGAGGTGGTCGGTGATGGCTCCGCCCTCGAGAGGAACGTTCAGGTCACAGCGAACCAGCACGCGCCTGCCCGAAACCTCCAGCTCGTCTATCGAAGGCAGGCCCGGGTCGCTCATGTTGCGAGGTTACGCTCGATCTCCAAACCCACCTGACTCCGGTGTTCATCCGACCGTTTCGGTCGCCCAGCGACCGAATGAGTCGAACAACCAGCGCTAGAGCTTGGACGCCACCAGTTCGGCCAGGTCAACCAGGCGGTTGCTGTACCCCCACTCGTTGTCGTACCAGCCGAGCACCTTGACCATGTTTCCGTTCGTCATCGTCTGGTCGGAATCGAAGATGCACGACGACGGGTTGCCGACGATGTCGGTGCTGACGAGAGGATCCTCGCTGTATTCGAGGTAGCCCTTGAGGCTCGAGCTTGCGGACGCCTCGCGGTAAGCGTTGTTGACATCCTCGGCCGAGACCTCCGAACCCACCACCGCGACGAGGTCGGTGATCGAGCCGTCGGGCACGGGGACGCGCAGAGAGATCCCATCGAGCTTGCCCTTGAGCTCGGGCAGCACCAGCGCCGTCGCTTTCGCCGCACCGGTGCTCGTCGGGATGACGTTGATCGCAGCCGCACGGGCTCGACGCAGGTCGCTGTGAGGGAAGTCGAGGATGCGTTGGTCGTTGGTGTAGGCGTGGCAGGTGGTCATGAAACCGCGCTCGATACCCCAGTTGTCCTGCAGGACCTTGGCGAGGGGTGCGACGCAGTTCGTCGTGCACGAGGCGTTCGAGATCACGTGGTGCTTGTCGGAGTCGTAGACGTGGTCGTTGACCCCAAGGACGAACGTCGCGTCTTCTTCCTTGGCCGGAGCGGAGATCAACACCTTCTTCGCACCGGCGCTGATGTGTTTGCTCGCGTCGCCCGCCTTGGTGAAGAAGCCGGTCGATTCGACGACGATGTCGACTCCCAGGTCCCCCCACGGCAGCGAGCCGGGATCTCGCTCGGACAGCACCTTGACCTCGGTGCCGTTGACGGTGAATCCGTCGCCGGTGGCCTTGATCTCCTCGCTGAGCCTGCCGAGGACGGAGTCGTATTTGAGCAGGTGCGCGAGCGTCGCCGAGTCGGTCAAGTCGTTGACGGCAACTAGCTCGAGGCTCGAATTCTTGGCCTTCAGAGCACGATACAGGTTCCTACCGATGCGCCCGAATCCGTTGATGCCGATGCGCGTTGCCATCGAATTTCCTCCTCGGAGTGATCCTTGGTCGTCGTGGGTCCGATCCTAATCGGGCCGGCTAGTTCGCTACGCGTCGCTCGGATCCAAGAGCCCGAAACGCCTCCGCCAGGGCCGCGGGGTCGTGCCCGCCCTCTTCGGTCGACACGTGGCCCTCGTGAACCTCGATGCCGAGATTCTCGATGGCTCGTCTGTCGAACGACACGCCGTCGGGCTCGAGAACCGGAGCCTGAACGACGACGGCGTCGAGCGTGTCTGCTCCGATATGAGCGAGGACCGATTCCACGTGCGCGGTTCCGTCGAGGCCCGACGTCTCGCCCTTCTGGATCCGGTTGTTGGCGACGAGGATCCGTTTGCCGGGTGTGTCCCGGAGAGCCTGACGGATGCCGGGCACGAGCAACGTCGCTATGAGGCTCGTAAAGAGGCTCCCCGGACCGAGGATCACCTGATCCGCGGAGCAGATGGCATCGACTGCCTCCTCGCAGGCCGGAGGGTCGTGGGGCTTGAGATAGACGGCCTGTATCGGGCCCTCGGTCTCGGCGACCGCCACCTGGCCCCGCACCACGTCGCCGTTCACGATCGCCCGTAGGTCCACGAGCGCCGACGTTGCCGGATACACGCGCCCGTCGCACTCGAGAAGCTTGCCGGCCTCGTGAATTGCGCTCGCGAAGTCGCCGGTCATCTCGGTCAGCGCGGCGATAAGAAGATTGCCGAGTGGGTGGCCCGTCAACTCACCACTTTGGAAGCGGTGCTGGTAGAGACCGGCCATGGCCTCGTTCCCCGCGAGGGCAATCAGGCAGTTTCGAATGTCGCCGGGGGGAGGAACGCCGAGTTCTCGAACGAGCCGGCCCGACGAGCCGCCGTCGTCTGCCACCGTAACGACCGCGGCGATATCGTCGGCAAAAAGTCGCGCCGCGCGCAAGGACTCGGCCAGTCCGTGCCCTCCCCCGATGCCGACGACCCTCATGGGGGCCTTCACTGGGTTGGCTCGCGGTCGACGTCGCGGTGGATCACCTTGGCAGAGAACCCCTTGTCCATGATGAAGGAGCAGATCTCCTCCGCCAGCGCGACGGAACGATGTCGCCCCCCGGTGCAGCCGATCGCCACAGTCAGGTAGTGCCGTCCCTCACCCTGGTAGCCGGGGAGCAAGACGGCGAACAAGTCCTTGATCCGAGCCAGCACGTCATGAGTCTGCTCGTGGCTCATGACGTAGTCCTTGACCGGTTCATCCAAGCCGGTCAACGGTCTGAGCTGATCGATCCAATGCGGATTCGGAAGAAACCTGACGTCGAACACGAGGTCTGCGTCCAGGGGCAGCCCGAACTTGTAGCCGAACGAGATCACGGTCGTCTTGAGACCCTCCGCCGTGTCGTCGCTGTCGAAATACGCGCCGAGACGCGCTCTCAGTTCGCGCACCGAGATCTCGGTCGTATCGATGATGAGGTCGGCTCCGTCCCGGAAGCGGCTCACGAGCTCCCGCTCCCGCTGAATGCCGGTCACGAGGCGATCGGAGAGCGGATGGCGTCGTCGGCTCGACTCGAACCGCTTCTCGAGCTCCTCGTCGGATGCCTCGAGATAAACGAGTCTGTAGTTGCAATAGTCGCGCCTCAGCTTCTCGAGCTCCTTGGACGCCTCGGCGAAGAAGGTGCCGCCGCGCACGTCGATCACGAGAGCGACGCGTTGTATCTCATGGTCGGCCTGATGAAAAACGAGCGACAACATCTTGCGAATCAGTGCGGGGGGAAGGTTGTCGATAACGAACCAGCCGAGATCCTCGAGCGCTTTGGCGGCCTCGGACCGGCCGGCCCCCGACAGACCCGTGAGGACGATTACATCGACCTCGCGTGCTCGTCGACGGACGTTCACGACGCTCTCCTCTCATCCCCTCCGCGACTTGCACCGTTCGGGTGAAGCGCCTCGTACACGGCCTCGGCGACCGCCTTCGGGACACCTTGTACCTCGAGGAGGTCGTCGAGCGATGCCCCCCGTATTCGTTTCACGGAACCGAAGTGACGCAAGAGTTTCTTGCGACGCACCTCCCCCAACCCGGCGATGTTGTCGAGCACGCTCTGAGTCATGCGCTTGCCTCGCCGCTTTCGGTGATAGGCCACTGCAAAACGGTGGGCCTCGTCCCTGATGTGTTGCAGTAGATAGAGGGATTCGGAGCCGCGAGGAATGACGATGGGATTGGGCCGTCCGGGTATGAAGACCTCTTCCATGCGCTTCGCCAGTGCCACGACCGCGACATCGTCGATGCCGAGGTCGTCCATCACCTCGACCGCCCGGTTCAACTGTCCCTTACCGCCGTCGACGACGACGAGATTCGGCGGATAGGCGAACCTGCGGGAAGTGGGATCGTCGCGCCCGGCCTCCCTCTCCTCGAGGTATCGCTGAAAGCGTCTCCGGATCACTTCCCCCATGTTGGCAAAGTCGTCCTGCCCCTGGCTCCACTTGATTGCAAACTGTCTGTAGTCGCTGCGCTTCGGCAGGCCGTCTTCGAAGACGACCATCGACCCCACGGCCTCGGTCGGCCCGGTGTTGGAGATATCGAAGCACTCGATGCGAAGAGGAGCCTCCTGGAGGCCGAGTTGATCCTGCAATTCCTTCAACTGTCGCGAGCGCGCCGCGAAATCGCTGGAACGCTTCAAGCGATGCTGGGCGAACTGCTCCTTGGCGTTCTGGGTGACGGTCTCGAGCAGTGCTCTCTTTTCGCCTCGATGTGGCACTCGGAGAGACACGTTCGTGCCCCTCTCGGCGGCCAGCCACGACTCGATCAACTCGCGCTCGGCCGGCTCCACGGGAACGAGCACCTGCTTGGGGACCTCCGAATCGAGATAGGTCCGTTCGACGAAGCCTGCGACCAATTGCTCGGTCTCCAGGTCCTCGACTTTGTCGACCACGTAGCCTTTGCGCCCCGTGACTCGACCTCCGCGCACGAAGAACACCTGAAAGGCAGCCTCCAAGTCGTCTTCGACCATTCCAATGACGTCCATGTCCTCGCGCTTGGAGGACACCATCTGCTGTTTCTCGATGGCCTTGCGAACGTTGTCGAGTTGGTCTCGGAGCTTGGCCGCGTGCTCGTACTCCTGCTTGTTCGCAGCGGCTCTCATCTCGGCCTCGAGCCGGTCCAGAACGGGCCTGGTGTCACCCTCGAGGAAATTACAGAGTTCGAGCGCGATCCGCCTGTGCTCGTCCGGACCGACGGCGCCGACGCACGGTCCCGCACAACGCTCGATGTGGAACAGAAGACACGGGCGTCCGCGCCGACGGCAGCGATCAAAGACCCCCTGCGAGCAGGTTCGCATCGGGAACGTGCGCAGCAGGAGATCGAGAGCGTCGCGGATCGCGTAGGCGTGTGCGTAGGGGCCGAAGTACTTGACCCCCTTGCGCCTGCGGCCCCTCATCACTCGTGCACGGGGAACCTCCTCATCCAGAGTCACGGCGAGATACGGGTAGCTCTTGTCGTCCCTGTAGCGGACGTTGTAGCGCGGCCGGTGCTGCTTGATGAGGGTTACTTCGAGCTGTAGCGCCTCGACCTCGTTGGAGACGACGATCCATTCGACGTCCGCGGCCGCCTCGACCATTGCGGCCGTACGAGGGTGGAGGTCGCCGGCGAAGTAGTTCGAAAGCCGGGCGCGCAGGGACTTCGCCTTGCCCACGTAGATGACACGGCGGGAGGCGTCGAGAAACATGTAGACGCCGGATGAGGTGGGGATCGACCCCGCCTCCGGGCGCTCGAGGGGCCTGCGAACCTGCATGGTCCCATTGTCACCGATTGGCTGAAGGAGGCCTGAGCCAAAACCGGCATCGAAGGGGGAAGTTGGGTACCGTGCCCTGGTTTTCGGAGTCCGCTTCGCCCTGATCCCGGCTTAATCCGCACTCAGGGACTAGCGGGGCCCCAATTGCAGAAAAAGGCCGGTCCGCGGAGGATGCGCTCGTTCTATTGCCCGTGAAGGTCGAATAGAGCGACCATATCGGCGAAGAGTTGCTTCAGTCGCAAGCCGGACTCGCCGGTCGGAGCCGATTGACTCCCAGTTCCGCCCTTGGCGCCGGTTTCGGGTTTTGCCGGGCTGCGTCCTAACGCGAAAGAGCCGCCCCCGAGGGGCGGCCCCGCGAACAGCTGGTCCCCTAGGACCAGGAAATGCCGATTACCAGTGCCGCGAATACGAAGCTGAACAGCAAGCTCATCTGACCTCCTAAGGCGTGATTGGGGCTCATCGGAACACACCTCTGGTGGCTCCACAAGGCCCCGAATGGGTATGGCGAAACACCCATTTGGGTGAGAGCGCGACCGTCGGTCGCCACGCGTGAGGGCGAGATCGTAGTCCCCTCGTCCTTCCAGAGCTTCTGAAGGACCGAGGGTTCAGGAAAAGTCGGGTCGACGCTCCCGGGTGACTCGGTCCGATTGAGCCCGCCGCCACCGATCGACCTCGCCGTGGTGACCGGAGAGAAGCACCTCGGGGACCGAGTGGCCTCGATACTGAGCGGGCCTCGTGTATTGCGGGTACTCGAGCAGTCCTTGCGAGTGGGACTCGGACTCGAGCGAGGTCATGTTCCCCATGACTCCCGGCACGAAGCGGGATACGGATTCGACGACCACCATGGCGGCGAGCTCGCCTCCCGCCAGCACGTAGTCACCGATCGAGAGCTCCGCGTCGGCGAGGAACTCTGCGACGCGTTCGTCCACGCCCTCGTACCGCCCGCAGATGAGGATGATGTGCTCGCGCTCGGCGAGACGGGCGACGCCATCGTGGCGCAACAGCGATCCGCGCGGGGACAGCAGAACGACGTGGCTCTGCTCGTCTCTGATTTCCTCGACCGCGTCGAAGATCGGTTCCGGACGCATGACCATCCCCGCCCCCCCGCCGTAGGGCTCGTCGTCGACGCTGCGATGTTTGCCGAGTCCGTGGGCTCGCAGATCGTGGACCTTGACCTCGAGTGTGCCGGACTCGATTGCACGCCCTAGGAGGCTTGCGTTCAACACACTGTCGAACATCCGGGGGAAGAGGGTGACGATGTCGATGCGCATCTCTAGTCCAGCAGGCCGGCGGGTGGAGCGATCGTGACCCGCCGAGCATCGATGTCCACGTCGACGACAATCTCCTTTACGAGTGGGACGAGAAAGGTCTTGTCCTCGTGAGCCACGGATATGAGATCCTGCGCAGGTCCTTCCACCACGCCGGAGACCTCTCCGACGTCGTTCCCGGCAACGGTTAGGACGCGACACCCGACGAGCTCGTGTTGCCAATAATGGCCCTCTTCCAAATCGCGTCGCTGGTCCTCGTTCACGTAGACGGGACCTCGTAGGAGCTCGGCTGCGTTGCGGGAATCGACACCCTCGAACTTGACCAACAGGCGGGTGCCCCGGTGTATGCGCGATCCCTCGACTACGAGGGGAGTCCCGTTGCCATGCACAAGCCGTGATCCTGGGTCGAAGCGGTGCGGGTCGTCGGAGATCGCAACCATGTAGGCCTCGCCATCGGTACCGTGCGGCTTGCCGATCTCGCCCACGAGTAAGCGAGCTGGGTCGGAGTCGGACGCGTCCGTCAGTCGACGACCTCGACCATCACGGAATGGCCGTCTCGTTGCCCCGCAGCTCGAGCAAGAGTCCGCAGGGAGCGAATGATGCGGCCCTGCTTTCCGATGATCTTGCCCATGTCGTCGGGGTGAACGCTGATCTCGAGGACCGTCGTGTCACCCTCGCCCTCGGCCTCGGTGATCGAGATGTCGTCGGGATTGTCGACGAGCCAGGGGGTTACGTACTCGAGGAACTGAGCGGTCATTTCTTGCCCTCACCCGGATCGGAGTCGCCGGAGTCCGCCTCAGGCGCGGTGTCCGCCCGGTCGGCGGATTCGGGCACCTCGGCCGGCGCCTCGCCCGCGGGTGCCTCGTCCGCGCTCACCGATGCCGCGGCGGTGGCGCGCCTCCTGACCTCCTCCTGAGTGGGAGGCGCGCTCGGCGTCTCCCCGGTGAACTCTGCCCACGCACCCGATATGCGCATGAGGTTCTTGACCGTGTTGGAGGGCTGAGCGCCCTTGCCGAGCCAATACACCGCTCGGCTCGAGTCGATGACGATCTGCGACGGATCGTGCCGGGGCTGGTAGTGGCCTATCGACTCGATGATCCGGCCGTCACGCGGGCTCCGCGAGTCAGCCACGACCACTCGGTACGACGGCTGCTTCGATTTGCCGACGCGCATCAACCTGATCTTGACCATGCTTCTCCTTCAGACGTGCTGGAAAGGGATTTACAGCGACGTGGAAGCTTACCAGCAGGCAACTCGCCCGGCTCCGGCCGGCTCCGGCCGGGTCCGACCCGAACTTTGCCGATTTGGTCGCTATTCGACCATGCAGGGCACCAGACGAGCACCCAAGGCCTACAACCAAGATCATGCACAGGAGGATGTTTGCCATCGGCAGGAATGAGACCGCTGCAGGACCCCTTCGGTTCTCCGGGGCAAACCTTGACCTTGGTTCCGCCCGAGGCGTGATGGTAACTTAATGCCATGGAAACTACCATTGACCCAGCCGGGCGAATCGTCATACCGAAGGCTTTGCGAGCACGTCTCGGCCTCTCGGGAGGCGGTGCGGTCCTCGTCACCGAACGAGAGGGTCGCATCGAAATCGAGCCGGCCCCCAGTCCGATGACGCTGGTCGACCGTGATGGGGTTCCCGTGGCCGAGAGCGAGGAGGATCTCCCCGTTCTCACCGATGACGTCGTTCGCGCCACGGTAGAGAACACGCGGCGTTGATAGCAGCAGACACCAGTCTCCTCGTGGCGGGTTTCGCCACCTGGCACGAGGCGCACGAAGTTGCACACGGTCTGGTTCGCGAGCGCCCATTCGTGCCGGCCCATGTTGCACTCGAGACCTACTCGGTTCTCACCCGGCTTCCTCCTCCTCATCGGGTTCCCGCCAAGGTCGCCGGCGATTTCGTGAGGAGAGTGATCGAGGGCCGGATTCTCGTGCCGCCGGATGATGTCTTCGACGAGGTGATCCGGCTGGCCGCCCGGCGGCAGATCTCCGGAGGAGCGATCTTCGACGCTTTCATCGCTCTGACGGTGCTCCGCAACGGGGCAACCCTGAGCACGCGCGACCGGCGAGCACTCCGAACCTACGAAGCGGTTGGGGTGCGTTACGAGTTGCTCGATCTCGGCTAGCGTCTCTCTCGGGCGACCCCGACCTCGCTATCGAGGCCCGCTCCGTCGATAACGCCGAAAGCGTGAGGGCAACTCACCGGCAGGCAACTCGCCCGGCTCCGGCCCGTCTGAGCCGAACTCTTTCCCGATTTGGTCGCTATTCGACCATGGAGGGAAGGGATCGGCCGGCCCGCGTCTCGATCCTCCCGAGGGCCTCCGCAATGCGTCCACGACCTCGTTCTCTCGACCAAATACCGACGCCACGCGTCGCTGTAGGTCGAACGTTCGGCATCAAACGGACAGCAGAGTGATGCCGCAAGAGTTCGTTTCGAGCTGAATCCTAGAAACCCATTCCCGGGGGAGGGTTCATGCCCTTCGGCAGCTTCATCTTTCCCTTGCCCTTGCCGCCGGACATCGCCTTCATCATCTTGCGCACCTGGTCGAACTGCTTGACGAGCTTGTTGACCTCCTGGATCGAGCTCCCCGAGCCCACGGCGATGCGCTTGCGCCGGCTCCCGTTCAGCACCTGGGGGTTGTTGCGCTCCTGGATCGTCATCGAGCGGATGATCGCCTCGATCCTCGGCATCTGGTTGTCGATCTGGTCGTCCGCCACCGGAAGCTTCGACATGCCCGGCATCATCCCGAGCACCTGGCTCATCGGGCCCATCTTCTTGAGGGCCTGCATCTGGGTCAGGAAGTCCTCGAAGGTGAACTCCGCCTTGCGGAGCTTGGCCTCCATCTTCTTGGCCTCGGCCTCGTCGAAGACCGACTCGGCCTTCTCGATCAGCGTCAGCACGTCGCCCATCCCGAGGATGCGGCTCGCCATGCGGTCGGGATGGAACGGTTCGAGATCGCCGAGCTTCTCGCCCACGCCGGCGAACTTGATAGGACGGCCGGTAACGAAGGCCATGGACAGCGCGGCGCCACCGCGCGCGTCGCCGTCGAGCTTCGTGAGCACGACGCCGGTGACGTCGACCTCCTCGAGGAACGACTCGGCGACGTTTACCGCGTCCTGGCCCGTCATCGCGTCGCAGACGAGCAGGATCTCGTTCGGGTCGACCGCATGGGCGACCGCACCGAGTTCCTTCATCAGTTCGGGGTCGACGTGCATGCGTCCGGCAGTGTCGACGATGAGGTCGCTGTAGCCCTCGTTGCGGGCATACTCGAGAGCGCGCCCGGCCACCCCCGCGGCGTCGTGGCCCGGACTATCGGGTTCGGCGTGGACCGGAACCCCGACCTGCTCGCCGAGGAGCTGCAGTTGACGGATGGCCGCCGGCCTGCGGAGGTCGGCCGCGGCGAGGATGGGGTTGCGACCCTGGCTCTTGAGCAGCCGCGCGAGTTTGCCCGATGCCGTGGTCTTTCCCGACCCCTGAAGGCCGGCCATGAGGATGACGCGCGGCGGTCGCGAACCGACCTCCAGGCCCACGTTCGCCTCGCCGAGAATGTCGATCAACGCCTGGTTGACGATCTTGATGACTTGCTGAGCGGGGGTGAGGCTCTTGTGGATCTCCGCTCCGTCGGCCCGCTCACGCACGTCCTTGACGAACGCCTTCACGACCTTCAGCGAGACGTCGGCCTCCAACAGTGCAAGGCGAATCTCGCGAAGCACCTCGTCGACCTGCTTCTCGCTCAGGCGACCGCGCGACTTGAGTCGCGTGAAGATGTCGTCGAGCCGGTTGGATAATGAGTCGAACATCGAAGAATCCCTTGATCTGGTGACTTGGTGTGTCTGCCCGACGGCTAGATTACGGCGAGACCGGCTCCTACAGCGATCATCGCGATGCCGACCCCGGTCCCCACCGTCTGAAGCGTCCGTTGGCGCTCGGTCGGCGCCGGGTTCAGGTTCCGCTCGACTCGTGAGACGCCGACCAGCCAGACCCCCAGCCCGACCAGGAGGCCACCGGCGAGGTTCGCCGGTTCGACGAGCCGGTAGACGATGTAGCCGAAAGCGACGACGGCGAGCCGCAGCGTCAGCCGCTTGCGCTCATCGACGGGGCGTCCCTCGCGCGGCTTGGCCACGAACCTAGGCCAGGATGGCGTCGACGTACGCCTTCGGGTCGAAGGGCTCGAGGTCCTCGATGCCCTCGCCCACCCCGATCAGCTTTATCGGGATGTCGAGGTCGTCCTCGATGGTCAGAGCGATGCCGCCCTTGGCGGTGCCGTCCAGCTTGGTCAGCACCACTCCGGTGACTCCCGCGGCCCTGGCGAACTCCTTCGCCTGGTTGAGGCCGTTCTGCCCGCCGGTGGCGTCGATGACGAGCAGGGACTCCTGAACGGTCCCCTCCTTCTCGATGACCCGGCGAACCTTGGACAGCTCGTCCATGAGAGGCGTCTTCGTGTGCAGTCGTCCTGCGGTGTCGACGAGCAGCACGTCGAGCTCGCGCGCCTTTGCAAATTTGTAGGCGTCGAACGCGACCGCCCCCGGGTCGGCGCCGGGTTGGTGCTTGACGAGTTGAGCGCCCGAGCGCTCGCCCCACGCGCCTAGTTGTTCGTCGGCCGCCGCCCGAAAGGTATCGGCGGCCGCCAGTGCAACCGACTTGCCGTCGCGACTGAGAGTGCTGGCGAGCTTTCCGATCGTCGTGGTCTTACCGGTTCCGTTGACGCCGACGATGAGCCACACGGTCGGACGGTCGTCCGAGTAGGTCAGGTCGCGCGGTTTCTCGGTATCGAACAACGACACTAGTTCCTCGTTGAGCAATGCCATGATCTCGGAGGGATCCTTGATCTTGCGCTCACGTACCTGCTCGCGCAGGTCGTCGACGATTCTCGTTGCGGTCGCCACCCCGATGTCGGCTTGAATCAGTACGGCCTCGACGTCCTCCCATGTCTCCTCGTCGGGTGTCTGCCCCAGAGCGTCGGCGAGACGACCCGTGATGAACCTGCGGCTCTTGGTGAGCCGCTCGCGCAGGGAGGGCCGGAGCGCGGGCTCAACCTCGACCTCCTCGACCACGTCGGGAGGGGGTTCGACGATCGTCTCGGGCTCGACCTCTGTCCGTGTGACCGGAGCCTTCGTCGTCTCCGGACGGTCGAGGACGTCGGCATCTCGTTGGGAGCCGCGCCGAGCGACGAAGACAACGACCACGACGAGGACCACCAGGCCCAGCGCGATCAACAGTTCGGGAAGCATTCCGTCGGGCATTGCAAGAGGCTAAACGACCCGAGAGCGGGACCGTCTCTAGGCAGAGGCTGCCGGCGCGCTCTCTCGGGCGAGTCGGTCCACGTCCTCCATGCGCTGGGCAACGACGCTCGAGATGCCCTCGCGCATCGTTACCCCGTAGAGAACGTCGGCGGCCTCCATCGTCCGCTTCTGGTGGGTGACGATGAGCACCTGGGCGTTGGCCTCGAGCTCGTGAACGAGTCCGATGAACCGCGCCAGGTTGACGTCGTCGAGCGCGGCCTCGACCTCGTCGAGCAGGTAGAAGGGCGAGGGGCGCGACCTGAAGATGGCGAACAGAAACGCGAGCGCAACGAGCGACCGCTCGCCTCCCGAGAGCAGTGAGAGCTTCCGAACATTCTTGCCCGGCGGCCGCGCCTCGACCTCGATTCCCGAGTTCAGAAGGTCGTCGGGATCGGTCAGCTTGAGCTTGCCGGTGCCCCCCGGAAAGAGCCGGGCGAACACGGTCTCGAACTCGCGTGCGACGTCGTCGTAGGCCGAAG
The DNA here is from genome assembly GCA_009379915.1 of Actinomycetota bacterium. GTDB lineage: Bacteria > Actinomycetota > CADDZG01 > CADDZG01 > WHSQ01 > WHSV01. Next base: position 29,752 of record WHSV01000014.1, on the reverse strand, counting down.
AAAACGCCTCGACGATGGTCTGGTCGACCTCACGGACGATCTTCATGAGATCGCGCTTCGAGGTCTCGAGGTCGTTCATCTGGTCGACGAGAAACGTCTCGCGCTTCGCCGCTTCCTCGTATTCCTCGGCGGCGTTCGGGTTGACCGCGCCGAGTCGCCTGAGGTCTCGCTCCAACCCTTCGACGCGTACGCGGCTCGCTTCCTCGTCGGCTTCATCGAAGCGGTCGAGCGCTTTGAGCTCGTCGACGCCAAGCCCCCACTCGTCGAGCGCCCGTTCCCCCAGTGCTTCCATGCGCGCACGCATCTCGGCCCTGCGGACTTCGGCTTGATTGCGTCGCTGGGCGGCGTCGGCGAGGTTGGTGTCGAGCTCTCTCTCCCGCGTTCTGAGCGAGCTCAGGCGCTCGTCGCCAGCATGCGCCTTCGCGCGCGCCTCACCGGCCCGGGTCTCCGCCTCCGAAGCCCAGGCCGCCGCTTGATCCGCCGACATCGATGCCGTCTCGGCCACCACCCGGGCGCGATCCCGCGCCGCGGTCAACGAGGCGCGCAACTCGGTTAGTCCCTCGAGAGCGGTCTGTGCGTCGGCGATGCCCGCCTCGGCTTCTTCGAGGCGGAGCTTGGCGGACAGCATTCGCTCCTCTGCGCTGCGTGCCTCCATCGCTGCATCGCCCGCCCGGCGCCCGGCCTGTTCCGCCGTCGAGCGTGCCTCGGCGAGCGCCGAGTCCGCGATTACGCGCATCTCGTTCGCCTCTTCGTGAGCCTGGCGGCGTTGTGGGAGCGCGGCGCGTTCTTCGATGGCAGCCCGTTCCGCCTGAGCAAGAGCCTCCTGAACGCGGGCGAGCTCCTCGTTCAGCGCGGCGAGTTCGATCTCGCGTGCCTCCCGCTTGCGCCGTCTTCCGGCAAGACGCTCGGCCGCCGCGGACATGTGGGCATCGAGCCGTCGAAGATCCTCGTCGTGACTGGCGACGACGAGCCAGGCCTCCTCGACGGCCTCATCCGCCTCCTTGACGATGCCCCCGTCCTCGTCTTCGCGCGCGGACGCGACCGCGGCTTGCTCGCGTGCACGTTGGACGAGGGGCTCGAGGCGCGCCGCCGCCGTTGGAATGTCGGCGACGACGCCCGCGACCTCCTCGAGCGCCTCCAGGCGCGCCTCGGCGGCGGCCTGCTGCGCGTGAGTTGCGTTGAGCTTCTCCTTTAGACCTTCGGCACGCTCCCGACGGTTCTCGAGCTCCATTTCGGCCGCCGCCGCCAGCTCCGTGACCCGGTCTAGTTCGGCCTCGAAATCGGTGACCTCTTTCTCGGCGGCGATTAGAGCGTGTTCGTCCGATTTGACCTCTCGCTCGCGCACCTCTCGCCGTTCCGTGGCGGCGTGCACGCGCGCCTCGAGCGAGCCGAGCGTCTGACGGCTGGCGGACTCGCTGCCCTCGGCGCGCACGAGGTCCTGGGCCGCTGCGGTCTCGGCCCCGCGCGCCTCCGCGAGGGCTCGCTCGGCTTCGTTCTGCCTGGCCCGGGCCGTCTCCGCGTCCTGCCGGAGTACCTCCGCTCGTTCGGTCGCCGCGGCGGATTGCGCCTCGAGCCCCTCGGTCTCTTTGCTCCACCGCTCGCGGTCCGACTCGAGCAAACGGATGCGCTCCCGATAGCCCTCCTCGGTTTCGGCGGCGAGACGAGCCGTGATGCGCTGGGCCCGCTCGTCGGCCAGACGCCCGAGGCCCTCGAGCCTGTCGGCGGCGCGGCCGATGCGGTTGGCCGTCTGCTGTTGCTCGGTGGCCTCGGCCCCGATGGCCTCCCTCTCACCTTCGGCTCCCTCGAGCACGGCGCGCACGTTGGCCAGCTCGTCGGCAAGGAGTTGCGTCTTGCGCTCCTCGGACTCGACGTCGAGCGCGGCCTCGTCGAAGCTGAGCCGGTGGATCTCGGTCGCGGCGAGCCGTTGTCTGAGCTCTCGCTGCTCGCTCATGAGCTCGGAGTAGCGTGACGCCGCGTTCGCCTGGCGTTTCAGAGGTCTCAGGCCTCTTCGCAACTCGGTTAGCACGTCGTTGAGCCGCATGACGTTGTCGTCCACGCGCTCGAGCTTTCGCAGCGCCCGCTCCTTGCGGCGCCTGAACTTGCCGATCTGGGCAGCCTCTTCGATGAACGTGCGCCGGTCCTCGGGCTTGGACTGAAGAACGGCGTCGAGGTTGCCCTGACCGACGACGGTGTGAATGCTCCGGCCCACACCCGTGTCGCTGATCAACTCCGTGACGTCGAGCAGGCGGCAGGCGGCCCCGTTGATGCGGTACTCGGAGCCTCCCGAGCGATCGGCCGTCCGGCTGATCGTGACCTCGGCGAGATCGAGCGGCAGGAGTCCCGAGGTGTTGTCGAGCGTCAGTGCCACCTCGGCGAGGCCGAGCCGCGACTTCGTCTCCGAGCCGGCGAAGATCACGTCCTCCATCGACCCGGATCTAAGCGTCGACGGAGCCTGGGCACCGAGCACCCAGGAGAGCGCGTCCGAGATGTTGGATTTCCCGGATCCGTTGGGGCCGACGACGACGTTCACCCCGCGCTCGAACTCCATGACCGTGGGGGCCGCGAACGACTTGAACCCGGCCAGCTTGAGACGCTTGACGTACATCCGGAACAAGTTAGCAGCGTCTGCGACGGCGCCCGCGGATATCGAGATCCGGCTTTCGCGCTCGAGAACGGGAATCCGCTCGGCTTTGGGGGCCTTCGAGAGGCGAATATGCGGCGAGTATGCGGTCCAGGCTCGCCCCCGGGCGCAGATCCACGAGCTTGAACACCTTCTCCAACTCAGCGCCGCCCACCGGTTGCCACATGGCAAAGGTGCGTCGGGGGATCCGGCGCTGAGCGCTATTTGATCTTGAAGGTCTTTTCGTTCTTCGGGGATTCTCGGTCGACCTGGACGCCGGAGACCGTTGCGCCGCGCGGTCCCGCCCTGCACAGCCCGACGACCCTGTAGACGGGGTCGCGTGGACCCTCTATGGCGGCCTCGATCCGCCCGTCGGCGAGCTCCTTTACCCAGCCGACCACACCCTGCTCGGTGGCTTTTTGGGCGATGGCCTCCTTGAAGCCGGTTCCCTCTATATCCCCGTGCACGAATACGTGGACTCGGGTCCTATCTTCCAACCTGAATCCTCCTCGCTCTTCTGTTCTCATCGCTTGTCGCGCCGATCGTTCGGCCTGTCATCCTCATGTCTGACACTGCGGGCAGAAGTACGTGTCGGTTCCGTTGAAGGCAACCCGCATGATGTCGTTGCGACAGCGGCGACAGAACTCGCCCTCGCGCTCGTAGACCTTCAACTCGATCTGGTAGGCGCCGGGCTGACCCGTTAGATCGGTGAACTCATGCTCGCCCAAGCTCGTCCCGCGCAGCTTGACGGCTTCCTGCAGTGTCTCCATCAGCGAGCGATAGAGCCGCCGCACGTCCTGGGACGAGAGCTTGTCCGACGGACGGTCGTACCGCAGTCCGGAGGCAAAGAGGATCTCGTCGCTGTAGAGGTCGCCCAGCCCGACGATGAACCTCTCGTCCGCGAGCAACTCCTTCATGGGACGGGCCTTCTGCTCGAGGATGGCGGAGAAGTGCTGCCAGGCCAGTGGACTCTCGAGCGGATCGATCTCGAAGTCCCGCATGTCCTCGAGGCTCTTCACCTCGTCGGTCGGCGCAACGAAGACCTCGGTGGTCGCGTCGGAGCAGATGACGCGCAGCTGGCCTCCGATGGTGAACGTCATGATGATGTGTGTGTGCGGGGCGACGTCGCCCGAGGCACTGACCTTCACCATCTGACCGTGCGGACCGAGATGGACGACCATCGTCTGGCCGTTGTCGAGGTCCATCAAGAGGTTGCGCCCGATCCGCCGCGCGTGCTCGACCTTGGCTCCAACGAGAAGGTCCTGGAACTCCTTGCGTCTGCCGTGGCGAGGAATGAGCTTCATGGATGTCGAGCCGGGACGGATCTCGACGTCCTTGAAGCGCCTGCTGACGACCTCTTTTTCGAGGTCGCGATGTAGTACCTCGATCTCAGGAAGCTCGGGCATCCGACCTCGCCTCCGCGACGACGTCCGCCGACGGCTCGGACGCCTCCAGCTCGAGACGCTCGAGCGCCTCTCTTGCCGCGACCTGTTCGGCCGCCTTCTTGCTGCTGCCGGTTCCCACCCCGTAAAGCTCCTCGGTTACGTAGACGTGTGCGACGAATCTCTTGTCGTGGTCGGGGCCGGAGGATGCCACCCGGTAGGTCGGGCGGCCCCCGTGTTGCCGCACCACGTGTTCCTGGAGCGCGGTCTTGGAGTCGTAGCCACTCCCGGTGGCAAGCGAGTCATCCACGAGCGTGCTGAAGACCGGCACGAGGACCTCCTTCAGGTACCCGAGACCCCGGTCCATGTAGACGGCGCCCACGAGGGCCTCGAAGGTGTCCTCGAGCAGCGAGGTCTTGTCCCGTCCGCCCGAAGCCTCCTCTCCCTTGCCGAGCCGCAGGTGGGCTCCAAGGCCCATCGCGCGCGCCAGCGCTGCGAGCGTCCTTCCTTCGACCACCGAGGCCCGCAGTTTCGCCAGATCACCCTCGGCCATCTCCGGCCGCGTTCGAAAGATGAGGTCGGTGACGATGAGGTCCAAAACCGCATCTCCGAGGAACTCCAAGCGCTCGTTGTGCGGCGGCGGCTCGTTCTGTTCGAAGGCGTATGACCGGTGTGTAAGCGCGAGCTCGTAGATGGACCCCTCGCGTGCGGGCAGGCCCAGCGCCGTCAACATCGACGCCGGGTCAGTCGGTTTCGACAACCTGGCGACCGGCGTAGTAGCCGCAGTTGGGACAGACGCGGTGGGGCTGCTTGGGCTCGCGACACTGAGGGCAGCGCGACAGCGTGGGGGCCTTCAATCGCCAGTGAGCGCGTCGCATGCGCATCTTGGAGCGCGTCTTCCTTCTCTTCGGAACGGCCATCGGACCTCCTATAGCTCCTGGTTCTCGAGCCGCTGGCGCAGGTCGGACAGGGCCGCCCAGCGCGGATCGAAATCGTCTTCTTGGCAGTCACATGACCCCTGGTTCAGGTCGGTCCCGCAGGTGCCGCAAAGCCCCTTGCAGTCCTTCCTGCACAGCGGGTTGAGCGGCAACGCAAGCGTCACCGCGTCACGAACCATCGGCTCGAGATCTATCTCCACGCCCTCGACCTGATAGACGTCGGCGTCCTCCGAGGCCTCGTGGCCCGGGCCGGCGAACAGCTCGCAGACACGCAGTGTCACGGCCTGGCGGAACTCGTTCAGGCACCGCGCGCACTGCATAACGGCGTCGCCCTGGACTCTGCCGGTGACGAGGATTCCCTCGATGACGCTCTCGATGCGCAGGTCCCCCTCGATCCCCTGTTCGCCCAAACGCGCCAGGGCCATGCCGACACCCGGCAGCGGACGCCGTACGGCGATGTCTCGGTATTCGCCCGGACGGCCGAGAATCTCGGCGACCGAAAGCCTGAGGTCCTGCACGCGCGAAACCCCCGTCGTCGAATCGAGTGGCTGCGCGCCCGGAGCGCGCAGGGGCCGCCATGATAGCACTCCAGGCCCATCGAGCGGGTAAAAGCCCTGGTAGAGGCCCCTAATTCGCTCTTTCCGGAGGGGCCTAAACGGCCTTTACTGAGGGAGCTTAGACCGCGGGTTCCTCGTCGAGCTGGGCGGCGTCGAAGGGGCCCTCTGCAGGAGGCTCGTTGGGGTCGATAGCCGGCATCTGAACCGAGGAGTGCTTCTCGCCCTGGAGCTGGGCGCGGCCTCGCTCGACGGTCGCGACGGTCTTGTTGAGGAGGATCTCGAACCCTGCCAGCTTCTGGTCGATGTAGTCCTCCGCTTCGAGACGCATCTTGGCCGCGCGCTCCTTGGCGTCATCGGTGATCCGTTCGGCCTCGCGCTCGGCGGCGTGGACGATCTCGGTGCGCGACAGTAATCTGTCGCGCTGTTCTCGGGCCTCGGCGATGATCCGCTCGGCCTCCTTGCGGGCGCGGCCGAGGAGCTCGTCGCGGTCGCGACTCATCCAGCGGGCCTGGCGGATCTCGTCCGGCACCTCTTGCTTGAGCTGGGCGAGGAGCTCGAGAAACTCCTCTCGGTTGATGACGGCACTCGAGGAGAGCGGTACCGCTTTCGCTTCTTCGACGAGGACCTGTAGTTCCTCGATGCGTTCTATGAGGTCCATGTCCTCCGGTTTCCTTTCTGAATCCTGGCTCTGCCGCGGAGGAGACGCAATGCCGAGTGGCACCCATACCCCGGAGTTACCCCGGAGTCCGCGAATTCATCAATTGTGCCACGATTTCCCCCTCTGCAACCCTTTTTGGACCCAGGCGGGGGGTGGGATTCGAGGACTTGGGCACGCCTCGACCGGGTTTCAGGGGCGTCAGGAAGAAGCGAACCGATCCTTGAGAGCTTGCGCCACGTTGGTTGGGACGAGCCCGTCGACCGCACCTCCGTACTTGCTGACCTGCTTGACGAGGCTGGACGAGAGGAAAGACCACTCGGGCTGCGAGGGCAGGAAAAGCGTGTCGAGTCCATGGGTGAGGGCCGCGTTCATCTGAGCCATCTGCAACTCGTACTCGTAATCCGACACCGCTCGCAGGCCCTTCACGATGATGGAGACCTTGCGCTCGTTGGCGAAGTCGACGAGCAGCCCGTCGAACGATTCGACCGAGGCATTGTCGACGTGACCCAGAGCGTCTGCGAGAAGATCCTTGCGGGTCTCGAGAGGAAACAGGGGCTCCTTCGATGGATTCGCAATGACGGCCGCGATCACGCGATCGAAATGACGAGCGGCTCGTTCGATGACGTCGATGTGCCCGTTCGTGGGTGGGTCGAACGACCCGGGGCAGAGGGCGACGCGCACTCGGGTCTACTACTCTTCTTCGTCCTCGTGCGTGTACACGAGGACGGTGGATTGCCCGAATGTGCGCTGCCAGATGACCTTCAGGCCAAGGGCGTCGAGCTTGAAGTCCTTCGACATGCGGTGCACGATCACGCGGCCCTCGTCCGACAGCCACCCACCCATGACGAGCGCCTCGAGATCACGGCGCACGGCCTCTACCGACTGGGCGTACGGGGGGTCTACGAAGATCAAGTCGTGGCGTTCTATGGCGGGACGCCCGAGCATCGACTGGACCTCCATCCATTCGACGTTGGAGCGGTCGCCGAAGCCGCAAGCCTCGATGTTCTGCTCGATCTTGAGTATCGCCTCGCGGGCGTTTTCGACGAAGGTGGCCGAGCGCGCCCCGCGCGACAGTGCCTCGAGTCCAAGTGATCCGGATCCGGCGTAGAGATCGAGCACGACCCTGTCCTGGAGATCTCCGAGCGATGAGAACAGAGACTCTTTGATCCGGTCGGTCATCGGTCTCGTCCCCTGGATCGGAGCCCTAAGCCGGTGTCCCTTTGCCTTTCCCGCGATGACGCGCATAGCTCCAAACTACCGAAAAGCGCGGTCCCCTTGCTACCCGAGTCGGTTCTAGCCCGACTGGACGACGTCCAGAGCGTGCTCGGGGAAGCGGTCTCTGACCTCTCTCTCGAGAGCGATGTGCTCGTAGGCCCGGAGCTCCGGGTCCTTGTCGATCATCTCCACGGCCATCTCGCGCGCCGCGATCACAACCCTCTTGTGTTGCAGGACGCGCGCAAGCCGTAGCTGCGGCATTCCGGATTGACGCGCTCCGAAGAGTTGGCCCTCCCCCCGCTGCCGCAGGTCGACGATCGAGAGCTTGAACCCGTCGCCGGTGGACTCGACGGCGTGCAATCGCTCGGCGGTGAGTGCGATGGCCGCGTCCTCCGATGCCAACGAGAGATCGAGGTCTGTCGCGAGCACACAGAAGGACTCGTGCTCGCCGCGACCGATTCGTCCTCTCAGTTGATGCAACTGCGCCAGTCCAAACCGTTCTGCGTCCTCGATCAACATGACGGTCGCGTTGGGCACGTCAACGCCGACCTCGATCACGGTGGTAGCGACGAGGACCTGTGTGGTGTTGTCGCGAAAGGCCGTCATCGCCTCTTCCTTGTCGATGCTCTTCATGTCTCCGTGGACGAGCCCGATCTTGAGATCGGGAAACACTTCCTCGGCGAGCCGCTTGGCCTCGGCCTTCGCACTCCGAAGCTCGATCTTGTTGGATTCGTCGCGCAGCGCATAGACCACGAAGGCCTGCCGTCCCGCAGCCACCTCGTGCCTGATGAGCTCGTAGGCTCGCTCGCGCTCCTCTTCCCCCACCGCGATGCGCGTCCTGATGGGCTGCCGGCCACCGGGGAGCTCGTCGAGCACCGATAGATCGAGGTCACCGTAGATGGATACAGCGAGAGTGCGCGGAATGGGAGTTGCGGTCATGACGAGGATGTCGGGCTCGCCCATGGTGCCCTTGTCGCGCAGACGCTTCCGTTGATGGACGCCGAAGCGATGCTGTTCGTCGACGACGGCCAGTCCGAGGCGCCCGAAGTCCACCGCATCCTGGATCAGAGCGTGCGTACCTATGAGCAGGTCAACTTCGCCCCCGGCCACTCCTTGGAGTATCTCGGCGCGCTGCGCGGGCGGTGTCGAACCCGTGAGCAAGCGAACCACCGGTCGCCTGCTCACGCTTGCGAAGAGATTGCGCGCCTCCTCCGCGCCGAACGCGCGGTCGAGCAAGTCATTGACGGTGAGCAGGTGTTGCTCGGCGAGGACCTCGGTTGGAGCCATGAACGCGGCCTGGTGCCCCCCGTCGATAGCGGACAGGCACGCGTACAGCGCAACCACGGTCTTGCCCGAGCCGACCTCACCCTCGAGCAGCCGGTGCATCGGAAAGGACCTGTTCATGTCGGCCGCCACTTCGTCGCAGGCCCTTCGTTGTCCGCCTGTCGGTTCGAACGGGAGTTGGGTCAGAAAAACCTCGGACAGCGAGTCTTGCGCCGGCAGTGCGTGGCTGATGCCCTGCACCGTGCGCTCGAGCCTTCGCTTGCGATAGACGAGACCTAGTTGCAGCGTGAAGACTTCGTCGAACACCAGCCGGTTCTCCGCCGACTGCACATCGGTCATGTCGTCCGGGAAGTGGTACAGCCTCAATGCGTCTCCGCGTTTCATCAAGTGGAGCCTGCTGCGGAGTTCATCGGGCAGCGGGTCCATGACGTCGCCCGTTTGGTTCAGGTTGTCCCAGATCAACCGCCTGATCTCGTCGCTCGAGAGATCGGCGGTCGCGGGGTAGATGGGGATGATGCGACCGACGTTGAACGGCTCGCGCCCCGTACGAATGAGCTCGAAGCGCGGCATCGTCATCTGCAGTGTGCCGCGAAACGAATCGAGTTTGCCGTAGAAGAACGCCTCGGTCCCCGGCTTGAGAGCGCGCGCCACCCACTCGAGGTTGAACCAGGTGACCGCGATGGAGCCGGTCTCGTCGCGGATGCGTCCCTTGATGAGCTTCTTGCCGGTCTTGGTGCGGATGGGCCGCCCGATGCGCTCGACCCTTGCCAGCACCTGGCTCTCCTTGCCGCGCTCCTTGGCGGACATCGTGGCGAGGTCCCGAATGGTGCGGACCTCCGTCCGATCGACGTGGCGGCGCGGGTAGTGCTGGAGGAGATCCTGCACGGTGGCGAGGTTGAGCTTCTCGAGTCCCCTCGCTTTCTTGCCGGTGACCTCCAGCTTTCTCTGGCGGCGGGGTGAGGCGAAGAGCTCGAGCCCCTTGGGAGGGGCCTGGACGACATCTGCCATCCGCTCAGAATAGGAGCGGTCTGGGACTCAGGCGCGCATTTGGTAGCCTGCTGGGCACTATGCCCTCCGTATGTGACGTTTGTGGAAAGACCCCGGGATTCGGGAACAACATCTCGCACTCACACCGGCGCACCCGCCGCCGGTGGAATCCGAACATCCAGAAGATCCGGGTCTTGGTCGACGGATCACCGCGCAGGATGGCTGTGTGCACGAAGTGCCTCAAGGCCAACAAGGTGATCAAGGCCGGCTGAGCCGGCATCTCCGTACCCGAGCGCCCTCGTTAAGGACCCACCAACGGGGGTAACGTGCGGCCATGCGAGCGCTACGGAGCGAGGGATCCTGAGTTCCGTCAAGAACCTGAGCGCGCAGGCAAAGCTGCGGCTTGAGACCGCGCGCTCTCGTTACGGCTGGCTGGACGTCGTGCTCACGACGTTCAAGCGTTTCTCCGACCAGGACGGAGCCTTCTACGCGGCCGGGCTGACGTACTTCATCTTCTTCTCGGTCTTCCCGCTGGTCCTGTTCGGTGTCTCCGCCCTTGGGTTCGCGGTCTTTATCAGCGAGAACGTCAAGGAGCAGATCATCGATGCCACGGAGACCTTCCCGCTCATGACTCAGGTGCTGCAGGAGGACACCCTCGAAAACCTGTCCGACGCCCGTTTCGGACTGGCTGCGACTGGTCTCCTCCTCGTCCTCTACTCGGGAACGGGCGGAATCGTGGCGCTGGAACACGCGCTCAACCGGATTCGAGGTCTCGAGGACGAGGGCACCTTCGTGCAGAAACGAGTCAATGCACTCAGGTTCCTCGCAACCCTCGGCGCCATTCCGCTCCTGTCTGTTGCCCTGGGGGCGACCGCACAACTCGTTCAATCGCCCCTCGTCAGCGTTCTCGCCTTCATCGCCGGGGCTCTATTGAGCGTCCTGCTGTTCGCGGCCGCGTTCAAGTTCCTTCCCCGCGTCAATCCCTCCTGGCGTGACGTCATGCCGGGTGCCGTCTTCGCAGGGGCTATCTTTGAGGTGCTGAAGATCGTCGGTCCTCTGTACCTCGCATCGGGTCGGAGCGGCCGCGATGCGACTTTCGGAGCTTTTGCAACGACGGCGGGTTTGCTCATCTCGGCTTACCTGCTCAGCCAGGTAACCCTCCTGGCGGCCGAGTTGAATGCCGTGCTTGCGGAAAGACGGCAGTCTCGTGAATTCTCTCTAGCCGATAGAGACAAGGAGGCACCTTGAGCGACCGACCCACGAACGACGATCTCTATGGAGGCAGCAACGGCAAGAAGTCGGTAGGACAGCTCGTGAAGGAGATCTCCGAGGACTTTTCCACGCTCATCCGCAAGGAGATCGACCTCGCCAAGCAGGAGCTGGGCTCTTCGGTGGCGGCCAAGGCCAAGGGCATCGCGAGTATCGTGATCGCGGCCGTCTTCGGCTTCTTCGCGCTGATCTTTCTGCTCCTTGCGGTGCGAGACGGACTCGACACATTTCTCTGGACCTGGGTCGCCGATCTGGTCACGGCCCTGATCCTGATACTGGTCGGAGTGGGAGCGGTGCTGTTCGCCCGACGGAAGCTGGCGACTCCGATCAAGGCAGATCTCACCAAGCAGACGGTTAAGGAGGACATCGAATGGGCCAAGACCCTCGGCAAACGGTAGAGGAGATCGAACGAACACGCGAGGAGATGGCCGTCAAGGTCGACCAGCTGATCGATGAGGCCAAGGTCGGAGCCGCAGAGGTGGGCAAGAAGGTCGCCGTCGGTGCCGCGGCCCTGGTAGGGCTCCTCGTCCTCGGAATGATCGCCAAGCGGCGAGTTGGAGGCTAGCTCGGACCAGCAAGGACCGAACGAGCCGGACGAGCGGCTTCTGGGGATTGCGACCATGACCGGTGTCCTGAGGGACTCCGGGCACCTCTACAAGAGAAACTTCCTCGGGCTGTTCACGCTGTTCGCGCCCGGGATGGCGCTGGTTTTCATCGCAGGGTCCCTGTGGGTGCTGATCGCCGCCAACCTGGACGTTCCGCTGCTCCTCCAGGCCGGAAGCATTTTCTGGTTCCTCCTCTTCCCGTCTCTGATCGGTAGCGCGCTGATTCTTGCCGCTCACGCGTTAATCGCTGAAGGACTGGTGGGGGGAGAGACGAATCCGAGGCGGGCCCTCTCCGCTCTGAAGGCCGACCTTCCCTCGGTGGTGCAGTGTGTGCTTCTCGGATCCACCGGAGCGATGTTCTTCGGTGTCCTGCGGCCGCTCTCGCTGATCTTCTTCGTCTGGTGGGGGCCTCCTCTGATCGGGACGACGACAGTGCTCGAGAATCGATCGTTTCCCGACGCGTGGACGGAGACGCGAAGACGGGCTCGGGGCCGCCTGGGCCGGGTGATTCTCACGCTCCTGCTCGTAGCCTTCCTTCTGGCGATACTTGGCTTCGCCCTCGTGTTTCCAATTCTGTTGGCTCTGAGCGCCGTTGCCCAGACGCTCTTCGTCATTCTGATCTTCGCCATCGTGAGCGCGCTGGTACTCCCCTTCATGGCCGCGGTCGAGCTCCGTGTCTACTTCGACCTCCGAGCGCGCACCGACGAGGGCTTCGGCGCCGACGAGCTGCGCGCGGACCTGGCGCGCCACACCGGTTAGCGATCCCTTTCGCGCATTGGACCTAGCGCTAGGGGCGAGCCGTCCTCCAGCCCGGATTGACCGGACCGTAGCCCCTCCCTATCCGGAGGCCGTGCCTGATGGCACCGGAGACGAACTCCTTCGCCGACCGGACCGCCGTCGGTACGTCGTCGCCGTGAGCCAGCCGCGCCGTGATGGCCGCGGACAGGGCACAACCGGTTCCGTGCGTGTCCTGGGTGTCGAACCGGGGCCCCGATAGCTCGGTGAAGACACTGCCGTCGAAGAGCAGGTCGATGGCCGCGTCACCGGCCAGGTGTCCACCCTTGATCAGGACGAAGCGGGGGCCGAGGGCGTGCAAGGCCCTCGCCGCCTCTCGCATGTCCTCGAGGGATGCGATCTCGCCTCCACCCGCGAGACCCTGGGCCTCATAGAGGTTTGGGGTGAGCACCTGTGCCAGAGGGAGCAGGCGCTCGCTGAGCGCCGTCACCGCCTCGGGAGCGAGGAGGTGATCCCTGTGCTTGGAGACGAACACCGGGTCGACGACGAGGCGCTCTATCCCGTGCACCTCGACTGCTTTGGCGACGGCCTCGACGATCGGCGCAGACGACAGCATCCCCGTTTTCGCCGCGTCGACCCCGATATCGGACACGACCGCGTCCACCTGCGCAATGACGAACTCGGGGGGAACCTCGTGGATGGCCGTTACGGCGACGGTGTTCTGGGCCGTGAGTGCCGTCAGGGCGCTCATCCCGTGGCAACCAAGCGCAAAGAATGTCTTCAGGTCGGCCTGGATGCCGGCTCCTCCACCCGAGTCCGAACCGGCGATGGTCAATGCTCGCGGCAGCCCGCTCACCGGTTGTGTAGGTGTTGCCATCCCGCTGCTCTCCACTCGTCGAGATCTCGATCGCCTATGCGCGCCGGCCCGCCGGTAACGACTCCAATCTGAGTCAGGGTCGTGCCCAGCTCACCGACGCGGGCCCGCGCCTCACTCAAGTCTGAAGCATCCAGGCTCAGGAGCAACTCGAAGTCCTCCCCGCCGGTTACGGCCAGCGCCACCGGATCCGTGTCCAACCGCCGGTCGCACAGCCAGGTGAGCGAGCGATTGAGGGGCATCGCGTCCAGGTCGATCTCGCAGCCGACGCCGCTCGCCTCGGCCAGATGCCCGAGGTCGACGGCGAGTCCGTCCGAGAGATCGATCATCGCGCGGGCGTATCCGGCCAGAACCCGCCCCTCGGCCACGCGCGGCCGGGGTCGTTGGGATGCGGCCACGAGCGCTTCGCGGTCCTCGGACCCATCGGCGTCGATGCCCTCCTCGAGCACGAGCAGACCTCCCGCCGCGCCGCCGAGGGTTCCCGTGACACACAGGGCGTCCCCGACTCGAGCACCGTTGCGAAGCACCGGGCCGCCCTCGCCGGCGATACCGATCATGGCCACCGAGGCACTTATCTCCCGTCCGGAGCTGAAGTCGCCTCCCACCAGACCCAGGTCCAATTTCCTGCACAGGGCCGCCATTCCCGAGGCCAGATCGTCCACGAAGGCGACCTCTGTCTCGGGCCGAACCGCCACGCTCGCGACCGCGCGCCACGGCCGCCCGCCCATCGCCGCGATGTCGGATGCGTTCGCCGCGATTAGCTTCCAGCCGACATCGAACCCGTTCGAGTAGGACGTGCGGAAGTCGACGTCTTCGACCATGAGATCCGTCGTGAACAACAGCTCGCCCTCGGGCGCCGGGAACAGGGCGGTGTCGTCTCCACTCCACACTTCCCCTCCGGCCGGGGGCCCGAAGCGCGGGGCAACTCGATCGATGAGCGCGCGCTCTCCAAGCTCCCCAACAGTCGTCTGGGGGCGGTCGTCGTCCAAGCTCGAGTTTCGGTCAGTCGGCCGAGGGACCGGCCTCGGCGACGGACGTAGGCACCGAGCTTCGGTACTGCTCGAAGTTCTTGGCGAACATGCGGGCGAGCTCGCGCGCCTGTGCGTCGTATTCGGCCGGATTGGACCACGTTCCGCGTGCGTCCAGCACCTCGCCGGGGACTCCCGGGCAGGCCACCGGCACGTCGACGTTGAAGATCGGATGCCGCCTCGTCTCGACCTCGTCCAGTGCGCCGGACGTCGCGGCGTTCACGATCGCCCTCGTGTGAGCCAGATCCATTCGCTCGCCGACACCGAACGGACCGCCCGTCCAGCCCGTGTTCACCAGGTAGACCGATGCTCCGTGCTTCTCGATCCGGTCCCTCAGCATCTGGGCGTAGACGCTGGGGTTCAGCGGCAGGAAGGGCGCGCCGAAACAGGTCGAGAAGCTGGGCTCCGGCTCGTCGCCGAGTCCGGCCTCGGTCCCGGCCAGCTTCGACGTAAACCCAGAAAGGAAGTGGTACATGGTCGCCGCAGGACTCAGCCGGGAGATCGGAGGCAGAACCCCGAACGCATCGGCCGTCAGGAAGACGACCGTGCTGGCGTGCCCCGCGCGGCCCTCTGGGACGAAATTCGCAATGAATTCGAGTGGGTAGGCGACGCGCGTGTTCTCGGTCAGCGAGTCGTCCTTGAAGTCGGGCTCCCGGGTGACCGGATCGATGATCACGTTCTCTATGACCGAACCGAAACGAATCGCATCGAAGATCTGAGGTTCCTTCTCCTTCGAGAGGTTGATGCACTTCGCGTAGCAGCCGCCCTCGAAATTGAAGACCCCGTTGTCGGACCACCCGTGCTCGTCGTCACCGATCAAGCGCCGTGAGGGATCGGCCGACAGAGTGGTCTTACCGGTTCCCGATAGTCCGAAGAAGAGTGCGACCTTGTCGTCCTCATCGACGTTGGCCGAGCAGTGCATTCCCGCAGCGCCCTCTTCCGGGAAGAGGTAATTGCCCGACGTGAAGATGGACTTCTTGATCTCACCCGCGTACCCGGATCCGACGATGAGCACTAGTTCGCGTTCGAGATCGATGCCCACGAAGGTCTCGGTACGGGTTCCGTCGCGCTCGGGAACCGCTACGAATGTCGGCGACGAGAGACTGACGAACTCCGGCTCGAAGTCTTCGAGTTCTTTGCGCGGGGGCCGGCGGAAGAGCTGTTGCGCAAAGAGTGCGTGCCACGCGTACTCGGCGACGACTCTGAGCTTGATCCGGTACTGTGGATCCGCGCCGATGTATCCGTCGATGACGAACAGCTCCTTGCCCTCGAGGTGCTCGCGAACCCGGTCGTAGAGTGCGTCGAACTTCTCGAGCTCGAAGGGCTGATTCCTCGCTCCCCAATCGATCTTCCCGGCGGACTTGCCGTGGCGAACGAAGAAACGATCCTTGGGAGAACGACCGGTGAGCTTCCCGGTTTCGGCAACGAGAGCTCCTGTGTCTGAGAGTTGAGCCTCACCGCGCCTTATCGCATGCTCGACTAGTTCTGCCGGGCTGGGGTTTAAGTAAACCCTTCCTGGATTCTTGATGCCCGCAACTTCAAGCGACATTGATTCGTTACTCCCTCTGCACCTATGGACGGATCGCTGGCTCGCACGAAGCCTACTCCTTCGTCCCTCCCTCACCTGTGGGCGTCGTACCCAGCGACCACGCGCAAGCCCATCTGGACTAGACTCCCTGCACCTCTCGCAACCGGACAAGCCAAAGACCGCAAAGGAGGACTCAGGAGTGGCAGAAGTTCAGGCTTACGTTCTGATTCAGACCGAAGTGGGCAAGGCGGCACAGGTGGCGAAGGAAGTCCGTGACATCGACGGCGTCAACGCCGCAGAGGACGTCACGGGCCCCTACGACGTCATAGTTAGAGCCAGCGCGGACAACGTCGACGACCTCGGGAAACTGGTGGTCGCCAAGATCCAAGCGATCGAAGGGATCACTCGCACGCTCACGTGCCCCGTAGTACACCTCTAACAGTTCCCAGTCCTCGGGGGGAGCCGGAATTCCGGCTGCCTTTGCACGTCGTTATCCGGCATTCACCGAGAGGAAAGGCGCGCGGAGGGCTAGTATCACTTTCCGCCCTTAACGGGCTTATGGGGACACCAACATTGACCCACCCATCCCGTCGGTAGAAGCTTGGGCTGGTTGGGGGATGGCCACTGTCAAGCCGGCCGATCTCTAGGAGGATCGATGGATCATCACAAGGACGACCACTCGGGCCATGGTTTCGCGAAGGGCCAGGAGAAGGTTCCCGACGACCACGAGAAAGAGCACGAGGGCGACTTCGGGAGCGGCCAGGAGACGCACGACGCGGCGCGCGAGAAGGTGCGCTCCGACTTCGCTCGCGGCGAAGACGAAGAGGACCCCGAGCGCGAAGCTGTACGGCCCGACTACGCGCGCGGTCAGGACGACGAGTAGCGATCGTCTCGACGATCGCGCCAAGAACAACAGCAGGTCCTAACGAGAGGCCGCGTGGGCCACCAGCTCCCGGCAAAAGGCCGGGATGTCATCCACGACGCGCCCCCAGACGATGTTTCCGTCGCTGAAGGCCGGTTCGTCGACCCACGTCGCGCCTGCGTTGACGAGATCGTCCTTGATGCCGAGGCTGCCGGTTGCCCGTTTGCCCTCCACGATTCCTGCGGAGATGCCGACGAGCCCTGCGTGGCAGATGAGCCCGACGGTCTTGTTCTGGTCGTACGCCGCGCGCACCAGGGCAGTGACCGACTCGTAGCGACGAAGTTTGTCGGGGGCCCATCCTCCGGGCACCACGACGATGTCGAACTCGTCCGCCGAGACGTCGGCCGCGGCTTCGTCACTTGTCGCAAGGAGCCCGTTCTTGCCCGTGTACTCGCTCTTTGCTTTGGGCCCGACGACCGTCACGTCCGCGCCCTCCTCGCGCAGTCGCATTGCGGTGACCCAGAACTCGAGATCTTCGTACCCGGCTTCGATGAAGACGAGAGCCTTTTGACCCTCTAGTCCGCCTGCCATCAGTCGTTCGCCTCCAGCTGTCCGGTGTAGCTCGGTGGGGGTGGTATCTCCCCCTCTTCGATCAGCCACTGCACCGTTCGTTCGAGAGTGTCTTCGATTGGCGTGTACTCGAGTCCCAGCTCGCGCGCTGCGCGCGATCCGTCGTAGGCATGGCCGTGCACCAGCGTTCGCACCATCTCGGAGCACACCGGCGGCGCTTTCCCGCGGAGACGATAGACGTTCGCAGCGGCTCCGGCAACCCCGATCGCGAGAGGGCCCGGAACGAAGCGAGGAACATACTTAACCCCGGTGATTCGAGCCATGACGCCAAGAGCATCTATTGCCGAAATGGTTCCACTGTTCAGCACGTAGCGGTTCCACGAACGCCCCTCTCGCTCGGCGAGCATGTGTCCTCGGGTGCAGTCATCGATATCGACGATGCTGAATCGAGTGTTCACGAAGTACTTCAATTTGCCGGTGATGTAGTAAACGAGGATCTTCGTAGTGCCGCCGGCGCGACCCGGTCCCTGAACTGACGACGGGTTGACGCACACGAGGTCGAGGTCCTTCGATCGAGCCGCATCCAGTACCGCACGCTCGGCCTCGTACTTCGACCTCTCGTACTCGGAGAGGAACCATCCGCGGTGCATGGAGTCCTCGCGTCCCACCGTGCCGCTCTTCTCGCCAAGGGTTGCAGCGGACGAGGTGTGCACTACTCGCCTCACTCCCGCGCGCACGGCCGCCTCGACCACGTTCAGAGAACCCTGGACGTTTACCTCGAACAGCGGCGAACGCTCCTTGAGACAGAAGGCGTTCATTCCGGCCGCGTGATAGACGACGTCGTGTCCCACCATGGCCTTTTCGAGGCCCTCCGGATCCAGGAGGTTGGCGTCCATGGGCGTTGCCCGCATCGCTTCGATCTTGGCCTTGGACTCGTTGGAGCGAGCCAAGGCGGAGACCTCCCGGCCATCCTTGACGAGTCCCTCCAGGAGCGCGCTCCCGAGGATGCCCGTGCCGCCGGTGACGAACGTGCGCTCAGCCATGACGAGGCACTTTCAACGCTCCCGTCCCGATGCGGTCAACAGGTGTGAGAAACGGCTCAGATACTCGATACCCGACATCACGGTTATCCCTGCGGCGATCAACATGGCCCACTCATCGAGAAGCAGCGGTCCGATGTCGACCGGCCAACGGATGATCGCCAAGGTGATTGCAACGAACTGCACATTGGCCTTGAGCTTTCCCCAGATCGACGGTTTCATGACAGTTCCGTCTGCAGCGATGAGTCCGCGCAGACCCATGATCATAAGTTCGCGCCCGATGATGATCGTCGCTACCCAAATCGAGGCTCGATCATCCGCAACCAGGGCTATCAGTACGCCGGTGACGAGCAGTTTGTCCGCGGTCGTGTCGAGAAAGGCCCCCAAAGACGTGACCGCGCCCCATTTGCGCGCCAGTTTCCCGTCGACGAAGTCCGTCAGAGCGGCGACAACGAACAGAGCGGCGGCGATCCCGTAGGCGAACCGGACCTCGTCTCCGAGCACGATCAGGACCATGACGATGGGGACGAGGGCGATCCGGGCATAGGTGAGGACCGTCAGCAGCCGAACCGATCTCGGGTTGGCGGCGCTCATGCCGCCGGCTCGCCGGTCAGCAGCCGTCGGACGTCGGACGCGGAGCTCGCCTCCAGAGCCCGGGTCGCAAGTTCGGCCGCCTGGCCGCGGCTGGTCGTCCTCACTGCGGCCTTCACCGAAGCGATCGAGGGCGCCGCCATGCTCAGCTCGGTCACACCCAGACCCAACAGCAGACCGGTGGCGCGCGCATCGCCGGCCAGCTCGCCGCAGACCCCCACCCAAGCATCGTCGGCCGCGGCCGCCTCCACGGTACTCGAGATGAGCTTCAGCACCGAGGGGTGCAGCGGGTCGGCGAGTGACGCAACATCGGCATTACCGCGCTCCGCCGCGAGGGTGTACTGGCTCAGGTCGTTCGTGCCGATCGAGAAGAAGTCCAGGTCGGGTGCGAAGCGCGCGGCCATGAGGGCCGCGGAGGGCACCTCGACCATGATCCCGACCTCGAGCCCCGTTGGGCGCTCGTGGCCGACGATCTCGTCCAGGAGTCCGCGCGCTTCGGTCAACTCCTCGACGCTCGCCACCATGGGGAACATCACGCGCACCGGTCGCTCGGAGGCGAGACGGGCGATCGCCTTGATCTGGGTTGTCAGCAGATCTCGTTGAGCCAGGCCGAGCCGGATGCCGCGCACACCCAGGAATGGGTTCTCTTCCGGGCCCCGTCGCAGATAGGGCAGCGGCTTGTCTGCGCCGACGTCGAGTGTGCGGATCGTAAGCGGCCGGTCACCGAGCGCTCGAGCGATGGCCGACAAAGTGTCGAACTGTTCGTCCTCGGTGGGCATCGCGCTGCGTTCGAGGAACAGGAATTCGGTCCGCAGCAGGCCCACGCCGTCGGCCCCTCCGCCCGCCGCTTGGGCCACCTCCTCCACCGACCCGACGTTCGCCGCCACCTCGATGATCGTGCCGTCGCGCGTCACGGCCGGCTCCCCCGCCGCGGCGGTTGCGGCCTTCGCCGCTTCGGCCTGCTGCTGGGCGGTGTCGGCGTACTGCTCGCTCACTTCGACGACCGGATCGACGATGATGATGCCGCGGTCGCCATCGACGATGACGGCGGTGTCCTCGGGTACGTCGAGAAGTCGCTCCCCGCCTCCGACCACCGCGGGAACCCCCAGTGCTCTGGCGAGAATCGCACCGTGCGAAGTGGGACCACCAGTTGCCGTCGCGATCCCTCGCACCTTGTCGGGATCCAGTCCCGCCGCCGTGCTGGGTGTCAGTTCCTCGACGATCAAAACGCCCGGCGCGGACAGCTCGAGCTTCCTCTCGGCTTGTCCCAGAAGGTGGCCGAGCACACGTTGCCCGACATCGACCACATCTCGCGCACGCTCTCGGAGCCTGGCGTTGCCCACTGACTCGAACTGGCTCGCCGACTCCTGGACGGACGCCCAGAGGGCGTCGGCGGCGTTTCGCTTTTGCTCTCGAATGAGCTCTTGCGCCCTGCCCTGGAGAGTCACGTCCTCGAGCATCAGCACGTGAGCGTCAAAGATCTCGGCCTCGTAACTGCCGGCCGAGGAAGACACCTCGTCGCGAATCCGGCCGATCTCCACCGAGGCCGCCGCAACCGCGGTTTCCAGGCGCACGATCTCGCTCTCGATGTCGGCGGCGGGGGTCGTCGGCACCTCGGGTGCCGGCCTGGCGAAGCGCCGCGCCGGCCCCAGCGCAACTCCCGGAGATGCGGGAAGGCCGGCAATGCCCCCCTCCGGCAGCTCGGCGTCGCTCACCGCCGAGGACGGAGGCCCGGCGACCGCCTCCTCTACCGGATCACCGAAGTTGTCCGCGGCCAGGGCCTCTATGGCCTTGATCGCCGACTCGGCGTCCGGGCCCCAGGCTTGCACGCGGATGGCGTGATCCTGAACGACTCCCAACGTGGTCAACGCGTTGAGGCTCGTTGCGTCCACGGGCCCCCGCCCGGTCGTCAGGTTCATGACTTCGACCCGCGCCCCGTGCTCGCCCGCGGCTCTGACGAAGCGGGCGGCGGGACGAGCGTGCAGGCCCAGTGGGTTCTGGATCACGATGGTCGCTTCGATGGGGGGGCCGGACTCCTCCCCGGCCGGCTCTCCGGCAGACTCATGTAAAGCCTCCGGTGCGACACTGAGGTGGGTCTGCTTCCCCGCAAGCCCGCCTCTTGCTTCGTGCGCGACCTCCTCGAGGGTGCGGCCCAGCTTGGCGGCGGTCGCGGCCGCGACGGCGCCCTCGACGAGCGGTGCCTCGCACAGGAGCACCCTCGCGCGTCTCGATTCCTCGATCATCTCGACCGCCATCTCGGCGCTCATGACCGCACTCCCCAGGTCCATGAGCACGAGCACACCGTCGTCCGAGTAAGCCTCGTCCAATGCCCCGAGCACCCTCATCGCGTCGGTGCCGAGAGCATCCTCCTCGTCCGCCCCCCCGGCCGCCACGAGAACGACATCTTCTCCACCCATCTCGCGCGCGAGGTCGACGACTCCCTGAGCAATTCTGCGGCTGTGCGACACGATGACTATCCCGACCACGGCCGAACCCTACGCTCTCTTCTAGAGACTTTGCCCGCCCGGAGGGCGGGGTTCCGAGCCTCTCGCTCGGCGAGGCGCAGCGAAGCTCCGCCGAAGCCTAGAGTTCGTAAGAGCGGTGCAGCAACTCGATGGGATGCACCGACCGAATCCGCGTGCCGTGTTCGATCTGCCAGCGGCAGGTCTCGCTGTCACACACCGATACCTCCGGCTCCATGCGTGTGACGTCCTCGAACAGATGCCGGCCGACCTCCATGGCGATGTCGTACTTCTCTTTCTTCAGCCCATAGGTTCCGGCGATTCCACAACACGCGCGCTGTGTGTCGACCACTTGCAACTCGGGGATCAGACGGAAGAGATCGACGGCCGGCTTGCCCATCTCATGACCTCGCTGCTGACAGGGAACGTGGTACGGGACCTTCATGGGCACGGGCGATAAATCGGTCTCGAGTTCGCCCCGTTCCTGGAGGTCGAGGAGGAACTCGCAGATGTCGTACATCCGCTCGGACACGACCCTCAGGTCGTCGCTCTCCATCCCGAGAATCTCGTATGCCTCGCGCTTGAGCATCAACCCGCAACTGGTCGATGTCGCGACGATGTCGTATCCCTCACGGGCGTAGGGCGCCAGCTTGGCCACCAGCCGCTCCACGTACCCCGTGGCGTCGTCGAACAGCCCGTTCGACTGCAGAGGGAGGCCACAACAGCCCTGACCCCTCGGGGCGATGACGTTGAATCCGTTGTGCTCGAGCACCGCCACCGTCTTGGCGCCCAGGTCCGGCTCGAAGAAGTTGGTGCTACAGCCATGGAAGTAGACGACCGAGCGGTCGAGCCTCGGTGCATCGTGTTTGCGCGCCCAGCTCTGAAAGGTCCGGCCCGCAAACTTCGGCATAGGAGCCCGGCGATGAACGCCAATGGTCTTCTCGACCGCTGCGCGAATCAGCTTGTTGCGAAGGCTCCAGTTGGCGACAGGCGCGACCGGTGTCGCGAGCCTGGCGCTCAGGGTGGGCCTCGAGATGATCTTGTCCCTAAGCGGTATGCCTCGGCTCTCCTTCAGAGTACGGCGAGCTCGGCTGTTGATCTCGGCGACTTTGACGCCCTGAGGGCACACTTGCGTGCAGATTCCGCACCCGGAGCAGTAGTCGAGCGAATCGTCGGGCGAGACATCCCCGGAGCGAAACCGCTCCGCCTGCGGACCCACGTACTTCGGACCGGGGAACAGCGGTGTAGCGCGTGAGACCGGGCAATGCGTCTCGCAGATCGTGCACTTGACACAGTGATCGAGTGAGCCGCGGATCAGGTCTTCGATCACATGGCCTCCTCGATCACAGTCGTCGCGGCCTTGTAGCCACTCGACAAGCTGATTCCCTCACCCGACTTCTCCCGCCACGCCTCGGAACCGGCGATGCACGCCCCCACCACGGTCAGGTTGGCGTACAACCTGCGGCCGGACCCGTCGAGCGGATGCAGCGAGTCGTCGATACGGATCCCCGCTCGGCCCATGGGTTGCCTGTCGAAATACCGGGGACTGAAGCGCTGTCCGTCGGCAGGAACCCCCATCACCGGCAGATCGAATACGTTCTCGCGCACCTTCCAGCTCGACGTCATCTCGATTGCCCCCGATCCGAAACCTCCGGTTGCGAGGACGAAGTGGCGGGCGACAAAGGGCTTGATGCGCGCGGCCGCCGCCACCCGGACGGCGGTGACGCGATCGCCTTCGGTGTCGGCACCGACCGCCTCCGCTCCCACGACGACCCTCCCACCGGCCGACTCGAACTGCGCGACCAGGATCTCATGGAGACGAACGCCGGGCACCGACGGGGGAAGACCGGGGATCTCGAAGACCGGGCGGCCGAGCGCTTCCTGGAGCCCCTCCCAAACCTCGCGCGGTCGTCGCAATCCGAGGACTGCCGGAAGACCAACGGCTTCGTCGCCGTCTACGAGTGCAGATATCTGCGTCGCAACCGCGTCGAGAAACCCTGGATCGTCGAACTTCCTTGCCAAGGCAAGGCCGGTCACGTCGGCCTCGCCACTGATCGGGGGCTCGATCTGCACGGCGCGTGCCGAGATGTCCGCCCCCGATGGCGTTTTTGCGTTCGCGACGTTCTGGGCGGTGAGCGCAGGATAGAAGTCTTTGAGCTGTCGCAAGCCCACGAACAGCAACCGCCCGCCCTTACGAAGGTCTCCCGCAGCCAGCGTCTCTGGCACGAGAGTGCTGGGTTTGATAGAGCCGATCGCCGTGGGCAGCAGGAAGTTCTCGTCCACCGACCCGGTATAGCGGTATCCGTCGAAGCGCTCGGAAAACCACTCGAGTGAACGAGCCACGACATCGGCCCCGATGCGCGCGTAGGGATGCTCCGGATTCCGGTCGGCGAAGCGGGGCAACGCCTCAGACGGGTTCTCGACCAACTCTGGGTCGTATCCGAGGACGTCGATGGTGCCGGGGGCCAGGTGAGTGGAACCGACGCCCTTTGCCAGCAGCGTCACTTTGAGCCCCGCCTCCTGGCAACGAAGGGCCGCCACCAGACCCGACGTACCCATTCCCATGACGAGAACGTCCCTCATGGGTGCTCTCTCTCTGCCCGGTCCTCCAATCGGTCGGTTGGAAGGTGCTCGACATCCAGCACACCGTGAAAGATCCAGTCGTCCAGCCGGGCCTGCCGCAGTTGATCTCCGTAGAGGATCGGTTGCACGCCCTTCCAGCGTTCTTGAAGGAAGTCGCGCAGTGACCTGTTGGCGGTCCAACTGTCGATCCTCTCGACATCGTGCAGGATTCCCGTGGCCCGGTACATACAGAAACCGCCCTGGCAGGGCCCCATCCCGAGCCGCACTGCGCGCCGGATGTCGTCCAGGATCGTCGATGACCTCTGTTTCATCACGCGTTCCAGATTTCTGCGCTGGATCAACTCGCATTCGCAGATGAGCTGGTCCTCGTGCATCGTCGCCTCGCGTTTGCTGAGGCGCTCACCGAGCCAGTAGAACTTGCCCGTCCTCGACGCGGGCAGCGGATCGATAGAAGTGCGGCACTCGCGCCGGGTGCCTAGTTGCTCGCACATCTTGTCGACCGTCTCTTCCGCCATCATCCGGAAGGTGGTCAGCTTGCCTCCCGTGATCGTTAGAAAGCCGGTCACACCGTCTCGGGCTTCGTGGTCGAGCAGGGCGTGGCTCCGGCTCACGTCGCGGGTATCGCTTGTTTCGGGGGCCCGCACGTCCTTGAACAGCGGCCTCACGCCCGCCCACACCCTCAATGCCCTCGCTCGGCGGAAACCGGGTACAAGCTTCTCGCCGTCGTCAAGCATCTGCTCGACCTCCGCCTGGGTGACGTCAGGCTCGTCCGGATCCTTGATTCGAATGTCGGTCGTGCCGATGACGCTCACGGTGCGGATCGGAACCAGAATGTCGCCGTCGGCGGGCATCGTGCAACGGTTGACCACCACGTTCACGAGCCTATGGTTCATCGCGATCATGATGCCTTTGCCCGCCAGGACCTGAACTCCCGGGCAGCCGGCCATGTCGGCCACCTTGCCCGCCCACGCTCCGGTCGCGTTGATGGTGACATCCGCGTGGACGTCGAACTCCTCACCGGAGAGCTCGTTTCGAACGCTCGCGCCACGTACCACGTCCCCGGTCCGGAGGATGTCGAGGACCCGGTGGTAGGTGAGGATCTTCCCGTTGTGTTCTTTAGTCGACTTGGCGCAGTCCCATACGAGCTTCCACGCGTCGATCGCGGCGTCGGGCACGGTGAAGACGCGTGATATGTCTCGATTGATTCGGGGTTCGGCCCTGAAGGCGTCCGGGGGAGCTATCTCCTCGACCGGGATTCCACAGTCCCTGCATCCCTCCATGAACCTGTCGCCGAAGGCGGGATCGTCCCACGGGGTTGTTACGAAGTAGCCACCGGTGTTCTCGATCGTGTTTGCGGCGACGCGCCGAAGAACGAGGTTCTCGTGAATGCACTCCTCGGCGGCCAGCTTGTCCTTGACCGCGTACCGCCCACCGGAATGCAACAAGCCGTGGAAACGCCCCGTAGTTCCCTCTCCCAGGTCCTTACGTTCGACGAGAACGGTGTCGAAGCCGCGCGTGGCGACATCCCACGCAACACCCGCGCCGGTAGCGCCCCCTCCGATAACGAGTACCTCGGTTTGAACACTCTTCATGCCTCGTTCGACTCTAGCCTGCGCGCCCCCAAAAGAAGGGCCGGCGGAGCGAAACCGCCGGCCCTCCCGTTGACCCTCGTTGGTTACTCGACCCAGTCGAACGTGCGAGTGACGGCCTTCTTCCAGAAGCCGTACTCCTTTTCGACCTCGGCCTTGTCCATCGATGGGCTCCAGCGCTTGTCCTCGAGCCAGTTCTCGCGCAGGTCGTCGATCTCTCTCCAGAACCCGACGGCCAAGCCGGCTGCGTAAGCCGCACCAAGTGCCGTGGTCTCGGGTACCTTCGGACGGATGACGTCCACACCGAGAATGTCGGCCTGGAACTGCATGAGGAGGTCGTTACCGACCATGCCCCCGTCGACCTTGAGCTCCTTGAGATCGACACCGGAGTCCTTGTTCATGGCCTCCACGACCTCGCGGCTCTGCCAGGCCGTCGCCTCGAGCACGGCTCGAGCGATGTGTCCGGCGTTCACGTAGCGAGTGAGCCCGGCGAGAACGCCCCGAGCGTCGCTCTTCCAATACGGCGCGAACAATCCCGAGAACGCAGGGACGAAGTAGCAGCCGCCGTTGTCGTCGACAGTTTTCGCAAGATCCTCGACCTCGGGCGCCGCCTTTATCATCTTCAGGTTGTCGCGCAGCCACTGCACGAGCGCGCCGGTGATGGCGATGGCGCCTTCGAGGCAGTACACGGCATCCTGATCGCCGATCTTGTAGCCGAGAGTGGTCAAGAGCCCGCTCTTCGACTGCACCGCATCGGTGCCCGTGTTGAGAAGCAGGAAGTTGCCGGTGCCGTACGTGTTCTTGGCGTCGCCTATGTCATAGCAGGTCTGGCCGAAGGTGGCCGCCTGCTGGTCGCCTAGGTCACCGGCGATCGGAATGCCCTCGAGCACCCCCTTGGCCTCCGCGTAGACCTCGCTCGAAGCGTGAACCTCCGGAAGCATCGCGCGAGGTACGTCGAGAGTCTTGAGGATGTCGTCGTCCCAATCCAGGCTCTGGAGATCCATCATCATCGTGCGGCTCGCGTTCGAGACGTCCGTGACGTGAACTCCGCCTTCAGTGCCGCCGGAAAGGTTCCAGATGCACCAGGTGTCGATGTTGCCGAACAGGATGTCGCCCGCATCGACCTTGTCTCTCAACCCATCTACGTTCTCCATCAACCACTTGGCCTTCGGGCCGGAGAAGTAGGTGGCGATAGGTAGGCCCGTGGTCGACCGGAAACGGTCCTGACCGCCCTCCTTGGACAGCTCGTTGCAGAGCTTGTCCGTCCGAGTGTCCTGCCACACCAGCGCGTTGTGCACCGGCTGACCCGTGTTGCGGTCCCACAACACCGTCGTCTCGCGCTGGTTGGTTATGCCCACCGCGGCGAGGTCACTCGCCTTGATGCCGGCCTTATCGAGCGCACCCTTGATTACCTCCTGGCTGCGCTCCCATATCTCGTTGGCGTCGTGCTCGACCCAGCCCGGCTTCGGGTAGATCTGCTCGTGCTCCCTCTGGTCGAGGTCGACGACGTCCCCGCCATGATTGAAGATCATGAAGCGGGTGCTGGTGGTGCCCTGGTCCAGAGCTCCTACGTATTCGGCCATACGCTCTCCTCCTCGACTGCTGGTCAATTTCTGCTATTCGTTCTTGCGGTCCGCTCGAGGCCGCCCCGCGTCTGCAAACGTGTCTGCGGCCGTCTTCATGAGCAGGAACGACGACGTGGCACCGGGGTCCTGGTGGCCGGCACTGCGCTCACCCAGGTAACTCGCTCGGCCCTTGCGGGCGACGAGTGGGATGGTCGCCTTCATGCCCTCCTCGGCCGCCTGAGCCGCCGACCTGAGAGCATCGCTCAAAGAGGCAGCGGCGGCGGCCGCCTTGGACAGAGCCTCGGCCGCGGGTGTAAGGGCATCGATCATCGTCTTGTCACCGGGCTCCGCTTTGCCGCGCGCCTGGACACCCTTCAGGCCGGCGTCGACCGCCTTCGCCCAGTCCCCCATCGCCAAATCGGACTTGCCTGTCGTCGCCGCTCCCATCTGCATGAACAGGGTGCCGTAAAGCGGCCCGCCGGCACCCCCGACCTTGGACACGAGCGTCATTCCCACCGTCTTGAGCAAACCACCGACGTCGTCTCCGGTGGCTCCATCCAACTTCTCGATCACAGCGCTCATACCGCGATTCATGTTCGTTCCGTGGTCGCCGTCACCGATTGCCGAGTCCAGTTGGGTCAGGTAGTCCCTGTTCTCGGCGATCGTCGACGCATACACCTGGATCCAGCGAACTACGTCGGCGCCCGAAATGGTCGAATCGCTCACGTGCTGTTTACTCCTGACTCGATGCTCCTCCTCAAACGCCCCACCTGAGGCCCGACGTCTTCACGGGTGCGTCCCACAGCTTGGTCAGCTCGTCGTCGAGCTTCAGCAGGGTTATCGAGCATCCCGCCATCTCTAGCGACGTGATGTAGGAACCGATCAGGTTGCGCGTGATCTTGACTCCCTTACCGTCGAGGATCTTGGTCAGCTCGTTGTAGACGACGTAGAGCTCGATGAGTGGCGTGCCGCCCATGCCGTTGACGAAGGCGAGCACCTCGTCGCCCTGCTTGAACGGCAGGTCTCCGATGATGGTACCGGCAATCTGCTCGATTATCCCGGAGGCCGGCGCCAGCTTCTTGCGCTCGCGCCCCGGCTCCCCGTGAATGCCGATGCCGATCTCCATCTCGTCGTCGCCGAGCTCGAAGGTCGGCTTCCCCGCTGAGGGAGTGACGCAGCTGGTCAAGGCCATACCCATGGAGCGAGACTGGTCGTTGACCTTCTTACAGAGCTCGGCCACCTCAGCGAGCGTAGCCTTGGCCTCGGCCGCTGCTCCCGTGAGCTTTTCGGCAAGAACCGTGGCGCCGACACCCCTCCGCCCTGCCGTGTAGAGGCTGTCCTGCACGGCTACGTCATCGTCGATCACCACGGCCTCGACCTCGATGCCCTCCGCCTTGCCGAGGTCCGCCGCCATCTCGAAGTTCATGACGTCGCCGGTGTAGTTCTTAACGATATGAAGAACGCCGGCGCCTCCGCTGACGGCCTTGGTGGCCTCGAGCATCTGATCCGGAGTCGGCGAGGTGAAGACCTCGCCCGGGCAAGCCGCGTCGAGCATGCCCATGCCGACGAAACCGCCGTGCATGGGCTCGTGTCCGGAGCCTCCTCCGGACACGATGCCGACCTTGCCCTGAACCGGAGCGTCCGCACGCACTATGTAGTGCGGATCGAAGAACACCTTGAGGTCGGGGTGAGCTGCGGCCGTTCCCTGCAGCGCTTCCCTGACGACATCATCCGGATTGTTGATCAGCTTCTTCACTGCTATGCCTTCCTATTTCGTTGATGAGCCTGCTTACGGTTGCGGAAGGGTCGAGATCCAGCTAGGTCGGCCACACCAACTTGAACAGGAGCGCCCCGAGGACTCCTCCAACGATGGGTGCCGCGACCGGGAGCCATGCATAGTTCCAGTCGGAGTCGCCCTTGCCCGCGATGGGCAGGACCTGGTGCGCGACGCGAGGTCCCAGGTCGCGCGCTGGGTTGATGGCGTAGCCCGTGGGCCCACCCAGCGAGAGACCGATGGCGAGCACGAGCAGACCCACGAGAAGGGGCGTGAGACCCGACTCGATCGACGCGGCATTGTCGGAGTAGGTCAGTGCAAGAACACCGAGCAACAACATCGCAGTACCGATGACCTCGGTGATGAAGTTGGCCGCAGGGTTGCGGATTGCCGGCCCCGTGGAGAACACCCCGAGCTTCAGCCCCGGGTCCTCGGTTACCGCCCAGTGGGGCAGGTAGGCCAGGTAGACGAGCACGGCCCCGAGGAATGCTCCGACGAACTGTCCGCCAAGATACTGAGGCACGTCGCCCCAGGCGACACCCTGATCCGTAAAAGCAAGGCCGAGGGTGACCGCGGGGTTGATGTGGGCCCCACTGAACGACCCGGCGGCGTAAACGGCCATTGCAACCGCCAGACCCCAACCGAAGGTGATCACGATCCAGCCGGAGTTCTGGGCTTTGGACTGATTCAGCAGCACCGCTGCGACAACCCCATCCCCAAGCAGAACCAGGATGCCCGTGCCGATCATTTCGGCAACAAAGATGTTATCCATGCTCCCCCTTCCCGAGGCTTAACTCCAGTACAGCTCCGACGAAGCACCTGTTGTCTCTCCGGAGAGCATGCGGCGCGGCCAAGCCAAACTGTTCCGGCGTCTCTGCGCGGCCCAGTCGAGCCTGCCCCCCGAATGGCATCGACCCTCCCCTTGGACTTCAACCCCCAGGCGGAAAAAAGTCAAGCAAAATCGAAACGGTGTTCTGTCGAGTGAGCGCAATGACAATTCAGATGTCTATTGCCAATTCGGACCTATCGAGCAAAC
>WHSV01000090.1 GCA_009379915.1 Actinomycetota bacterium | reverse complement strand
GACGCCTCCAGGCGATCTGCGCGCTTTGAAAGGGGCCGGGGAGGGGACGGGTCCCCCGGCCCTTCACTCCAGGCCAGCCGGTCCTGGTTACCCAGCGGGGACGATCTAAAGATGATTCTGGACGCTCTGCGGCGCGTCAGGTTTGCAATTAGGGGGAAGCCTGGGACCGGCGAGCAGGCTCTGATAAATGGGGCAATTTGCGTATTCGATTACATAAGGGGTACTTCGAACGGGCCAGCAAGCTTCGGTGAAGGGTTTGGTCGTGGGGGCGTTGTGATGAGGTCAGCGCGAGCACTAAATGCTGGTCAGCCTGATTTGTGGGTGACGGTCGGAGTAGCCGATAAGGTCTGGCGTTGGCGATCCCCACAAAGTGAACGTCGGGGGTCGCTGTGGGCCCGCTGTTGAGCAGCCAGCGGCGGGCCCCCCACCCCACCTTCAGGTTTACCTATGATTGTCAGATCAAACCGAGTCGGGCCAAGGACTTTGGGGTTCGAGGGTTTGGGTTGATCGACTTGGATTGGTGACCTTGGGAGGGGGCAACATGAAGTCAACCCACGACGACCCGACGCTCCCGGAAGATCATGATGAGATCAAGCGAGAGGAGCTCGAGGCACTGGAGCGGGAAGTAGACGGGCTCAAGACTGCGCTCGGAACGCGCACGCTCATCGGTAAAGCTATCGGCCTCATCATCGAGCGAGAAGGCGTCAATGAAACCGAGGCTTTCGAGATGTTAAAGACCATGTCTCAGCACACCAATGTGAGGCTCCGAGACGTGGCTGCAAGATTGGCGCAGGAGGCGCAGCCCGCGGGCAAACAGGAGCCCGAGGCACCGCCCCCATAAGTCCCTTGCCCGTCAGCGAACCCGACCTCTTCCAGCAGCCCCTCGATTTTGGAAGCCGACTCGGGCCTCCGCTTCCCGTCATGGACGGGCCTGTTCCATTCACTACGCTCAGACTATGGATGACCGGGTACTATCACCGTGTCCGAGGCGGCCTGACGTCTGGATACCTATCCCAACGCGATCAACCGCTGGGATTGCCAAAAGGGGAACTCGAGGCTTTTCGAGTTGAGGGAAGGGGCTTCCGCTTTGTGGACCCCGAACAGATTGATGCGTTGAGGCTAGCCCTTGTGGGCTTGGCAAAGAGAGCGAGGCGCTCCGGGTAAAGCGAATTTGAGCGCCGAGCCAATCTAAGGGATTCTGAACGCTCTCGGGAGGATGTAATCGCGTTTTAGCCGATCTCAATGGGCTCAGGGGGGAAAGAGTCCGCGGAACCACCTATCGATGACTCCCCACTCGACGGCAAAAATCAGACCATGGAGAGCGTTTGGTACAGACATTCTGCCGACAGATGATTTTTTTCTCCTCGCGAAGTGAAACTTAAAGCGTGGGGTGCGGATCGAAGTCGGGTGGTGGCTCGTCTCCATGGAAGTCGAACCACGCAACCACATCGCTGTCCTTAAGGCGATCCGATGTTGACCCGACCATTGACAGATCGCCACCGCGATGCCGGCTGCGACCACTCCTCCGGCGACCAACACCGCGACCCGCCCGCCAGAGGATCCCGCCGCTCTTTGGACCAGGGTTGCAAAGCGGGTCATCACGCCTATGAATGGGTCGCTTCCCAAACTGAGCCCAGAACTTTGCGGTTTTCGCTTGTCGACGACCTGCGACTACGCCACTTAGCACATCCCTGAAGGAGTGGGGCCGGTCAAGAGGACTGATCGGGCTTTTTCGCCGTTCCCGAGCGAGCCTCCCGTGGCTGCGGGCGCGCGTCACCAGGACGCCGGGGTCAAGACGGAGCGCCCGCAGCGTCAGCGAGGACGAACGGTCTTGACGCCAAGGAGTGGTGACGCATACTCCCGCATCGGAGGGGAGGTCGACTCCTCGGCGATGGGGTTGGAGAGGCTCCAGGCTCTAAGCGTCCGAGCTGCGCAAGGCTCCGGCTGGAGTGCGATACATCCCTGCGCCGCGCTGCGTGCGGCATGGAGCCGTTCGGCCGCGGCCTAAGGACGGGCTCAATCAGCGCTCGGGGTCGCGCCGGGGTTCCGGGGACCATGTGCTACGGCGAGCGCGCGTCCTTGGACCAGCTCTCAGCCTCATGCCGCCCGAGCATGCTCAAGAGATCGGACCCTGCCGTCTCTGAGCGCGTAGTAGACGAGCGTCAACACCTTGCGCTCCACCGCAACCCTTGCGATCTTGTTGCCGCGCCGGGTGGCGATGCGCATGAAGTCGGCCGCCTGCTTGCTGTTGGGGGAGAGCCTCTGGACCGCCTCGATCGCTGCCCACCTCACGAGCTTGGAGCCTTGCTTGGTGATCGCCCCGCGGTGGACGACGAGGTCGGACTCGCGATGGCGCGGCGTGAGGCCGGCCCAGCTGCACAGTCTTGTGGGCGAGGTGAACCTCTGTACCTCCCCGATCTCCGCGACCAGCACCGCGCCGAGGACGGGCCCGACTCCGGGGACGGTCTGCACACAGCGGTAGCCACGGTGCATTGAAGCCGCGTCGTGGATGGCGTCATCGAAGCCTGCGATGTCCTCGTCGAACTCGCGATGAGGTCTCTCAGCGAAGTCACCTTGGCAGCGGACGGGGCCGACAGGCGGAGGTCGTCGAGCAGGCGTTGCCCTTGACCCCGAACAGATCCGACATCGGGACCCTGATGCAGTCTTTGGCGAGGACCGCGTGCACCTGGGCCTTGAGGCTCGTTCGCATGGCCACGAGCTTGGCCCGGTAGCGCACGAGCTCGCGCAGGTCGCGCACGCTGTGAGGTGCGATCCAGGCCTCGGGCACCAGGTTCATGCGGGCGAGGTCGGCAAGCGTCTTGGCGTCCTTGGCGTCGTTCTTGACCCGTTGGTGGGCGTAGGCCTTGACCCCGAGCGGGTGGGCGAGGTGGACGGTCGCGCCGATCAGCTCGAGCACGTCCGCGGCCCAGTACCAGCCGTAGGCAGCCTCGAGCACGACCTCGGGATTCTCTCCCGCTTTGGCGACCTCACTCGCCAGCGCAACCGGATCGTTGTCGATGCGCACCTCATCGACGACCTCGCCGGCTTCGGTCATTCGCACGATCACCGACCGGCGTCGGTGGAGATCGATGCCGACATACTGTTGAGCCATGAGGGGCCTCCCTTCGGCCTGGTGGACTGACAACCCGAGTCTTTACGACTCGGACTGCCAGCGGGAGCGGAGGCCCCGCTCCTTCATGGCATCAGCGCACAGCGCCTGAGCCCTTTTAATCCGGCGGGCAGGGTTC
The DNA here is from genome assembly GCA_009379915.1 of Actinomycetota bacterium. Lineage (GTDB taxonomy): Bacteria > Actinomycetota > CADDZG01 > CADDZG01 > WHSQ01 > WHSV01. Next base: position 8,370 of record WHSV01000090.1, on the reverse strand, counting down.
GAGTCCCTGGGGGCCCACTAAGTGCCCGTGACCTGCACAAACGAGTCGAACTCAACTCGGCTCCTTCTGGCCGCCACGATCACCGAACGCTTGACGCGGCCCTGACGGACTGCCCTGCAGGCTAGGCGGAACTACCGCAGCCGGATCAGCCACAGGGAATTCGGTTACGAGGCCAGCATAGGGGTATTCCATTTCAGCATTAGAAGAACCAAGAGCCGGGGGTCAGAGAGTAGTTCGGGTGGAGGGGGGAGCAGTGAAGCGATGCGCGGTCGTCGTCGTCTTCTTAGCCGTAGCCATCTCAGTGGTTGGAGTCGCACCTGGTGCGCACGCCACCACGTACAAGAAGGTCGTGCGTTACGGGCCATTCATTATCCCAGCAGCCGGTTCCATAGACCAACCAGGGATGCTAAATAACCGGCTCAAGTTCGCGGTTCAGCGCCCTTGCCTCGATTGTCACATCACATCGATGACGCCGAACCTCGTTTACTCAGACGGTAGGCCCGCGACGATGGAAACGGGCGCAATGATTCACCATTTCGTGTTGACCAGTCAATTCAGGAAGGACGCCACCTGCGCCAACTCCTGGCTGGGGCTCGCGGGCGCGCGCTTCTTCGCGTCGGGTGACGAGCGGACCCCAATCAGCTTTCCTGAGGGCTATGGGTACAGAGTTCGCTGGTATGACTCATGGAACCTCCTCGTCGACCTCATGAACCATTCCCTCGAGTCGAAGACTGTTTACGTGCAGGTCACCTACACCTACCGGCCTTCATGGGAATCGGTCAAAAGAGTCCGACCGGTGTGGTTGGACATCGACCAGTGTGGAGACTCCGAGTACTCGATCCCCTCTGGATTCTCGGACACCCATTGGAATTGGAACGTGAATGTCCCAGGAAAGGCCGTGGCAGTTATGGGCCACGTCCACGGTGGCGGAGTCGCCGTGGAAGTCACGAACGAGAGTCAGGGAGGCGCATCCATCTGCAAGTCCGTCGCGACACTCGACCCGATGGACTCACACCGGGTCCTATCGATGTCGACCTGCAGGGGCGACCCCGTGGCATCCGTCCATCAAGGAGAGGTCGTTCGTCTCCACAGCATGTACGAGAGTGAGCATGCGGCCAACGATGTGATGGGAATCATGCTCCTGTACATAAACCCGTCGTAGCTAAACGTTTGCTTGTGAACCGGAGGATCATGATGCGGAAAACGTCGCTGTCGATCGCAATTCTCGTCATCATAATTACCGCCGCACCGGCCCAGGCCGCGCCGCCCCTTCCGACGAGCATCGCGTCGATAGGCGACTCGATCACGCGAGCAACAAACGTGTGCTGTTGGTACGGAGATCACCCCGGTCGCTCCTGGAGCACGGGCGGCTCTCGATGGGACGAGATCCACAGCCACTACGAGCGCGTCCTCGCCTCGCAGCCGGCCATATCCGGGCGCAATTACAACGATTCCCGAGCGGGGGCGAAGATGGCCGACGGTCCTGCTCAGGCCGCGAAAGCCGTAGCGCAACAGGCCACGTACGTCACGATTTTGATCGGCGCTAACGATGTCTGCACGTCGTCGCCGGCCACGATGACACCTGAAGAGAGGTTCCGCGCCGATTTCGAGGCGACGATGCGGACTTTGGATTCGGGGCTACCGTCGGATGCCCGGGTCTTCGTCTCGAGCATCCCGAACCTCTACCAGCTCCGGTCCGTACTCCACACAAACTGGCTCGCGCGCGCGACATGGTCTACGTTCGGCATCTGCCGATCCATGCTCGGTTCCAATCGAACCGAGGCAGATCGACAGGCGGTGCTCGCACGCGAGGTCGTCTTCAACCGGATCCTTGACGAGGTCTGTTCCCGATACGAGAAATGCAAGTTCGATGACTACGCAGTCTTTAACTTCAAGTTCACGGCCAAAATGGTCAGCAAATTGGACTACTTCCACCCAAGTCTCAACGGACAGGCGGTTCTGGCACAGGTAACTTGGAATCACTCTTGGTGGGGAACCCAATAGGTGAACCCGTGGGGGGTCTAAGGAAGCACTCTGCTTGGTTGTGCCACCGACGTTGGGTCACCGGCTGCAGAAGAGCGATTTCCGGTATAGCCTCCGCAGGTAGCAGCCATTGGGCTGCAGAACGTCCACGGCAGCCCACTTTCGGGGAGTGCCATTTCGAGCGCAGCCAGCGCGTTTGCCGCGGTCGTGGCGTGGGTGGCCGTCGCATTTCTCGCCGTGGTCGAGGTATTGACTTGACTCGCCTGGGAAGAAAGGAGCCAAACGCGTTTCAGAAACTCTGAAACTGAGCTCAGAACTTTGAGCTTTTCGCTCGTCGACGACCTGCGAACTTCCTGGTTAGCACAGCGCACACAGCCTGAGTCCTTTTAATCCGGCGGGCAGGGTTCGAGTCCGTGAGGGCCCACCAGGAGAAGGAACCCTGGTCACCGGGTTTTTACGCTTCCTTTGGACGGCGCTTGATGACGACCGCGCCGACACTCCGCGGATGCTCCTGTCTTGTGCTGAGTCATTACGCGATGGATGTGAGCGCATCAGGAATCTGTGTCAGCAAGGAGCTGCTGCTTGAGGGTGCGAGCCATCCAGGTCTCGTAGCGGCTAGGTGACCACCCTCTCTCCTGTACCAGCTCCCGGTAGATCTCCTCGTTCGAGAGGGTCCACACGATGTCGGTGGCCGTTCTGAGGTCGAGGTCCGACCTGAGATCTGCAGCAAGCCCACGGACAAACTCCTGCATTACTCCGGCGCGGCTATCGAGGACGGCCCGGTGCTCCTCTGCCGCAGCCGGATCTACCCGTGCAGCTTCTCGATGTGCCGCTATGACGTCATAGCTTCGTTCCATCTGGCGACGCAGGAGCCGTGCCCAACCCTCTAACTTCCGTCGCGCATCTGGCGCCGCCTTGGCTTCGGCGGTCAGCTCGGGTAACTCCACCTCGGCGTGCATCTGCTGTCTCAGCGCGAGCAGAAAACCTTTCTTCGAGCCGAAGACGGCGTAGACGGTTGGCTCCGCGACGCCGGCCTCTGCCGCGATCGCGGCAAGGGTGGTCGCTCCGTACCCGCGCTCGCCGAACAGCTTTCTCGCCGCGGACGCGATCCGTTGCCTGGTCGCTGCGGCCTGCTCCTGACGGTACGTGGAACCGGTCCTCTTGACAGCCATGTGCTCGCTAGAGTAATACTCTACTCGCTATAGTTCAACTATACTGAGCTAGGAGTCGCCCCATGGATCTTTCAGCAGCTCACCCGCTTGTCTCCGATCGCCTCGGTCGGTGGCCGATCGCGCGCCTTGCCGGGCTCAGCGGCCTCCTCATGGTCGCGGCCATCGTCGTCAACAGTCCGCTAGCGACGGTAGCCGAGCGATACCCGACGTTTTGGACCTCTTCTGCGGGCGCCGACCTCCAGGCGTTCCTCCGGGATTCCCACAGCGTCGAGCGCGCCGTCGTCTTCTTTGCACTTTCGAACCTGATCTTCATCTTCGCGATCCCTTTCTTCGCCGGGCTTCATGTCCTTGTAAGGGACGCCGATCCCTCCGGTTTCCTTCGCGCGGTGGTCGCGATTGCCGTGCCGTTGTTTCTTGCGGGGGGACTGGCATCGGAGGTCTTCAGCCATGGCATGCCCGTCGTCATCGAGTCAGTTCCTGGCTATGACCTCGATCTCAACAACGCGCTGATGGTGCAGGGACTGCAGTTCGTGGCGCTTGTCCAAGGGCAGGTCGCCCTCGGTGTCGCCCTCATCGCGCTGTCGTTCGCTGGCTGGAGCAGTGGGGTGCTGCCCAAGTGGATGTGGTGGCTGGGAGCCGCGGCCGGGCTCATCGATCTCGTCCGGCCGTTCGCAGTGACGAGCCCTCCCATCCTGATAGCCGCCTTTGTACCCACATTTCTTTGGATCGCGGCGACCTCGATCGCGCTCATCAGGAGATCGCCGCTCTCGACGTGAGCCGCCGGAGGCCGTGCCGGCGACCTAGATCGAGAAAGACATTCAGGAGATTGACGCTGGGCCACTCGTACCCGTCAGCTTCCTGTCGATCGAAGCGAAATGGGGCGCTGTTCGATCAGCCGCTCGAATGCGCGGCGGTTCGCGCAGTGTTCTCTTAGGGCCACGACAGTGTGAGCGTCCAATCTGGTGGGTCCGCACGGGCCTTCACTGCAGCGGAAAGAGAGCCAGTCCCGCACTGATGAGTACTGTACCGCTCGCGTCCGTCCCACTAACAACCGCTTCGTTCAGCAAACCACGGCAACGATCACCACAGACTCGTCTGCAATCGCAACCGCAACGTCTTTCGTGCTGAGTAGGAACTCGCGCACCTGTCCGTATATCGGTCCCGGATCCGGCCGCTTCGGCGAAACAGCACCCAGGACCTCACAACCACTGGTCGACTTGAACCGGCCCACGATTCGCCCCGCCCTCTTCATGCCCTCATCGTCGAGGACACGCGCGACGCGCCTGGAGAGACGGGGGGCGTGACTGATGATTTCCTTCGGCTCCGAAACCGGACGCGCAATCTGATCGGACTCGACACCTGATCGCATGACTTTCTTCTCATCCGGGGCATCGACCAACGCGATGGTCAGCGCTCCGGCGCCTGCCAGGGCTAGGAGCAGGCTCGCGGCGACATGCGACCGGCGCAGCTTCATGGTCTGCTGGACACCTCCTCGAAGCCGGCGTCCTTACCCACACCCCAGCCTCGGAGCGCCCCTGCGCCTTGAGATGAAGCCACCCGACCCGCGAGCACTATCAGGCTGGCGATCAGTATCGCTCTTCCGTTAGCGCTGGCGAGCCTCGCGACGTAAGACGCGAAGCGCTGCATGGCCCGGCGCCTCCCGCCTTGGTGCACCCCGCCAACGCCGGTGAGGAGGCGAATTTCACGCGTCTGCGCCTGTTGCACATACCGATGGGTCGGATCGTTCGGGTTCATCATCCATGAGGACGCACGAGCCGCCTCGGTGATGGCAACATCAGAGATCCAGCTGCCGGAGCATCCTCGATCCCTCGAACGAAGGTCGAATGGGGATAGATGAGCTCGCGCAGGTTCCGGAACGGGACGTTCTCCTTGGGGCCAGCGCCCGGCGAACCAACAACCTCGGCCGCCGGAGGCGCCATAACCGAACCACCGACCAGGGGCTCGCGGTCGGCATCTCCGATCAACTTAATGACCCCATGCTCGGGCGCAGGGACTCACGCTTTCGCCGCGATCTCACGAAGTCACCCTCGTGATAGGCCTCGGGTCTCTTTGGCTGCGGGATCGACCAGATGTTGGGCGGCTGGTACGACGACGACCGCCAGTCCTGTGGTGATGGGCCGAGGCAACGAGCCCGATGCTTCCGACCAGCGTTCTAACGATCTCCTCCGATCGCGGTACCACGGCTCGACGCGCCGAGGTGTGGAATATCAGCTGTTCTCAGCCCGGGGCAGGTGAGCTTTCGCCTCGTCGTACGTGCCCGTGGGAGTCGATTCGGCCGGAGCGTAGATGAGGTGCAGAACGCCGGTGGTGAAGGCCTGGGAGGAGTCCAGCCGCAGCGGGATCGGGGATTCGCCCTCGTCGAACAGACGCATGCCGTTGCGGACGGCGATTGGGTGGACCAGCAGGTGCAGTTCGTCGAGGAGCCCGGCGTCCAGCAGCTGACGAACGACGGAGACGGACCCGCTCATCGCGATATCCGTCGCGCCCGGCTCGTTTTTCAGCGCGGTGGCGGCCTCTACGAGGTCGCCCTTCAGCTGCTCGGAGTTGCGCCAGGTGAACTGGAGATTCTGGCTCGAGACGACGATCTTGCGCGCATCGCCGAGCGCCTTGCCCATAGCGGCGTCCTCGCCGCCCGCGGCCTCGCGGTCCGGCCACGCACCGGCGAAGCTGTCGTAGGTCTTGCGGCCGAGCAACAGCGTGTCGGCGGCGCCCAGCTGGCGGTCGACGGCCACCCCCATTTCGTCGTTGAAGTACGGGAAGTGCCAATCCTGCGGGTCCTCGACGACGCCGTCGAGCGAGATGAACAGACCGGCGGTGATTTTCCGCATCGAACTACTCCTTGATCATCGTGATGAGGGGTTGTGTCATCTGGTCTGACCGTAGTCGGTCCGGAAACTCATCGCGAGGCGGCAAGAAAGATAGGGGCACCCTTAGCATCAACCTTCCTCCCTCTGCTCGCGCGATCCATCGCGCAGGGACGCTTGCATCTGCTCAATCAACGGCGGTGATTGTCGCCCTTTGCAATCGATTCGAAGATTGCTGGTCTTGCGTCCTTCGTAGTCGAAAGTGTCCTCAATCGAGACAAGCTTCGGTCACTCGATCAAAGACGACCGGGGCAGCTCGTAGGGCGAGAGCAAGTCCAGGAACGGCTCAGGATCACCCTGCCACGCCAGCGATTGGAGCTGATCGCGGCTGCGCCGCCCTGATAGCGCCCGGAAGAGGTCGAAGCTGTCGGTGGTGAGCGTCGCCGCGGCATTGCCGGCCCCCAGCAGCCATTCCCGCGCGCCGGGGGCGCGTATCAGCAGCGCGGGGCGCCCGCAGGCGGCGAGCCTGATCTCGAGCCAGCGGACGTACACACGCAGTCCGACCTGCGACGCCGCTATCGATCGATCGCCCGACTTGCCCAGCGCGCCGTATGCGTCGTGAAGATGAACGGCGAGATCGGCAACCACGGCCGGGGGGAGCCAAGGAGGATATCGGTCCGGGGCCGCCGTTCTCCCGGAGAGCATGTCCTCGAGCCGGGGCGATCGCTTGTCCCACTCCGCCAGCACGGCGTCGAGACTCTCCTGTTCGCGGGATGCGACCTGTCCGGCCGTCCAGGCATCCCGGGTGGCGGCCACGTCGGGATCGCGCCAAGCATCGGAGACCCCCAGAAAGTAGGCCCCCTCGACGAAGTCGGCCGCCTCGCCTGCTAGGTGAGCGACGAGGTCCTCGAGCGTCCACGCGGGGCAGGCGGGAACGCGCCGCTCCATGAGCGCACCGTCGAGGCCCCGCAGGAGCGTTCCCAACGCAATCCGGGCCTCAGCGTACGCGAGTCCGAGATCGTTGGAGGCCGAACGGCGTGCCTCCGGCGTCGCCGGCTGAGAGGTCGCGGGGCGGGCTCCGGTCCAGCGCCCGATGCGCTCGGCTGTGTAGACCTCGGAGGGTTGGTGCAGACGGTTGAACATGTCCCTCCACTGCTGTCCCGCGTTCTCGTCTGCGGCGAAGCCGGCATAAATCGGGATGTGTCGTTCGGGCACGGGCCAGGTCGCCGCACGAAACGACCATAGGTACTGCTCCTGGGATCGAGCGTCGCGCCACTTCTCGTAACGCCCGAGGTCGGGGTCCTCGCCCAATAAGGCGTCGGCGACGTAGTCCGCTTGCTCGACCGCGTCGGAGATACCCTGCGCGATCGATGGGTGCTTGTAGTGGCCCGCGTCTCCAATCAACGCCCAGCCGTTCCCCTTCGCGCGCCGGAAGAATCCCCGCATCATGGCTTCGGGTGCGACGACGAGATCCGATGTTTGTCGCCCTCGATCGAGGGCTCGGGAATCGATCACCGAGGGGAACCGTCGAACCCACTCGAGGTAGCGAGCCTGCCGTGCTCGGCGGTTACCCCGAGCCAAATCGGGCCCGCCGGCGACCACCAGGATGTGGCTGCCGTCCTCGCAGGGCGACCAGGTAATCGCCCTGTCCTCCCAAATCTCGAGGCGGAACCACTCGGTTTCGGGGAGGCCGGTCCAGTAGGCGAACAGGAGCGACATATCCCCGCGCAGCGGATTGAGCCTCTTCAGGCCAAGACTTCGAGCGACGGTTGAGTTGCGGCCGTCGGCGCCGAAGACCCAACGAGCGCGCACCTGCTCACCCCCCTGAAGAACCACGCCGGCTACTGACCCGTCGGACTCGGTGACCAGACCCGTGACGCCAACTCCAAAGCGCGTCGACGCTCCGGCCTCGACCGCCGTCTCGACCAGAGCGTGGTCGAGGACGACCCTCCCGACACACGACATGCGCTCGTATCCATCGACCGGCGTGAACGACCCCGCGACCGTCTGACCGAGAACCCCCCAACTGAACAAGAGCTGCGGTATGTCGTGAGCTGCCCTCAATCGCTTCATGACGCCGAGGCGCTCGAGCCGGGCGAGGGTGTTGGGAAACATGAAGTGAGTCGAGACCGTGTCGCTTGGGAAGCGAGCTTGATCCACCAGCAGTACGTCCCATCCCGCGCGCGCGAGTCGGATGGCCAGTACGGACCCGGCGCAACGAGCACCGACGACTACGGCGTCATAGGTGAGACTCATCTGCCCAGTCCAACTCCTCTTGACTTAGACGTGCTCCCTGCGATGGTCTCATTTGAGACCGTGCTGGTAAGAGAAAACTTGAGAAACGGTAGATAGGGACAATTGGAGCGAATGCGGTTCTCGATCCTGGGACC
>WHSV01000089.1 GCA_009379915.1 Actinomycetota bacterium | reverse complement strand
ACGGGACGCAAGAAGTCGAGCGCCCGGAGGTCCTCGGGCCGCAGACGGTAGCCGCGCATATACGAAAGGCCGCGCGGCCACGGCACTAGACTGAAACGGTGAAGGTCTTTGTAATCCAAGGCCCCACTCGCCTCGAGGGTGAGGTCCGAATCAGTGGGGCCAAGAACTCAACTCTCAAGCTCATGGCGGCCGCGCTCATGGTTCCCGGCGAGGTCGTTCTCGAGCGCGTTCCGCAGATCACCGATGTCGAGCTCATGGCGGATGTGCTTCGCCGCCTCGGTGCCACGGTTCAGCGCGAGAACGGGCGCCTGGTCATCGATTCGTCGGGAGAGCTCTGTGAAGAAGCTCCTTACGAGCTGGTAACCAAGATGCGCGCCTCGATTCAGGTGCTCGGCCCCCTGCTTGCGCGGCTTGGGCATGCACGCGTAGCCATGCCCGGCGGTGACGCTATCGGCTCGCGCCCGATCGACATCCACCTGCGGGGGCTCGAACGGATGGGCGCGAAGTTCACGACCGAGCACGGCTACGTCGAAGGACTCTGCGACAGGCTCCAGGGAGTGAACACGCTGCTGGAGTTCCCCTCCGTCGGTGCCACCGAGAACATCCTCATGGCGGCCGTTCTCGCCGAGGGCAGGTCGGTGATCGAGAACGCCGCGCGCGAGCCCGAGATACAGGATCTGTGCGCGTTCCTCAACAACGCAGGCGCGCGTATCGGAGGTGTGGGGACACCGACGATCACGGTGGACGGTGTCGACCAACTGCACTCGGCCGAACACTCGATCGACCCCGACAGGATCGAAGCGGGGACCTACGCAATCGCAGCGGTCGCGACGCAGGGGGACGTGACACTGGTCGATTGCGAGCCGTCTCATCTGGAGTTGCCCCTGATGAAGCTCGAGGATGCGGGAGCCGAGGTCACGCGCGGCGAGGGACGCGTGCGCGTCCGGATGGACCGGCGACCGACGACACTCGATCTGGTCACCCTGCCGTTCCCCGGATTTCCGACCGACCTCCAGCCTCCGATGATGGTTCTGCTCAGTCAGGCTCGAGGGTCTTCGATCTTGACCGAGAACGTGTTCGAGTCCCGGTTCCTGTTCGTCGACGAGCTCAACCGAATGGGCGCACACATCAGGGTCGAGGGGCACCATGCCGTCATCCGCGGAGTCGAGCAGTTGTCCGGGGCCCCCGTGCGCTCGCCCGACATTCGCGCAGGCGCGGCGCTGGTGGTGGGAGGCCTCTGCGCCGACGGACGGACCGAGGTCTACGACGCCGGCCATATCGAGCGCGGCTACGAGCAGTTCGTGGACAAGCTCACCGGCCTGGGGGCCGAGATCTCGCTGGAATCCGCCTAGGCCCCAGCCGCGGCCACAATGTCCCTATGCGGGTTTTGGTTCGCACCGGTGCCTTGATGCTCGTGGCCGCCCTGGTCGCGTGGCCGCTCACCCCGTCGGCCGCCCAGTCCCAGCAGAAGAAGCCCAGGACCCAGCTCGTGCGAGGCACCGTGCGACTCGTGCCCGTGGGCGGCCAGCCGACCGCCATCGCCGGACTCGGCTCGTACCTCGGGCAGATCAAGCTGACCGCAGCATCGGACGGCATCGTGGTGGCCAACCGGCTGCCGCTCGAGCGCTACCTGCTCGGGCTCGCCGAGGTACCTCCGGACTGGCCTGCCGAGGCGCTCAAGGCGCAGGCGATCGCCGCCCGCACCTACGCGCTGAACACGCTCGATAGGCCTCCGGCGGGGGCTGCGGCGACCTACGGTTTCGATATCTGCGCATCGATCGAGTGCCAGGTCTTCTCGGGGGCCGAGGTCCTGCAGCAGTCGGACGGGCAGAGGTGGGCGGATGCGGTCCGCACTACGGCAGGCGAGGCGATCCTCTACGAGGGACGGCCCATCCTGGCGCGCTATCATTCCGTCTCCGGCGGGCAGACCTTCGACAACGAACAGATCTTTCCGGGCGAGGGCCCGTTTCCCTACCTCAGGGCCGTATCGAGCACGACCGAGGAGGCGTCGCCGCTCGACCGGTGGGGCGTCGCGTTCACCGTTGCCGATCTGCAGCAGATCCTCGAGCGCTCGGGTCGCTGGAGCCGGGCCCAGGGGCGACTTCAGGGAGCCCAGACGGTTGCATCGCGCGAGGATCTTCACTACCCGGACGTCTTGCTCCACGGCAAGAAGTTCAGGTTGCGCATGACCGCCGAGGACCTGAGGGTGATCGTGCGCGAGCACGCACCGGCGGCCTTCCCCGGCAAGTATCCGTCCATCGGGCTCACCGCCTCCGGCCGCCTGCCCGAGACGTTCCCCTCGAACCGCCTCAGCATCGGAACCGAGGATGGTGTCGTACGAGTGCGGGGCCGCGGCTGGGGCCATGGCGTCGGGCTGTCGCAATGGGGGGCCCACGGTCTCGCGCTGCAGGGGGCCTCCTACCGGGAGATTCTTGGCCACTACTACTCGGGGGTCTCTCTCGGCCGGGTGAGCGACTCCGGGGCCCTCGACGTGGGACTGGACTGGGGGCGAAGCACGTTGAGCCTGACCGGCGCCCTCGAGGTCCTCGACGGCAGCGGTCGAACCGTGATCGACGCGTCGATCGGCACCTGGACCGTTCGCCACGACGGGACCGGGGCGATGTCGGTGACCCCACCCGCGGGGACCGACAGGCCCCTAAGCATCCGCCTGCTCAGGTCTCCGGACGAGATCGGGGTGGGGGAGGCTACGTGGCTGACCGTGGCCCTGTCTCGGCCCGCAAGTGTCGTTCCGGTAACGGCGGCGGGCGAGGCGACGGAATTCGTGACGCCGGACCCGGTCGAGGCGGGCGCTGTTCGCAACGCGGGCCGGGGGCGCATCCCGTGGCTCGCCCCGCTCGAACCCGGACGCTACGAGGTCCGCGTGGAGGCCTCGTCCGGATCCCAGACGAAACGTACCGATCCGGTCGAAATCGTCGTCACCGAGTCGGTGGAGGCCGAGCCCCGGTCTAGCGAATCCGACGTCGAATCGGCCGCCAACGACACCGATCAACCCGCCGCTCCCTGGGGTTTGTTGCTCATCGCCCTCGTTTTTGCGGCCGCCGGGGTGTTTGCTGTAACGGTTACGATGAAGAGGTGAGCAAGACGGCGACAACGGTCGAGGACCAGATCAACGAAGCCCTGGAGCTGATCCGGCCGGCAATTCAGATGGACGGGGGCGACATCCAGCTCGAGGGGATCGAGGGGGGCACCGTGACGGTGCGCCTCTTTGGTACCTGCGAGAGCTGCCCCATCTCCCCCGTGACCCTGAAGCACGGTGTCGAACGCCTGCTCAAAGAGCGCATCGAGGGCGTCACCGAAGTCGTCGCAATCGAGAGCTAGGAGCCCTTTTGGGCCGTGTCCCTGATTTGGTCGCACGCGCCCTGCAGGGCGAGCGGCGCGCCATCGCGCGTCTGATCTCTCTCGTCGAGGACGGAGGAGAGGACCTCGCCGAGGTGATGCACGAGCTCTATCCGCACACCGGCCGCGCCTACACGATCGGCATCACCGGCGCTCCGGGGGCCGGGAAGTCCACGCTCACCGAACGGCTCGTCGCTCGGATCAGGGCCGACGAGCGGAGCGTCGGGGTCCTGGCGATCGACCCGTCGAGCCCCTTCTCGGGAGGCGCTCTTCTGGGCGATCGCGTGCGTATGCAGAATCACGCGCTGGACCCCGACGTGTTCATTCGTTCGATGGCGACGCGCGGGCACCTTGGCGGACTTTCGCTGGCGACTCCCGAGGCGGTGCGCGTGCTCGACGCAGTCGGCAAGGAGATCATTATCATCGAGACCGTCGGCGTCGGACAGGCAGAGGTCGAGATCACCGACGCCTGCGACACCACGGTTGTGATTCTCAATCCCGGCTGGGGGGACGCGGTTCAGACCGCAAAGGCGGGGCTCATGGAGATCGCCGACGTCTTCGTGGTCAACAAGGCCGACCGGCCCGGCGCCCGCGACACGGTACGCGAGATCAAGCAGATGCTCGACATGTCCGACGAGGAACGCGAGCCGGACATCGTGCAGACGGTGGCCACCAAAGGGGAGGGCTTCGACGACCTTTGGACCGCGGTCGGGAAACACCGTGCCTACCAGGAGGAGAAGGGCCTGCTCGAGGCGCGTCGTCACAGACGAATCGAGCGCGAGATCAAGGAGATCGTCGCCGAGCGCTACCGACGGCGCATCGAGTCAGGGGGGGCCGAGACCCTCGCGCAACTCACCGGCGAGGTGCTCGATCGCAGGTGCAACCCCTACCAGGCCGCCGACCGGTTGATCGACCAGCTCACGTCTGAGTCGATCACGTAGCCCCGAGGCCACCCAGTACCAGCAGGGAGATCCCCGCCGCAAGGCCAAGAGACAGTCCCAAAGTCCTCAGCCAGGTCAGCGGCTTTCCCCGGCGTCTGGCTTGGTGAGCGAGGATGCCGGTCAATATCGCCGCCGCCGTCAGGATGAAGGGTCCGTAGACCAGCGCGAACAGGACGGGGCCCCAGTACCACTCGGCAAAAACGGCCCCGGCGACTATCACAGAGTCGAAATCCACTTCGCCATGGCTTGGGTATCGACTCGCGCGATATCGCCCTTAAACCTCAGACGCCCCTTGTCACCGCTTCGAGCCAGAGCCGAGGTTCCGAGCGGTGGATGCAGTGGCCCCCATCGATGACGACGTGCTCGTTCGCTCCGAGAGCTTCGGTGAAACTCGCACGTTCGTCGCCGACAAGGGCGGACCCGCCCTCCTCGGCCCCGAACGAAGCAGTGCCGTCCACCGCCAACAACACCAGCAGAGGCAACTCGAGCGGAGCGACGAGCTCGACCAGGTTCCAGTTCAGGTCCCGTTGCTCCGTGGCTCGGACGATCGCCTCGCCGTCGCCGCGCAGCAACCCCTCGACCGCCTCATCGACGTCGCGACGATCCCAGCGGGGGTTCTGCGCGCTCAGGTGCGCGGCGAACCCGGCGCGGTCGGCGAGGGCCCGTTGGAAGTCGTCGGCGATGAGTGCGGCCAGCAGGCTCCGGTCGACGGTCGTCATTCCCGGCGGCTCCTCAAGGACCACGCGAGCCGCAAGCTTTGGCTCTTGATTGAGTGCGCTGAGGCTCGCGAGCGCACCGAGGGAGTGGCCCACGAGCAGGTCCACGCCCGAGCCCATCGTCTCCACGAGGTCCGCGCCGAGCTCCTCGAGGTGCATGGTCGTCCCGGCGCGCGGGCTGTCCCCGTGCCCCCTGAGATCTACTGCAGTCACGTCCCAGCCCCGCTCGGCCAGCGCGGGCCCGATACGCCACCACGTGTTCGACCACGCCGTGACACCGTGCACGAGCACGGCCCGGGGGCCAGAGTCACCCCAACGCCGGGTAGCTAACTTGGCCATGACTCCACCATAAGAGTCAGACTTGGAAATCGGCGCCCGGTTTAAACTCAGTCCATGGCTGATGACCTGCAAAGACGCTGGCGCGAGCAATACGACAAGGCAAAACTCCGCGACGATGTGGACTTCGACACGCTCTCGAGCGTGGAGCTGGAGCCGCTGTACGGTCCGGACGAGGTCGACCCCGAGATCGGAGTTCCGGGCGAGTATCCCTTCACGAGGGGCATCTATCCGACCGGGTACCGAGGGCGCCTGTGGACCAAACGGCAGTTCGCAGGTTTCGGGGGCCCGGCCGACACGAACGAGCGCTACAAGTTCCTCATCGCCCAGGGCCAGACGGGCCTGAGCGTCGCCTTCGACATGCCGACTCTGATGGGCCGTGACTCGGACGAGCCGCACTCGGAGGGCGAGGTCGGCCGCTGCGGCGTGGCCGTCGACAGCCTCGCCGACATGGAGATTCTGTTCGGTGACATCGACGTAGAGGGGATCACGACCTCGATGACGATCTCGGGGCCGGCCCCCATGCTCTTCGCGATGTATCTCGCCGCGGCCATAAAGCAGGGCGCGAGCGTCGCCAAGCTCGGCGGCACCTGCCAGACCGACATCCTCAAGGAGTACATCGCCCAGAAGGAATGGCTCTTCCCGCCGGAGCCCCACCTCCGCCTTACAGGGGACATGATGGATTTCTGCGCGCAGGAGGCCCCCAGGTACTACCCGCTGTCGATATCCGGCTATCACATCCGCGAGGCCGGGAGCACGGCGGTGCAGGAGCTCGCGTTCACCATCGCGTCGGGCTTCGCCCACATCGAGCTCGGTCTCCGCAGGGGCTTGGACATCGACAGCTTCGCCCCGGGCCTGAGCTTCTTTTTCAACTCCCATGTCGACTTCTTCGAGGAGATCGCCAAGTTCCGGGCGGCTCGCAAGATCTGGGCCCGGTGGCTCAAGGAGCGTTACGGGGCGACCAAAGAACGCTCGCTGATGCTCAAGTTCCACACACAGACCGCGGGCGTTTCGCTCACGGCACAGCAGCCCTACAACAACGTCGTGCGGACCGCGACCGAGGCGCTCGCCGCCGTTCTCGGTGGGACGCAGAGCCTCCACACGAACTCCCTCGACGAGGTCCTGGCTCTCCCGAGCGAGGAGGCCGTCGAGATCGCACTCCGCACCCAGCAGGTCATCGCCTACGAGACGGGCGTGGCGAACGTGGCGGACCCGCTCGGTGGTTCGTGGTTCGTGGAAGAGCTGACGCGCAAGACCGAGGACTCGGCCGAGGAGTACTTTGCCAAGATCGACGAGATGGGAGACGGCTCGATTCTCGACGGCATGCTCGCCGGGATCGAGGAAGGCTACTTCCAACAGGAGATCGCCGACGCGGCCTTCCACTATCAGAAGCTGCTCGAGAAGGGCCGGAAGGTGATCGTGGGCGTCAGCCGCTTCACGCAAACCCGTCAGGCCACGCCGGATGTGTTGACGATCGACTCCGAGATGGAGGAGCGCCAGAAGAAGGCCGTCGCCGAGGTGCGGGCCAACCGGGACGAAGAGAAGGCGCAAGCCGCCATCCAGGCGCTGCGGGACATGGCGCACGACGAGTCCCAGAACTCCATCCCGGTCCTCGTCGAGGCGGCGCAGGCCTACGTGACCCTCGGCGAGATGACCCAGGCCCTCAAAGACGAGTGGGGCATCTACACGGAGCCTCCCCGCTTCTAGCCAGTCGCCTCACGGCCTCGGATCCCGGCAACGACAGACGAGTAGTCGTAACCGCCGTACCCGCGCTCGTAAGCGAGGGAGATCCATTCCTTTGCGTCGGGTATCAGCTTCAGATCGACGTTTCGCTTCGACGCGTGCTCGTCGACCAGGCGCATGTCCTTCAGCATGAGCTCGAGCTTGAAGCTCGGTGTGTAGATGTCGCTCTCGAACTTGTCGATCTTGCGTTTCATCGCGGGCCCCATTGGGGACTCGAGCAAACCGGCGATGGCGTTGCCCTGTTCCAGCCCGAGCGCATCGGCGAGCGCGAGAGTCTCTCCCGTGAGGCTCATCAGGCCGGCGAGCGCCGAGTTGGCCACCAGTTTCATGGCCTGCCCCGAGCCGAGTGGACCCATGTGCATGGGCTTGCCGATGGGCGCGAGGACTTTGCTCCATCGATGGAAAGTGTCGTCGCTTCCCCCTATGAAGACCTTGAGGGATCCGTCCTCGGCGTTGCTCGCGCTCCCCAATACGGGCGCGTCGACCAGTTCGGCGCCCTCGGGAAGCTGGGAGCGCAGGTGGGTGACGTAGTCAGGTCCCACCGTGGACATGTCGATGAGCGTGCCGGAATCGCCCAGGCCGGTGAGTGCCCCCTGGCTACCGAGGACGACCTCGTCGACCGCATCGGGCGTCGCGAGCATCGTTATCGTCGCGTCTGTTCCTCGCGACGCGTCGGCGGGCGTGTCCGCGATCGTTGCGCGGCGCTCGAACGCCTCGGCCCTAGCGGGGGAGCGATTCCACACGGTGACGTCGTGGCCCGCCTCGATGAGGCGAGACGCCATCGGTGCCCCCATGGTTCCGAGTCCGAGCCAGGCTAGCCGTGCCATTGCTTTCTCCTCTCGTTAGATTCCGCGGCCTCCGCGGATGATGCGATAGCCGAGCACGCCGGCGGCGAGTGCAAGGACGATCGCGAGGATTGCTCCCGCGCTTTCGAGACCGCTCGTGGGCGGCGCTTGAATAGCGGTGGGGCTCGGTGAGGGGCTGACCGACGTCCCCGGCGCGGGGGTCTGGCTCATCAGCTCTCTCTTGGCGGGACGGGTGGGGGAGTCCAGTCGAGCCATGGATCGGGTCCCGGCGACTCCACCAGCCCGGCCTCGGCCAACCGGTGCAGGAACAACCGGATGATGCGCGCGGTCACCCCCCAGATGACGTGGCCGTTCCAAACCCAAGCCTCGGTCGGGTAGGAGCGGCCCTCGTGCTCGAAGCCGGGCTCGGACCGGGTCGTGTCGTCCAGCTCGGACAGCGGGACCCAGAGAACCTCGGCGACCTCGGCCGGGTTCGGAGTGAGCGCGGGGCGTTTCTCGATGAATCCGACCACGGGCGTGACGTTGTACCCCGTGACGAAGGTGGGAAAGGTGTCCAGCTCGCCGACGATGTCGACGTCGTCGGGATCGAGCGAGATCTCCTCGTGTGCCTCCCTAAGCGCCGTGTGGGTCGCACTCACGTCGCCGGGATCGATCGAACCTCCGGGGAACGAGATCTGACCCTTGTGACTCGGGAGCGTGTCGGTGCGCACGGTGAAGATGAGCGCGGGCTCGTCGCGCTCGACCACCGGAATGAGCACGGCGGCATCCCGGGCCCCCTGTTGCGCGTCGCGGCGAGGGGGCCGGGTGTTCAGGGCGGACCGCAGGCGATGCTCGAAGCTCTCGGGCATCGAGCCATGCTATTGGTTCGAGGCGAGTCGGCTTATGAGGGGCGCCGAGAGCAATACGGACACGATTCGCAACAGATGAAAACCCACGACCAGCGCGGCGTTCGCCTGGGTCTCCGACGTCAGGGCTCCCATCTGAACCAGGCCGCCCGGCGAAGTGGCGAGCACCGCGGTGACGGGATCCATCACTCCGAACTTCCACAGCATCCAGGAGACGTTTGCGCCCGACGCGGCTGCTTGGTCCCGTCACGCTCAGGGCGGCGATGACCGCGCCCGTGTGGTTCGAGATCGGCACCGCCACGGTCGAGATTCCCTCGATCCGCTCTTCGAATCTCGCCATAGGTGCGGCGAAGCTGCTGGCGACTCTCGACTTGATCGAGGACCGTTCGAGTAAACGGCCCGAGCTGGGTGTGCAGCCCAACGGTCTCGTCGCACTTATCACGCAGCTCCGTCATGACTACCTTCGCAACGTCCTGCAGGTTGACGTTCGAGAACGCGATCTGAGCGAGACGAAGAAGGTGGGGACCGAGCGCATAGTTCCTGCTGCCGGGGATCTGTTGAACGAGCTCGTGCCGGTGCAGGGTGGCAAGGAGCCTGTGAACCGTGCTTCGACTGAGCCCCGTGATGCGCGCGATCTCGGACACGCCCAGCTCGGGCCGTTTCGGAGTAAACGCATCGAGAATGGCCACGGCGCGGTCGAAGGTCTGCACGGTCTTCTGTCCGCCGTTCTGCATAGTGGAATGCCTTCCCGTGTAGTAGTCGTGTCCGGGTGTGCATATCATACGAACGCGAGTCGCCATTTGTCCGTTTCGAGTCCAGACGAGGCGGTGCCGTGAGCACGAACGAGCAGGCGGGCAACCGGCCGCGGGTCGCGCTGGTGACCGGAGGCGGGCGCAACATTGGTTGGGCGATTGCGCTCGAGCTCGGTTCGTTCGGCTTCGATGTCGGCCTCCTGGTGCGTCCCGATCTCGTTGCGGCCGAGGAGGTCGCCGGGGAGGTGCGGACACTGGGCCGGCGATCCCTCGCTTTCTCCGGCGACGTGCGGGACACATCCGCAGTGGCGACGATGGCGGATCGCATGCGCTCGGACCTCGGCCCTGTGACCGTGAGGGTCCACGCGGCGGCGCGTCGCAAGGAGACCTCCTTCCTCGAGATGTCCCACGATGAATGGCGAGAGGTCATCGACATTCGTCGTGGACGGAGCCTTGGTATGCAGCCGGGAAGTGCTTCCCGACATGATCGCTGCAGGCTGGGGCCGGATCGTGATGATCGGAGGACTGTCGGGGCAAACGGGGCCGCGCAGAGAGCCCACGTAGTAACGGCAAAGGCCGCGTTGGTCGGGCTGACGAAAGCGCTCGCGCTGGAGTTCGCCGAGAAAAGCATCACGGTGAACGCGGTGTCTCCGGGAATGATCGACACGGTGCGATCCGGAGCGGAGCCGAAGCATCACAACGAACGCCTCATCCCGGTTGGTCGCCGGGGCAGGCCGGAGGAGGTCGCCGCCACGGTTCGCTTTCTCGTTTCCGAAGAAGCTGCTTTCATTGCCGGGCAAACGGTGAACGTAAACGGCGGTTTGCTTTGTCAGTGACCTTCGTAAAGCCGCGCAGGGGAAGCAGATGACCGAACGAATTCGAATCGCCTGCATCCCGGGCGACGGCATTGGTCCCGAGGTCGTCGGCGAGGCGCGCCGCGCGTTGGAAGCCGCGGGGAAGGTCCATGGTGGGCTCAAGTTCGAGTTCAACGACTTCCCGTGGAGCTGCACCCACTACCTCGAGCACGGCACCATGATGCCCGACGACGCTCTGGACACACTGGGCGACTTCGACACCATTCTGCTGGGGGCCGTCGGGTGGCCCGGAGTCCCCGACCACGTCAGCCTGTGGGGACTCCTCATCCCCATTCGGCGGCACTTTCAACAGTTCGTCAATCTGCGGCCGGTCAAGCTCCTGCGTGGGATGCAGAGCCCCTTGCGCAACCAGGAGCCAGGGGACATCGATTTCGTCGTGGTGCGCGAGAACTCCGAGGGCGAGTACTCCGACATCGGAGGCCGTATTCATTCGGGGACCGATTTCGAAGCCGCTATGCAGGTGAACTACTTCTCGCGGATGGGCGTCGATCGAACGGTGCGTTACGCCTTCGAACTGGCCGTCGCTCAGGGCCGAAAGGAGGTCCTCGGGGCGACGAAGTCCAACGGCATCGTCTTCAGCATGCCGTTCTGGGACGAGATCTTCGACGAGGTAGGGCGGGATTACCCGTCGATCGAGTCGCGACTCGTTCTCGCCGACGCGCTGGCGGCGTTCTTCGTCACGCGGCCGCACACAATGGATGTGGTGGTCGCATCGAATCTGCTCGGCGACATACTCACGGACATCGGTGGAGCGATCATGGGCAGCATCGGAGTCGCACCTGCCGCGAATCTCAATCCCGACCGAACCGCCCCGTCGATGTTCGAGCCGGTGCACGGCTCGGCCCCCGACATCGCGGGCCAGGGGATCTCGAATCCGATCGGGCAGATCTGGACCGCGAAGATGCTGCTCGATTTCCACGGCATGACCGACCTCGGCGACCGGGTGATGGACGCTATCGAGGCAACGCTCGTGCGAGGAATCAAGACGCCGGACCTCGGCGGGGAGGCCCGAACAACCGAGGTCGGTGACGCGATCGTCGACCACATCCTGCACGGATAGATCGCCTGTGGACGAAGTGCGCCAGATCCGAGCAGGTTCGTTCGGCAGAACCGCGAGCGACTACGAACGCGGGCGCGCCCTATCCGGACGAAGCCGTGCGGTGGCTCGTGGAAGGGGCGAGCAAGGTCGTCGATCTCGGGGTGGGGACCGGCAAGCTGACGTCGGCACTTTCCCGTTATGTGACGGAGGTCCTCGCGCTCGAACCTCAACATCAGATGCTGCTGCACCTGCAGCGCGCGGCCCCCTCAGCGCTCGTCGGGCTCGGCCTCATCTGGAACGTGCGCGATGAGTCGATCGATTGGGTGGCCGAGCTGGCTCGGATCGCGGGTCCGGAGAACTCATTGGAGACGCGCGCTCAACTCGACCGGCTGCCCGGCTTCCGACCCTTCGAGC
>WHSV01000013.1:24287-53848 GCA_009379915.1 Actinomycetota bacterium | reverse complement strand
TATGGGGTGGTGCGGCACCCGGCCTACGCCGCTTACCTGGTGTCGGAACTTGGTTTTCTCGTGCTGAACTTCTCCGCCTTCAACGTGGTAGTGCTGACGGTGGTATGGATTTTCCAAATCTCTCGCATCATCGCCGAGGAGAGGGTCCTGTCCGGCGACTCTGCATACGCCGAGTACAAGTCCCAGGTGACCAATCGTCTCATTCCCGCAGTCTGGTAGCCCAGGCCTCCCTCCCGCTGGGGGCAGGCGTCGCTTCGTGGGACCGGGGAAAATCCGGTCTCACGGGCGGCGAACCCACTGTGGGTGACTTCGAGGCGAGCCACGCCATTGGCGCAGGAAAACTACGGCACCCGTCGGTAGCAGGACACCGCGGAACGCTGTTTGCTGGCTGGTACGCAATATTCATCTGTTCAAGGCTACGGGCCGGCCCTTGGGGGCCGGCCCGTACGCGTCAGGTCTTGAGGTGTTTGTCGAAGAACTCGAGCAGGATCTCGAAGCGCTGAACTCTGTGTAACGGGCTACCGGAACGGGATAGCTCGTGCGACTCGCCCGGAAACCGTACGAACTCGACGTCGCGCTGCAGCAGCCGCAGGGTCGTGAACAGTTGTTCGCCCTGCTCGATGTCGCAGCGGAGGTCTGACTCCGAATGCAGGATGAGCAACGGCGTTGTGATGTTCGTCGCGTAGCTCAACGGCGAGATCTTCAGCCAGGCCTCCGGGTCCTCGAACTGAAACGAGCCGATCATGCCCTTGAAGGCCCATCCCCAATCGCTCGATCCGTGCATCGAGTACCACGCGTTTACCGCGCGCTCCGAGCACGCGGCCTTGAACCGGTCCGAGTGGGCGATCATCCACGAGGTCATGTAGCCACCGTACGAGCCCCCGATGACGCCGAGCCGGTCCGGATCGCAGAACCCGTAGCGGTCGAGGGCCGTGTCCAGTACGGCTTCGAGATCCTGGTGGTCGACGGAACCCATGCCGGGGCCACCTTCGCTCGGCCCCCGTATCGCCCGCGCCCATGCCTCGGAGTAGCCGGACGAACCGCGTGGGTTCGAGTACACGACGACGTAGCCGGCGCCCGTGTATACCTGAAACTCGTCGAAGAACCTGTTGCCGTACTGAGCAAACGGACCACCGTGAATGTTCAGCAGGACGGGGTACTTTTTCCCCTCCTCGAAACCGGCGGGTCGCATGATCCACGCTTCCACCTCGGTGCCGTCCTTCGAAGTGGCGACGAAGCGCTCGGGTGAGACGAGCTCGCGCTCGGCGACGAAGTTTCGGCCGACATTCGTAAGCCTCTTGCCGTCGTTGAAGAGTTCCGACAGGGTGGCGGGCTCACTGGAGGAGTACACGGTGGTGGTGCCCACGCGGTCGTATCCGGTGATGCCCAGGGTTCCGCCCCGGAGTAAGTTCGGCTCGCGTGACCCGTCGGATGCGACGGTGTAAAGATGCCAGTTTCCCTGCTCCTCGATGCAGAAGAGCAGTTCGTCGTCGCGCCACAAAGGCTCTCTCAGTTGAGGGAACGGAACGCACTGACGGTCCAGCGACGTGGTGAGGAGCCGCTGCTCCCTCGTCGCGACGTCCAATACCGCGATCTGTGAGTGCCGGGGCTCGTCGAAGACTTCGGAGGAGTAGTGGTGGGCCAGGCGCGCCCCGTCGGGCGACCAGGACGGGGCCCACGCGCTCGTCTTCGGACTGGTTAGAGCCTCGGGATCTCCTCCCGAGGCCGCCACGACGTAAAGACCGGTGGTCGGCTCTATGTCCCAGTTCTCGTGTCGGGCCGAGGTGAACGCGATGCGGTCACCGTCGGGGGACCAAGCGGGGGCCGAGTCTTCGAAGTCCCCGAAGGTGAGCTGGGTCGGATCGGCCGATCCGTCGGCGGGGACGGTGAAGAGATGCTGTCGCCGCCCCGCCGTCCACCCGACGTCGTCGAGCCGGAACTGCAACCGGGTGAGGCGCTGGGGAGGACGATTGCGCTCTTCTTCCTGCGCCTCGAGATCCCTCACCCGCGCGCTGAAGACGATCTTCGTCCCGTCCGGCGACCAATCGAGCTCCTCGACATCCTCGGAGAGTTCCGTGAGCTGAACTGCTTCGCCTCCTTCGATTGGGATCACGAACAGCTGCATCGCCTTCGATGCGCGCTTCGACGTGAACGCAATACGACTTCCGTCTGGGGACCACACGGGGCTCGCGTCGCGGGTGCTGCCCGAGGTGAATTGTCGTGGCTCGGCCGAGCCGTCCGCCGGAACGAGCCAGATCGAACCTCGGTACTCGTTGGCTGGACCGTCGATCGTTGAAAGCTCGTAGGCTACGGTTCGGCCGTCCGGGGACAGGCGCGGGCTCCCCACACCGGTGAGCTCATAGACATCTTTCGGAACCATGCCCGTCATCGATCAATCCTTCCGATTGCCGCTCGGTCATATTCGCATTGCATCGGTCCTAACATTCCTTCCATATATGTCTACGGTCACGACGCGTCTGTTCGCCCTGCTCGTACTGCTCAGTCTTGCGACCGGGTGCGACAACTCTGAATCGCCGGATTCTGAACCTCCACGCTCCGACCAACCCTCGACGGAGTGCTCGAACGAAGGGGAATTGCGAGCGGATAAATCGGCGCGCAGGGGCGGGATGAGAGGGGACGTCACCGACAACGGCGCCGCGGACGAGGTCTTCATCGCAGTCGATGAGGGGGCCGAGATCGGATGTCGAGCATTGTTGTTCGTGAGATCCGACGAAGGCACGAGCGCCGCCTCGCTTGACGTCGAGGACACCGACCTGGGGCTAGGTCTGCCGGCTCTCGCGGGACTCAGACAAATTGACGGCGGTGGTGGCAGCGACGTCATCGTGAACATGGCCGCGGGGGCATCGACCCTGTTCGCTGGGGTTTTCGTCTTCGCAGACGGGGGCCTGGAACAGGTTCGGATCGAGGGCAGTCAGCCACCGGTCGAGAACCTCTTCGCGCACGGCGGAGGGGTTGCGCAGCTGAGTGCTGCGGGCTGCGCGGCCGACGCTGCAGTCCTCATCTCGACCGCGGTGGCCGAGGGACGCCGTTACAGAGTCGACCGGCATACGTACGAGTTCGACGGTGGCGTGCTCACGCGCATCCCAGCCCTGGACGCAACGGAGTGGCGGAGGCTCGAGAGGATTCCCCGCTCCTTTCCGGAGTTTGCCGGGCCCCCGTTCTCGAACTGCCCCGACGCATAGGCCGCCTCCTCCGACCATTTAGGGTTGCCTCCATGAAGGAGCCCTACGATTTCAAGGCGATCGAGGACCACTACAAGCAGTCCTGGATAGACGACGAGCTGTGGAAGGCCCCGGAGATACCAGACCCCGAGCTGAAGCGCTACCTCGTCACCATGTTCCCCTATCCGTCGGGTGACCTTCACATGGGACACGTCGAGATCTTCTCGATTCAGGACGCTATCGCTCGCTTCGAGCGGATGCGCGGCTACGACGTGCTGAACCCCATCGGCTGGGACGCCTTCGGGCTACCCGCTGAGAACGCGGCCATTCGCAGAGGAGTCGATCCCAAGAAGTGGACCTACGAGAACATCGACATGCACCGCGCGTCGATGGAACGGCTCGGTCTGAGCTTCGACTGGACCCGGGTCTTCTATACCTGCGATCCGCGCTTCTACAAATGGAACCAGTGGTTGTTCCTTCACTTCTTCGAGCGAGGACTTGCCTACCGCAAACAAGCCGCCGCGTGGTGGTGCCCCAACGACAAGACGGTCCTCGCCAACGAGCAGGTCATTGCGGGTAGGTGCGAGCGCTGCGGGGCCGAGGTCGTCAAGCGCTATCCCACGCAGTGGTTCTTCAAGATCACCGACTACGCCGACCGCCTGGTCGACGATCTCGAACTGAACAAGGGGTGGACCGAGCGGCTCAAGATGATTCAGCGCAACTGGATCGGTCGCTCCTATGGCGCCGAGGTCGATTTCTCGATCGAGGGTCGAGACGAACCGGTCACCGTGTTCACGACACGCCCCGACACGCTGTGGGGAGCGACGTTCTTCGTACTGGCCCCCGAGCATCCCCTTGCCGAGGAGCTGGTTGCGGGGAGCCCCGTCGCCGAGAAACTGGCCGAGTTCAAGGACGAGGTCGCCCGTTTGAGCGAGATCGATCGCACGTCAACGGAGCGTCCCAAGAAGGGACTGTTCCTCGAGCGTTACGCAACCAATCCGGTCAACGACGAGCGCATACCCATTTGGGTTGCGGACTACGTGCTGATGGACTACGGCACCGGGGCGATCATGGCCGTGCCCGCGCACGACCAGCGAGACTTCGAGTTCGCGCGCAGCAACGGACTCGAGATCCGGGTCGTCATACAACCCCCTCACGCGTCCCTGGATGCGGACGGCATGACCGAGGCCTATCCGCACGACGGCGTCATGGTGAACTCCAACGGTTTCGACGGGACGCCCGCGACCGAATCGGTTGCCAAGGTCACAGAGTGGCTCGAGACCAACCACCGAGGGCGCGCGGCCAAGAACTATCGCCTGCGCGACTGGCTCATCAGCCGTCAGCGCTACTGGGGCACTCCCATCCCCATCGTGCACTGCGACAGCTGCGGCGAGGTGGCCGTGCCGTACGGGGAGCTGCCGATCGAGCTTCCCGAGGACGTCGACTTCAATCCGACCGGTGAGGCTTCGCCGCTGGCCACTGCGGAGGACTGGGTCAACACCACCTGTCCGAAGTGCGGGGCGACGGCGCACCGCGAGACCGACACCATGGACACGTTCGTGGACTCGTCGTGGTACTTCCTGCGCTATCTGGACCCGCACAACGACGAGGCCCCGTTCGATCCGGACAAGGTGAATGCGTGGATGGCGATGGACCAGTACAGCGGGGGAATCACGCACGCTGTCATGCACCTGATCTACGCGCGCTTCTTCCAGAAGGTGCTCATGGACATGGGCATGGTCGAGGATCCCGAACCGTTCCCGCGCTTGCTCAACCAGGGCATGGTCACGATGGGCGGCAAGGTGATGAGCAAGACGCGCGGCAACATCGTCGAGCCCCTCGAGGCGTTCGATCGGTACGGCGCCGACGCACTGCGTCTGTACCTGCTGTTCTCGGGGCCTCCGGAGCAGGACTTCGACTGGCCACCGGAAGGAGTCGAGGCCATCGGTCGCGTCACGTGGCCGTGGCTCCAACGAGTCTGGCGATTGAGCGAAGACGTTCGGACGCTCGACCATGATGGCGCACCAGAGGGTGTGCTCGAGGCCGAGCTCCGCAAGGCTCTGCATCGAACGATCAAGGTCGTCACGCGCGACTACGAGGCGTTCTCCTTCAACACGGCCATCGCCCGCATGCAGGAACTGGTCAACGAAGCGTTCCGCTATAGGGGAGCGGGTGGCTCCAACAAAGCGGTGATGACCGAGCTGGTCGAGGCACTGATGAAGATGCTCGCCCCGATGGCCCCCTACCTGACCGAAGAGCAATGGCATCGCTTCGGCCATGAGGGGTCGATCCACTTGTCCTCATGGCCGACGTTCGACGAGGACCTCGCGGCGCAGAACGAGGTCACGATGATCGTTCAGGTCAACGGGAAGGTGCGCGAGACGATCGGCGTGCCGGTGTCGATAACCGAGGACGAGATGCGCGAGCGCGCTCTCAGCTCCGAAAAGATAAGGGGCTACCTGAACGGCAAGGAGCCCACGAAGGTGATCATCAAACCCCCGAAACTAGTGTCCCTGGTGGTCGAGTAGGCGCACAGTGACCCGCCCTCAGCCCACCGAAACGGTGGCGGGATGTCGCAAGCTCCGAGCTACGGATATCTGCTCACCCTCTGGGGTGAGTGAGCGTCCCCGCCTGCCCGATCACCCAACCGCAGGGGCAGATCCAGTTCACTCGTCGCCGACTTTCCCCTTCGACGCCCGCTTTTGACTTTGGTTTTCAGACCCACACTCCGGGGCCGGTTCTTGGGCCATTGCTTGGCAGAAAACCGGGCAGCGACGAGGCCGCTCGACTTAGAAATTCTCCGGGCAGCGTGGGGTGACCTCGCTGTAGAACATCAGATCGACCTTTCGAGCTGCGCCCGGGTTGTTCTGGACGACGCGCCCTGCTCCCAACAGCGAGGTCAGCGGAGTACCACCCAGGTAGATGGCGCCGAGCTCGCGCGCGCTCAGTTCGAGATCGACGTCGCCGGCCGCCTCGGTGAGCCGGCCCTCGCCCGATTTCACCTCGAGTGTGTACCGCCCCTGGTTCCACGGGCAGATGTCGTCTCGCAGCGCGAAGCTGACCTGCCCGTCGGCGGAGTACGAGCGACCCTCGAGCGCCCCACGAACATCGACGACGCGCAACCACAGGCCATCCTCGATCTGAGTCTGAAGTCGACGGGGCTCGGCCAGCATGAAGAAGAGTGGATCGTCCATTGGCTGACCGTAGGCTTTGATGCGCGTCACCAGGTCGATGCCGAAGATGTAACGCCACATCTCTCGCAACGCCAGAGGTGATGTCGCCTGCAGCTCTCGAACCATCACGTATCCGGTCGGGGCGCCCTCGTCGTCGTCCCAGTCGGACTTGACTCGGTAGGTCGCATACGCCTGGGCATCGTCATCGTGTGTCCACATGGCACGGAACAGCGGGCTCATACCCTCTCTTATGTCCTTGTGATCGTAGAGCGTGTGCTCTGTCCACCAGGTTTCGTCGCGCCGGTACATGCCGGGCGTTCTGGCGCGAACCTTGTCGTAGATAGGCGGAAGCGCGCGCAACGAGTCGTCGGGACTCAGGAGCTTCACCTGACCCACCGCGGGGGTTGAGTCCAGGAACGCGGTCCGCTCCTTGAGAATGTTTATGAACGCCATGCGCGCTGCGGTTCCGTAGCCGAAGCGCTGGTAGATGTTGCTCTCGGAGGCCCACAGGATGGCCAGCGGTTCGCCGCGCTTGTGAACGTCCTCGAGCTGGTAGCGCATCATGTCGCGCAGGATTCCGCGTCGTCGGTGTGTGGGCGGGACTCCGACGAGCGTGACGCCCGCGGTTGGTAGTTCGCCCCCGGGCACGGTCAGGCTGAAGGCAAAAGAGGAGTTCGTGCCCACGATGTCGTCTCCGTCGAACGCCGCGACCGTGCGATCCAGATCCGTTACGGCCCGGAAGCGTCGCGTTCCTTCCTCGGACCCCTCTTCACCGAAAGCCGTCTCCGCGACCTCCACGAGGTCGGGGAACCGCTCCTCTGAAACCGGGCGGATTTCGTATGTCATTGTCCTCTTTCCGTTTCCCTCACGTTCCGACGCCCCCTCCGGGGCGTCTCCACTCACGCCCGCGCCAAGGCGCCGCCGTCGGGTAATGCTCGCGATCGTCGAGACGATCGCTCCTTCCGCTCGGCAGAAAAGGTTCGTTCAACTGTGACGGGCGTCACAGTTGAACCCTTCTCGGCCGAGGAGTATACGAGCATGGCCGAAATCATCGTCGACGGCGGGGTGAGAGGACGCCTCGAGGAGCTCGTCGGGCGGCGGCGCGAGGTGCGAGTGGTTGCGCTTCTGGTGATCGTTGCCGGGGTCGTCGCGCTCGTTGTCTGGATGCGGGGAGCGCCGGCAACCATCGCTCCTCCCGCCACGAGCGGAGCACCCTTCGCCCCCTCAACCGGGACCCCCGCGCCGGAGGGCGCCACCGTCGTGCACGTCGGTGGCGCCGTGAAGCGCGCCGGCATATTCGAACTGGAACCGGGGGCGCGCGTCGCCGATGCGCTCGAGCTCGCGGTGCCGCGACCCAATGCCGATCTCGATGCCCTGAACCTTGCCGAGCTCGTCTCGGACGGAGCGAAGATCGATGTCCCTCGCCGCGGAGAGGCGGTCGATTCCGCCCAGGGGAGCGCCCCGTCGACCACGACCTCCACCGAGTCCCCCGGCACCGTGGTCAACGTCAACACCGCCGACGAAGCGCTGCTCGACACCATTCCCGAAGTCGGCCCGGCCACCGCTCAGGCGATCATCGAATACCGAACTCAGATCGGGACGTTCACCTCGGTCGAGCAACTCATCGACGTTACGGGCATCGGTCCGGCGACCCTCGAGGCGATGCGTCCGTTCGTAACGGTGTGACTCGTGGCACCTCTTTGCTGCGCATCTATGCCGCGCTCGCTGCACTCGTCGCCGGGATCTGGCTCGCCGAGAGCGTTCCACAAGCCGTTGCCGTCGGAGCCGGGTGTTGTGCTGTGGTTGCCGCCGGCTGGCGGCGTCGGGCGGTCGTCTCGCTCATCGGACTCATGGCGACGGCTGCCTCCTGCGGAGTTCTGGTGACGACACTCCGAGCGAGTCCGTCGCCGCTTCAGCCTCTGGCGGACCGCATTCCACACTGCGAATTGACGGGCCGGCTAATCGAGCACGCCGGGGGTCTCGGGAGCCTCGTGAGCGCGGACCTGGTCAACTGCGATGGGTTCGCTCCCGGCCGCGATGCGGGCGTCGTCGTCGTCGATCCGTCCGAGATCGACTCGGGAGCCATCGTGAACGCGGCGGGCTGGCTCATTCCGTTGCGCATCGACGACACCTTCGACGAGGCCCGCCGTCGCCTCGGCGCGCACACTGCGTTTCATGTCGAGGAGATCGAACAGCGCGTGGCCCCGCGCGGCCTGCACGCGCTGGCTGCCGATGTGCGCGCCGGCCTCGATCGTGGGACCGCGGGGATGGATCCGGAGAGGGCCGGGCTCCTCTCCGGGCTCACGACCGGCGATACGACCGGCATGGGCGGGGCCACGGAGGAACAACTGAGGCGCGCAGGCTTGTCGCACCTGGTGGCCGTGTCGGGCAGCAACGTGGCGATAGTGGTGGGAGCGGCCGCACTGATGGTGTCGAGACTCGCCCTGTGGATCCGATTGGTTGCCTGTGGTCTCGCGCTCGGCCTCTTCGTCCTGGTCGTCGGGCCCGAACCCTCGGTTCTGAGGGCGGCGGTCATGGGGGCCGTCGGGTTGCTGGCCCTCGCTCTCGGCCGACGCACAGAGCCGCTGCACGCGTTCGGCCTCGCGCTAGTCGTCCTGCTCGCGCTTCGGCCCGGCCTCGTGTGGTCGGTAGGGCTTCACCTATCCGCCGCCGCGACGGCGGGGATAATTCTGTTCTCGGGGCACGTCACGCGCGCGATGAGCGGATTGCCGAGGTTCGTTTCGCTCCCGCTGGCCGTGACCCTTGCTGCCCAGTTCGCCGTTGCGCCGGTTCTGGTCGGGACCTTCGGCGAACTGTCGCTCGTTGCGCCGCTTGCGAATCTCCTTGCCGTCCCGGCTGTCGCTCCCGCAACGGTGCTCGGGCTGGCTTCGGCGGTGGCGGGGACCCTGGTGCCGCCGCTGGGGTGGCTTTGCGCCCGCATCGCCGAGCCGTTCGTCACCTGGGTTTTGGCCGTCGGTCGCACGACGGGAGGTTGGTCGTGGGCCTCCATCGACGTGCCGGAGGCTTGGGCGTGGGCACTCTGGGCCCTCGTGATCGCGGCCGCTCTAGGTTCACAGAGCCGCACTCTCACCGCGCGCGAAGATGCAGTCCGGGGGGTGAGCCGGCTGCCTACTTTGACGGGAGGCAAGTAGTCTTCGCCCATGGCCGAATTCACCTGGACGCTTCAAGACGACAGCGGCAGGGACCTGCGCACCTCGGAGGCTTTCTCCACGAAAGAAGAGGCGGAGGCGTGGATGGGGACCGAGTGGTCCGCTCTGCGCGACGAGGGCGGTGAGTTCGTCCTGCTCAAAGAGGGCGACGACGTCGTCTACCGCATGGGTCTGTCCGAGGGCCACTAGGGTGGCGGAGGCTTTTTATCTTCTGACCGGCGAGGAGTTCCTCGCGGGCGAAGCTCTGGACAAGCTCAGAACGGAGGCGGAGACCGATCCTTTGTCCGAGGTGACTCTGGACGCGACCGTGCCCGCGCAACACATCATCGAGGCCCTCGAGACGGCGTCCCTGCTCGGCGGGACTCGCTTGGTGGTCGTCGAGGGGGCCCAGGACCTTCGTAAGGAGCACATCGAGGCCCTCGAGCGCTACTTCGAGTCACCGTCGTCGACGTCCGTGCTCGTGGCGGTTGCCTCGGGTCGGAATGCCAGACTCTCCGACCTCGCCAAACGGGCGGGCGCGGTCGTCGGTTTGGATGCCCCCAAAGGTCGTCGTCTCGCCGCATGGATCAAGCAGCAGGGTCGAATCCACAAGCTGACCGTTGACGACAGAGCGGCGTGGGCGCTGATCGATTCGGTCGGTAACGAGCTTCGTGATCTCGATGGCGCCCTGAGCCAGCTCGCGACGCAACTGGGGGCCGGAAGCCGAGTAGGGCAGGCCGAAGTGCGCAAGGCCTTCACCAGGCTGGCCGATGAGCGCATCTACGCGTTTACGGATGCGGTCGGCGAACGAAAGATGGCCGAGGCGATGGGCACCCTTCGCAGGCTCTTGGATCAGGGCGAGCCGCCGCTCGTGCTGTTCGGCGCACTCTCTAATCACGTACGCCGTCTGCTTCAGGCTCACCGCTTCGACTCGACGAAAGCGGCGGGAAGCTTCTTCGGAATGCCCGACTGGCGCACCGAGCGGCTCATGGCCCAGGCTCGCACCTACAGGGAAGAGGAGTTGATCTCGGCGATGACGTTGCTGGCGGAAACCGATGTCGAGATGAAGGGCGACGCCCCGCTGCCGCAGGTCCCACTCGAGGAGGCCGTGGCCCGCATAATCGCCGGCCGTCAGTAGCCGGGCGCGCGTTACCTGCCGGAAGCGTTACCTGCCGGAACCGGGGGCAATCTGGTCGACGAGAGCCAGGAGGTCACTCAGTTCCTGGCCCGACTGTCCCATTCCGGTCGTCTTTACGCGTTGTCCACCCGATCGAATTGTGTAAACGAAGCAGTCGGAGCAGCTGACGTTACGCGGTTCGGTGGCCGCCCGGTCCCAGTCCAGATTCCGGAGCTCCTCCTCGAGCCGGTTCAGCAACTCGGGCGGCACTTCGAGTCGTTGCGGAGGGCTTGCATCACCCTCGATCTTCCCGCGTCCGTCGGAACGGATGGTGATCGTCTCTGTGGTTCCGAGGAAACCGCCGCTTCTCCTGAAGGTCAGCATGACGCCGCCCGATCCCGGGTCATTGGTGGGATCCTCTGTCTCCTTGTCCGGGGCTGGGATCTCGGCCGAAGGCGTGTCGTCTCCCTCCGAGCAACCCACGGTGGCCCCTACCAGGATGATCAACAGCAGCACAAGCTTTCTCACGTTCCCTTCGACCCTACGACGAGCCGGTTTTGTTCCAGCGCGAAGAAAGCGCCCCGCGTGCGGGACGCTTCGCCTCGAACCGACTTGGCTAGGTGCTGAGGCGCTTGGCGAGCCGGGACTTCTTGTTGGCCGCCTTTCTCCTGTGGACGACGCCCTTTGCGGCGGCCTGGTCGTAGGCCTTGGTGACGGCCGAGAGTGCCTCCGCGGCGGAGTCCGTGTCGCCGCTCTCGATTGCCTGCTCGAACTGCTTGGTCTTCGTCTTGAGAGCCGAGCGGACCGCCCTGTTGCGCTGGCGAGCGGCCTCGTTCTGGCGGTTTCGCTTGATCTGACTCTTGATGTTGGCCATGCGTAAGAACACCTGCTCACTAAGGGATTTCCAGCCGGGAACTCTACCAGACGGGCACGCTCGGTTTTCTTGTGCCTCCATGCCCGTTTGGCGGGAGCTCTCGCGCTCAGATTCCTGGCGGGCGGATATCTTGCGGAAATGGACCAGGAACACCAGCGGGCGATCGCCGTGATCGCCCACATCGATCATGGGAAGTCCACCCTGTCCGACCGTCTTCTGCAGCTGACGGGGACCGTGGGCGACCGAGACATGCGCGCTCAGTACCTGGACCGCATGGACCTCGAGCGCGAGCGTGGGATCACCATCAAGGCCGCCGCAGTCAGAATGAACTACAAGGCGAACGATGGCGAGATCTACCAGATCAACCTGATCGACACTCCCGGCCACGTCGACTTCGGCTACGAGGTGTCCCGGTCGCTGGCCGCCTGCGACGGCGTGCTGCTGCTGGTCGACGCGGCGCAGGGAATCGAGGCCCAAACGCTCACGAACCTCTACCTGGCGGTCGATGCAGGGCTCGAGGTCATTCCGATTCTCAACAAGATCGACCTCCCCGCCGCTCAGCCGGAGAAGTACGCGCAGGAGCTGGCACAGCTGATCGGGTGCGGGCCCGAGGATGTCCACCAGATCTCCGCCAAGACCGGCCAGGGCGTCCCCGAGCTTCTCGAGGCCATCGTCGAGAGGGTCCCACCTCCAAAGGGCGAGCCCGACGCTCCTCTCAGAGCGCTGGTCTTCGACTCAGTCTATGACGCCTATCGCGGAGTCATCGCCTACTTGCGAGTCGTCGACGGGCGCATCAAGTCACGCGAGGAGATCGCGTTCATAGCGACCGGCGTCGAGGTCGAAGCCGACGAGATCGGCATCATGGCCCCCGACCCGACCCCGATGCCCGAGCTCGAGACCGGAGAGGTCGGCTACCTCATCTCGGGGATCAAGGAAGTGAGACTCGCCAAGGTCGGCGACACCGTCACCACCCGCAACAACCGCGACGCCGACCCGTTGCCGGGTTACCGGGAGCCGAAGCCCATGGTCTTCGCCGGGATCTATCCCGTCGAGGGCGACGACTTCCCGCTGTTGCGCGACGCGCTGGACAAACTGCAACTGAACGACGCCGCGCTCGTTTACGAACCCGAGTCCTCGACTGCTCTCGGCTTCGGCTTTCGTTGCGGGTTCCTGGGCTTGCTGCACATGGAGATCGTGCGCGAGCGACTCGAGCGCGAGTTCGATCTCTCTCTCATTGCGACCGCCCCCAGCGTGGGCTACGAGATCGAGCTCACCAGCGGCCAGCGCATCGAGGTGCACAACCCCACCGACATGCCGGACCCCTCGCAGATCGAGGACGTCTACGAGCCCTTCGTCGACGTCTTGGTCGTTACGCCGACCGATTACACCGGAACCGTCATGCAGTTGTGCCAGGGCAGACGCGGCGATCTTCAGGCGATGAACTACCTCTCGCCCGAGCGTGTCGAGATCCACTACAAGATGCCGCTCGGTGAGATCATCTTCGACTTCTTCGATCAGTTGAAGTCGAAGACCAAGGGGTACGCGTCGCTCGACTACGAACCGGCCGGCATGCAACCGTCGAAGCTCGTGCGCGTCGACGTTCTGCTCAACGCGCAGCCGGTCGATGCCTTCTCGACGATCGTTCACCGAGACAAGGCCTACGACTACGGCAAGACGATGACCGAACGCCTGCGGAAGCTGATCCCGCGCCAGCTCTTCGACGTGCCGATTCAGGCAGCGATCGGCTCGCGCATCATCTCGAGGGAGACGGTCAAGGCCAAGCGCAAGGACGTGACGGCCAAGTGCTACGGCGGCGACGTCACGAGAAAGCGCAAGCTCCTCGAGCGCCAGAAGGAAGGAAAGCGGCGCATGAAGCAGATCGGGACGGTCGAGGTTCCCCAGACGGCCTTCATCGAGGCGCTGCGCGTCGACAGCGATGGAGCGAGCTCGTGACGGTCGCATTCGCACCCTCGAGCAGCCGCAGCGGCGAGTGGTCTGCCGAGCCGGGCTTCGGGGTTTACGTCCACATCCCGTTCTGCCGTCACCGCTGTCACTACTGCGACTTCAACACCTACGAAGGTCTCGACGCGCTCTTCGCGCCCTACGTCGACGCGCTCGTCACCGACATCGAGCGGTGGGACGGCGAGCCCTCTCCCGCCACCTCGGTCTTCTTCGGTGGAGGCACGCCGACTCTGCTCGCGCCGGAACAGCTCGGTCGCGTCCTCGCGGCCGTGACGGAGCGCACGGGAATCGTGCCGGAAGCGGAGATCACGATCGAGGTAAATCCGGAGACCGTCGACGAGACCACCTTCACCGCACTGCTGGAGGCCGGTTTCAACCGCTTCTCAATTGGGGTTCAGAGCCTTGCGCCGCACGTGCTCGAAGGGCTGGGGCGCACGCACTCCGCCGGCAGGGCGCTCGAAGCACTGGCCGCAGCGAGGCGAGCCGGAGCCTCCGACCTCAATGCCGACCTCATCTACGGTTCGCCGTGGGAGCGACCCGGCGACTGGGCTCGCTCACTCGAGGGGGTGATCGATGCCGCAGCGGACCACGTCAGCGCCTACGCGCTGACCCTCGAGGAGGGCACGCCGCTTCACACTCTGGTCGCCACCGGGAGAGTGCCCGACGTCGACGGCGACGTTCAGGCCGATCGGCATGCCGTCGCAGACGGATATCTCCGTGCCGCGGGTTTCGAGCGGTACGAGACCTCCAACTGGGCTCAGCCGGGCCGCGCATCGCGCCACAACGTCCTCTACTGGAGTGGCGGGAACTACGCGGGCTTCGGGGCCGGTGCTCACGCGCACGTAGACGGGCGCAGGTGGTGGTCCGAGCGGCTGCCGCGCGACTTCATCTCGGCAGTGGAGCAGGGCGTCACTACCGAGGCCGGTTTCGAGCGACTCGACGACTCGCAACGGGGTCCCGAGGCGCTGATGCTGGGACTTCGCTTGAAGTCGGGCGTCGACCTCAGCGCGCTTGAGCGTTCTTACGGCGAAGGGTTTCTCGCCGAGCGCGAGCCGGTGATCGAGCGACTAGTGGGCGCGGGACTGCTCGAGCGGTCGGGGAGTTGGCTGCGGCTGGCGGAGCAGTCGACGATGCTCGCCAACGACATCATCTGCCGGCTGCTGTGACCGGCCCTCTCTACGTTTCGGTTAGCGGCTCGGGTGATGTGCCTCCAGAGGTGAGCGCCCTTGCCGAGGAGGTCGGCTCCCTGCTGGCCGAAGCCGGAGCGGTTGTGGTGTGCGGGGGTCTCGGAGGGGTGATGGAAGCGGTCTGCAGGGGGGCCAAGTCCGCGGGTGGCACGACGGTCGGAATTCTTCCCGATACGGAGCGCTCCGACGCCAACGACTTCGTCGACATCGCGCTGCCGACCGCGTTGGGTGAGTCGCGCAACGCCCTCGTGGCGCGGGCCGCGGACGCACTGATCGCGATAGGGGGAGAGTTCGGCACCCTGTCCGAGATCGGACTCGCCCTGAAGATCGGCACGCCGGTCGTCGGCCTCGGCACCTGGGAGCTGCACCGGCGCGGCGAGATCGTGGATGCGATCGAACCCGCCGCCACGCCGGCGGAGGCCGTGAACCTGGCCCTGAGGCTCGCCAAGGGGGGCTGAGCCGGGCACGGGCAAACCCAAAACCGGCATCAAAGGGACGAATTGATCCGCAGGCAGCCTGGTAGGTCCGCATCAGCCAGACGTTCGACCAAAAACCACCCAGCGTCGTTATCGGTCGAAAGAGTTGACTCAAGCTTTAGCGGGCGGACCAGCCGGAACCGGCGCCGATCTTTCCCCCTTCGCTGCCGGTTTTCGGGTTCCAGGTTTGGCCTTCCGACCCCCCTAGAACTCCACCCACTCGAAGTGCATTCCGTCGGGGACCAGCCAGTCTCCGCCCCACGTGAATCCGTGCTCGCGCATCACGCTGACGAGTCGCCGGTCGAGGCTCGGGCGTATGCCGGTCGGGTTCTCGGACGCGTTGAAGTCGACGGCGATGCCCCAAGCGTGATGACTGAGACGATGCCGCGGCCCCGCGTTTATGAAGCGGGCCCCGAAGCAACCGGCGTATTGCTCCGGTTGAATCGTGTAGCCGAGGTCGCGTGCGACGACCTCTTTCAACGCCGCTCGCAACTGTGGGATGAGCGACCGGTGGCACACGACCTCGCCGATCACCGGAAGGGTGAAGCCCCTGATGTTGCGCGCGCGCCACGTCTCGTCGATCTCGATGAAGCGATCACCGGGAATCGGCCGAGCCGAGAACTCTCCAAAGTTTGCTTTGATGATCAGCTGTGGCAACACGGAATCGCCGTAGCGAAGGAACGGGTTCACGCCGCTCGGCCGAAGTCGCAACGGTTGTCCAGGCTGGAGCAGACTTCGGAGTTTCCGCTCGACGGGCCCGGTCCTTGCCCTTTGATCTAGCCGTATGAGCAAGAAACGGTCGACGCCGTCCCACGGTTGGGGGGCCGGGCCGGCGGTCAGAGCCTCGTATCCACCCGTCGTGACGTCGTCGACTACTCCGGCAACCGTCAGGTTGCCGGACTTCAGTCGGAGAGTGACCCCCGTGCCGCCGCCTCGGAGCTCCTCCGAGGTTCGAGGAAAGAGAGTCTCTCCCTCGTCGAGCGAGCGCACCTTGTCCCTGTCCGCGGGAGAAACGAACTCCGCGTAGTCGGCTGGGTTGACGTAGGCGTTCTCGAACGGGATAGCCGTTCCACCGGGAGTTCGATCGAGAACCGTGCCGTCTGAGCTGCGGGAAGATTCGATCCAATCCAGGCCCGCGTCGACGGTTGCAACCGCGCGCACACCCGACGTCCGCTCCAGCAAGCGATGAGCGCTTGCGGGCAGTCCTCCTGGAGCCCACGCCAGCAGCACGCTGCGCAGAGGGGCGACCTTGGAGGGCTTCTTCGTGGGAACCTTCGTGATCTTCTCGATGCGTTCAGGGCGAGCGGTAGCCTCGGGCTTGTCGGGCCGCGCCCGCTCCGGCTCGGCTTCCGTCAATGCCGCAGCCCCCATCATCACGAGCCCACCCAACAGCAGACCGACGAGCGCGCAGGCGCCGCGGAACAGAGCGCGTCGAACGGCGCTCACCGCAGGCTCCTCGCGATGAGGTAGGCGGTTGCAAGATCCCCGGACGGCACGGTGACCGATCGGTAAACACCATCGTCGATCCACTCGAGTTGGCCTCGGTTCAACAGCCAGCGGGCCTCCACGCCGTCCAAGTCGTAGAGCTGGGATGTCTCGCTCGTCGGGACGATGGTCTTGATGCTCGGCGAATGCGAGACGCGAATACCGTCTCCGTCGTACTCCGCCTCGAGCCCCCGGTAATAGACGGTGATGCTTTTGCCGCTCGTCTTCGACTTACTGAGCACAGCGGCGCTCGGACGATAGCCGTCGGGGAGCTCCGCAGGCTCTTTCACGAAGCCGATGTCTGCCACCGTCACGATATCGAGGCGCCGAACGGTTGACTTCTTCGTACGCGCGATGTCGCGCGGCAGTCGTTCGCCGTTCATCTCCAGCGAGGAGGCGACGGCCAGGAGCTCGGCGCGCGAGAGGTTCGATTCGAGATAGAGGTGACGGTCTCCGGCGTTGACCTCGACGCGGCGCTTGAGAGTCTCGGTGGCGGGCTGGTAGTAGGCCCAACCACCATTGTCGAGCCGGACCTCCTCGGCGCTTGCCGGCAGCACCGGGTCGCTGGAGGTGGTGCCGGTGAGCTTGAGCCACGTCATGCCGCTCGACCAGCTCATTACCCAGCGGTTATCGCCGGTACGCCCGAAACGATGCGGATCGAGTCCGGCAACGTAGTTGGGCTGCAACCATCGTTTCCCCGGCTCGGCTACCTCATCGAATTCCCCGGAACGAATCGTTCCGTCCTTGGGGACCGAGAAGACCCGGCGACCGATGGGGTCGGGTGCGAACCGGCGGGCCCTCACCTCGAGCAGAGTCGCTCCAGCCCTGTCGTCGTAGCGCTCCATCCTTGCCCACGACGAACGTCCTCTGGCCGTGCCGGCGCGTACCTCGAAGCGAAGTGGGAACCACGTCTGCTCGTCGAGCCATATGTCGACGGGATCGAGGGGATGGAACGAGCGCCAGAGCCCCGCCGGTTGCAGAGCTGTAACCAGCGGGAGTGCTTCTTTGAAGGCCATCTGCACCCTTATCGCCTGCCGGTCCGCAATGCGACCTCGTTCGAGCACTTCGAAGTTCCCGGAGCTCGCAAGAGTCTCGAGCGGCACGATGATGTCGGTCGGAAGCGTGCTGGTCCCATCGAATGGTTGCCGCGCGACGACGGTTCGCTCCGAAGTGCCCTGCGGCACGGAGCACTCGAGTAGGACTTCCACGGGGCATGTGTGTGGCTGCTCGATCCACCACCGGTTTGGTCCCGCGATCAAGTCGACGTCGTTCGCCGGCCAGCGCGGGTCTGGATAAGTGGTCAGATCGCGAACCTTGAGGCGGAAGCGCTCGGGGGCCTGGAAGACGACCTGGGCGCTGAAACGCCGTTGATCGACCTGTGCGGGGAACCCCCGCTCGACGATCGAGAAGGATGCTCGGTATGTCGACAGGTCCTGAGCCGCGGTTCTCACTTGTTCGATGATCTGAGACGCACTTGCACTCTGAGGCTGTCTCTCCGAGAAAGGTAGTGAGGTTGCCAACACCATGAGGGCCGCCACGACCGCCGCGACCGCCGCGATGCGCGCACCCGCGCGCCATTCCCTCCGGTGAGCGAAGCGCACCTGTTCGCTCCTTACCTGCGCCATGATCGAGTCACTCAGGTCCGGCACGGATTCGGCGCTCTGAACGCGCAAGGCGCTGCGCACGCGCCTCAGATCACGCTCATAGGCTCGGCATGAAGCGCAGGTCTCAAGATGGTCGCCGACGGCCACCGACGAACGCTCATCCAGTTCTCCGTCCAGTCGAGCGGAAATGTCGGCGCGCAGAGCGTCGCAGATGTCAGCTTTCATGGTTGCCCTCTTGAATCTCGTCGGTGAGAACGCGCGCCACGGTGTCGCGTGCCCGGTGGACGCGGCTCTTGACCGTCCCAACGGGGATCCCCATGGTCTCTGCTACCTCCGCGTAACTCTGGCCGAGGATGTCGATCATGACCAGAGGCTCCCGGAGCTGCAACGGCAGAGACGTCACCGCCTCGCGCACCTCGATGCCGAGCTCGGTCCGAACGGGGGCCCGTTCGGGCTGCGCTTCGATGATGTCCGTCACCTTGCGTCGTCGCTGGTTCCGCCGGACCTCGTCCAGGGCGCAGTTGCGAGCGATCGAGAAGAGCCAGGTCGAGAACTTGCTGTCGCCTCTGTAACGGTGAAGGAAGCGGAAGGCCCGGACGAATGCATCCTGGGTGACGTCGTCCGCCATGGCCGAGTTTCCAAGAAGGTGAAAGCAAAGCCTCCAGACATCTCCCTGAAAGGAGTGCACGAGGGATTCGAACGCGACCGGATCCCCGCGCCGGGCTTTTGCAACGACCTGTGGGTGGGGCTCGTGCACGCCGTCCCCCCGCATCGGCTATGGCGAAATCTCATGTTCGCACCTCACGCCATCTCGACGCCGTGAAGGTCCAGAAAGTTCGCCCTCCAAGGCCTACCTGCCGTCCTTCGGATGCCGGATCCGGTCTAGGGGGCCGCTCAGGGCTGGGTGGGTTCTAAACCGGGCACCTACGGGGCGAAGTTGGTGCCGGATCCAGCCCCTGCGGCCCTCTGGTGTGCCCCTGCGGAGGTTTGACCCGGAAACGACGTGAATCACGTGCTTTTTGGGTCAGACCTCACCCGATCTCGGCCCTCCCGGACCCCAGCCCCAACTCAGCTCAACCCATCCCCATTTGACGGGCTTGGCATCCTGAGACCGTGACCTACTCAGGCAATCTGATCTGCAGGGACTGCGGGCTGACCTTCACGGCTCGGTGGGGCTCGCTGCCGGAGGCAGACGAGTACCGGTGCGAGGGCGACCACGTGGTTCTGGTCGAGGTGGCGGGCGGAAGGGTCCTGACCGTCGACGGCTCGCCGACGGGAGGTTTCACCCTGGCCGAGCTGCGGGGTCTGTGCCCCCTGTGCGAGAGCGAGCTGAGAGCGGGCCAGCTTCCCGCCTGTCCCATCTGCGGGGGCCGGGATCACCAGGTCCTTCTGGCCAACTGGGATTAGCACTCTGAGTCGGGGAGTGCCAGAAACCGGGCCCTCGCGGTACCATGGGGCGATGCCGAGGTTCCCCAGCCCGACGACGAAAATGGCTCGAGGATGACTGAGACCACCCACCTCGACCCCAGGAAAGCTTCCGTCCTGCGGGCGATCGTGTCCCATTACGTCGGATCCGGCGAGCCGGTGGGATCGAAGACCATTGCCGATCGCTTCGATCTCGGGGTGTCGTCCGCGACAGTGCGTAACGAGATGGCCGCTCTGGAGGACTCTGGATTCATCTACCAGCCGCATACCTCGGCGGGACGGGTGCCCACCGACATCGGCTACCGCTATTTCGTCGACGCGTGGGCGCGCGACGTCCATCTTCCCGAGGGTGATGCTCGTCGCATCCAGCGTTTCTTCACGGAACCCCGCTGGGAGCTCGAAGAGGCTTTGAGGGAGACTGCATCACTGTTGTCTCGAGTGACCAACCACGCGGCTGTGGTCTTTGCTCCGGCTTTGGATCACAGCGTTGTGCGACACGTCGAGCTTGTGAGGTTGTCCGGCGACCGGGCAATGCTCATCCTCGTGACGGATTCCGGCCGAGTCGAGAACCACGTCGTAATGGTCGCCGAGACCGTCGACGACGTCCAGCTCGAGCGTGCCAACGAGATGCTGAACCGCATCGTCATCGGCCATCAGATCGACGCGGCTGCGGACACGATCGAGAACAGTCTGGAGCGTTTTCCGCTAGAGCTGCGCGACGCCGTCAAGTCCGTCGTCATAGCGCTGAAAGACGAGCTGTCGCAGCGCGAGACCGAACGGGTCTACCTCGAGGGCGCGAGCAACATCGTGGATGAAGAGAAGTTCGCCGACCTCGAAACCGTGCGGGGTGTGATCGGAGCATTGGAACACAGGCGTCTCGTGCTCGAGATGCTTGCCGACGCACTTTCCGGCGAACGGGTCTCTGTTCGCATCGGATCCGAGAACACGGCGCGGCAGATGCAGTTCTGCTCGGTCATCACCGCACCTTACGGGTCGACCGGAAGTTCACTCGGCTCTCTTGGAATAGTGGGCCCGACACGTATGGACTACAACCGCAGCATCGCCACCGTGCACGAGGTCTCCCTCGCGTTGGGTCGCATGCTCGCCGACCTCGGTCTCTAACCCGTGCCTATGGCAACCGATTTCTACGAGCGCTTGGGTGTTTCTCGGGGAGCCTCTCAGGAGGAGATCAAACGCGCCTACCGCAAGCTAGCGCGTCAGTATCACCCCGACGCGAATTCCGGCGATCCAGACGCGGCGGAACGCTTCAAGGAGATAGGACATGCTTACGCGGTTCTGTCGGACCCTGACAAGAGAAGGAACTACGATACCTTCGGCGACGAACGCGGTGCCGGAGCCGGCGCGGGATTCGGAGATTTCGGGGACTTCGGCAACATCTCGGATCTCTTTTCGCAGTTCTTCGGGGGTGCGGGTGGACCACAGAGCCGCACCGGACGCGCGCGCGGCTCAGATGTGCTGGCCGAGGTCACGCTGACGCTGGAGGAAGCGGCGCTCGGAATCGAGAAAGACGTCGAGGTAACGACTCTCACGACGTGCCTTGACTGTGAGGGATCTGGTGCTCGACCGGGAACCTCGCCCGTTACGTGTGAGGACTGCGGTGGAGCGGGTGAGATACGAACGGTGCGCCGGACGATGCTGGGCAACATGGTCACTTCTCATACATGCCCTACCTGTCGAGGCGCCGGCGAACGCATTCTCGATCCCTGCAAGAACTGCCGTGGGACCGGTCGCGTGCCGATAACCGACACGCTGACCGTTCAGATTCCGGCAGGGGTTGACGACGGAGCCCAGCTCCGAGTGAGTGGGCGCGGCGAGTCTGGATCGCGCGGGGGCGTATCAGGGGATCTTTACGTCGCGATCCGGATCGCAGAGCATCCTGTCTTCAAGCGCGCCGGAGAAGACCTCGGCTGCGAGGTGACCGTACCTATGACCATTGCCGCCCTCGGCGGCGAGATCGAAGTGCCCATGCTCATCGAGGACGCAGAGAACCTCGACATCAAGCCGGGTACGCAGTCGGGAGAGGTCGTGAAACTCAAGGGCCGGGGCATGCCGCACCTTCGCAGCGGGCGGCGCGGCGAGCTCGTTGTTCTTCTCCGAGTCGAGACGCCGAGGAAGCTGACGCCCGAGCAGGCCGAGGCTCTGGCCCAATTCGCGGACATGCGCGGAGAGTCTGCCGGTTCGAGGAGCTTCTTCGACCGAGTCAAGGAGGCGTTCAAGTAAGCGCCATCGATCACGTGCGAGTACGGAATCGTCGGTCGTAGGTGGAACCTTGGTTCGTTGCTCCACCGCAATGCTGGACGACGGGGGACGTTCGGCTTCCGGAGGACGAGTCGCATCACGCGCTTCGCGTTCTTCGGGTCTCGCCGCCCGACGTGATCACGGTTACAGATGGAGAGGGCATCGTGGCGCGTTGTGCCGTGCGTTCGGTCGACGAAGAATCCGTTGTCGCCGAGGTCGTCGAACGGTCGGTTCACAGGCGTCAGAGGCCCGACGTGGTCGTCTACCAGGGAACGGCGAAGTCGTCCAAGGTGGCTACGGTGGTGGAGAGACTGGCCGAACTCGGTGTGGCCGAAACGTACGCGTTCCAGTCCTCTCGAAGTGTCGCTCGCTGGGACGAGCAGAAGGTGAAGCGTCTCGACGAACGCTGGTCGACGATCGCCCGATCTGCTGCGAAGCAGTCACGTAATCCCTTCGTGATGGGAACCAAGGCCGGCCTCGACTTCTCCGATCTCGTTGCTCGCATCGGTCGCGAGCCATTGGCGGCCTGTCTGTGGGAGGAGGCGTCGCTGCCTCTTCGGACCGCTCTGATGTCTCCCGCGGAGCGAGTGGCTCTGGTAGTCGGCCCAGAGGGGGGATTGGAGCGTGCCGAGGCGGAGGCACTGGCCGATGCAGGTGCGCAGCTCGTGTCGCTTGGCCCGCGTATCCTCCGCACCGAGAACGCCGCCTTTGCAGCGACATCGGCCTTGCTCTTTCATTACGGGCTCATCGGCTAAACGGAAAGAAGGCGATCGTCTCGACGATCGCGGGAAACGGCCAGAAAGCGATCGTCTCGACGATCGCGGGCATTACCCGACGGCGGCGCTTCGGCGCCGGCGTGAGTGGGAGACGCCCCGAAAGGACGTCGGAGTGTGAGGGAAACGGATAGGTTGCAAACGATGGGAAAAGT
This sequence comes from Actinomycetota bacterium, assembly GCA_009379915.1. Taxonomy (GTDB): domain Bacteria; phylum Actinomycetota; class CADDZG01; order CADDZG01; family WHSQ01; genus WHSV01. The sequence continues at coordinate 31,027 of WHSV01000013.1, read as the reverse complement.
CGCCTTCACCACACTCGGGTGCCGTCTCAATCAGGCGGAGTCCGATTCGATGGCCGAGGATCTCACGACCCAGGGGATCGAGGTTGCGGCCCCTGGCGAATCTCCCGACATGGTGGTCATCAACACCTGCACCGTTACCCGTGAGGCAACCAAGGCTTCTCGTCAGGCGATTCGCAAGGCGGTCAAGCACAACCCAGATGCGAAGGTCGTGGTCATCGGGTGCTACGCCGTATCCAACCGCGAGGAGATCGAGGCCATCGAAGGCGTCGATGCGATCCTCAGCAACGACGACAAAGAGAGCTTCCTCGAAGCATTGGGAAAGCGCCCCGAGCCGCTTCTGCAGATTGGCATGCGAGGTTCTTCTGTCTGCGGTCCGGCCGAGCCCGCCCCGAGGAAACGATCCCTTCCCTACCGCGTGCGCGCGAACCTGAAAGCCCAAACCGGGTGCGACGAATGGTGCAGCTTCTGCATCATCCCAACCACGCGGGGGCCCCTTCGCTCGATCGAGGAGGACGGGCTCATCGAGGAGGCCCGGGCCAAGGTCGACGCCGGCGCGCGCGAGATCGTTCTGACCGGTGTTCACCTCGGCAAATACCGCTACGACGAGGGAGGCGACGAACATGATCTCGTTCGCCTCATGGGAAGGATCCTCGACATCGACGGTGTCTGGCGCCTGAGGCTGTCGTCGATTCTCAGCCAGCACCTGACCGACGAAGTAGTAGATTTCATCGCCGCCGAACCTCGGATCTGTCGTTTCCTGCACGTTCCCCTACAGGCCGGCGACGACGAGGTGCTCACGGCCATGAACCGGCCCTACGACTTGAGGGGCTATATGGAATCGGTCGAGAGGGCGACTGATCGGATAAAGGGCTTGGCGCTCGCGACCGACATCATCGTCGGATTTCCCGGCGAGAGCGAGGCCGCGTTCGACCGCACGATGGATGTCGTGCGCGATGTGCAGTTCTCGAAGCTGCACGTTTTCAGGTACTCAGAACGGCCCGACACGGCCGCGGTTGCCCTGCCTCACCACGAGGTCCCCGGAAACGTCAAGCGCGATCGCTCCAAGCGTCTGATCCGCTTGGGCAACGAGATTCGCTCGCATTTTCTCGGTGACCACATTGGCCGTCCGCTCGAGGTGCTCGTCGAGGAGGAGCGCCCGGTCGACGGCGTGACGGTCTGCTCGGGCCAGACAGGTGACTTCGTTCGGGTGTGGTTCGAGCGAAACGGAAACGAGAGCTTGCTGGGTCGGATGGCAACCGTTGTAGGTGTGCGAGTTCGAGCCGATGGACTCGAAGCACGCCTGCCCGACATGAACGCCTCGTCGAAAGGGAGTGCGTAGTGACCGACTGTCTCTTCTGCAAGATCGCTCGAAAGGAGCTGGACTCAGACATCGTGCACGAGTCCGACGACATCATGGTCTTCAGGGACATCAATCCCGCCGCTCCTCTGCACGTTCTAGCAGTTCCGAAGGAGCACGTGGCCTCGGTAGATGAGCTCACGCGCGACCATGCTGGTGTTCTGTCGGAGATGCTCATTGCCTTGAGCACGATCGCCGGCCGCGAGGGAACCGACGGTGGCTACCGGATTGTGACCAACGTCGGTCCCGATGCCGGTCAGAGCGTTTTGCACCTTCACTTCCATCTCCTCGGCGGGCGAGCAATGGCATGGCCCCCGGGATGATGGGTTCCATTAATGACACGCAGGTACACTGAGGCGGTCTGATGCTAACCACAACGCAAGTAAAGATCCTTGTGCCCGGCCAGCACGACATGGTGCGGCTGGTGGGGGCTGGAGACGAACTCCTCAAGCTCGTAGAAGGGGCGTTCGACACCCGCATTCTCGTGCGAGGCAACGAAATCGTCATCTCCGGAGGCGCGCAGGAAACCGAGCGCGTCTCGAATCTCTTTCAAGAGTTGATAAGCATGCTCGACCAGGACCACGTGCTCACCAAGGACTCGGTCACCCGATCAATTGAGATCGTGAAGGGCGACGCGCGGGCCAAGCCCTCCGTGGTGCTCGGCGACACCGTGGTGGTCACACACTCCGGCAAGCCGATTCGGCCCAAGACCTCGGGCCAGAAACGGTACGTGGACCAGATTCGCGAGAACACCATCGTGCTCGGCGTGGGACCCGCGGGGACGGGGAAGACCTACCTCGCGGTCGCCCTGGCGATCCGGGCACTAAAGGCGGGAGAGGTGTCGCGCATCGTCCTGACGCGCCCGGCCGTTGAGGCGGGCGAGCGGCTCGGCTTTCTACCCGGTGACATCTCGGCGAAGATCAATCCCTATCTGAGACCCCTGTACGACTCTCTCTACGAAATGCTCGAGCCGGAGACCTTTCACCGCTACGTCGAGCAGGGCACCGTCGAGATCGCGCCGCTCGCGTTCATGCGTGGCCGCACGCTCAACGACTCGTTCATCATCCTTGATGAAGCTCAGAACACGACGCCCGAACAGATGAAGATGTTCCTCACGCGCCTGGGCTTCAGTTCAAAGGCCGTGGTGACAGGCGACGTGACGCAGATCGACCTTCCATCCGGAGCTCGTTCGGGCCTGATCGTGGTGCAGGAGATCCTCGGGAAGATCGCCGGAGTTGGCATCGTCAACCTCGACGGACGTGACGTCGTCAGACACAAGATCGTGCAGGACATCGTCGAGGCCTACCAGATCTATGCAGAGGGCTCCACCGCCGGCAGAGGCGGATGAGGTGCCCCGCCCAACAACATCTTGGGGATTCTGGCGGCGAAAAGGCGGCGTCTCGCGGCGTTCTCAGTCGGGTGCGTACCTTCCAGGTACGCACCCTCCCTGCGGCCTTGCGATACTTGCTTTTCACTCGCCAGAATCTCGCAAACGTCATTGGACGGAGCACTAGCTCGAATGGACGTCTTCTTAGCCAACGAACAGCCCGTTCCAATCGACGAGGCGCGCCTCTCTGCGCTCGCTCGCCACGTTCTCGACTCAGAAAAGGTTGACGACGAGGCCGAGCTTTCGATCCTGGTCATCGACGGGGAGCACATGCGCAAGTTGAACTCTCGTTTCGCAAAGAACGACTACGCGACCGATGTCCTGGCATTTCCCATGCTCGAAGGGGATGAGGATTCGACCATGGTCGGTGACGTTGTGTTGTGCCCCGACGTTGCCAAGTCAAATGCCGAGAAGTTGGACCATTCACTCGATCGTGAGCTCGAGGTCTTGGTCGTGCACGGTACCTTGCATCTGCTTGGGTACGACCACAAGGTGGCCTCCGAGAAGGAGCGCATGGACAAGCGTGTGAGCGAGGTACTCGACGAGTTCAATCGAGACGCAAGGCGGGCTAACTAAGTTGGGCACAGGACTGACGATCGCCGGAATTGGCGTGCTCGTACTCCTGGCAGGCTTGTTGACCATGGCTCAGACCGCCATCGACCGGGTGAGTCGAGGCAAGGCGCACCACCTCGTGCAGGAGAAGAAGAGCTCGTCGGAGTACCTCTTGCTGATCGTCGAGGATCCTGCTCCCTACAAGAACGTGGTCTGGCTGCTTATGCTCGTCGCCCAAGTCACCGCCGCCGTGCTCGCGACCGGATTGGCGATCGATGCCTTTTCAGGTGCAGGCGAGGTCGTCGCGGCCCTTGGAGTCACCGTCGTGCTCTACGTCATTGCGGTGTTACCGGCCAAGTCCCTCGCCGTGCAACACACCGACCGCTGTGCCCTTCTCGTTGCGCGGCCTATTTATCTGCTCGGCCGGTTGTTGCGACCCTTGAGCAGGCTGTTGGTCATAGCTTCGAACTTCGTGATGCTGTTGCTCCCCGGCCGCCGACTGCCCGACGGCCCCTTCGTCTCGGAGGAGGACTTGCGGCAGCTGGTCGGAACAACGGATGACGACGAGGAGGGCGAAGAGGAGGAGCAGGAGCTGATTCACTCGGTCTTCGAGTTCAGCGACACGATCGTGCGCGAGGTCATGGTTCCTCGCCCCGACATGGTCGTGCTCGCGTCAGATGCCACGCTCGAGCACGCTCTCGAAACGATCACGCAAGCTGGTTATTCGCGCATTCCTATTTACGAGGGCGATACCGACAACATCGTGGGTGTTCTGTACGCGAAGGATCTTCTCAAACGCTCGACCGAAGACGGCGGCATACGAGCAGCATCCCTGGCTCGGGCACCGCTCTTCGTGCCCGAGCAAAAGAAGCTGGCTGAACTGTTGCGCGAGATGCAGGAGCAGCGCGTCCACATGGCCATCGTGATCGATGAGTACGGTGGCACGGCCGGTCTCGTCACCATCGAGGACCTGGTCGAGGAGATCGTTGGCGAGATCGTCGACGAGTACGACAAGGAGGAGCCGCTTGTCGAGCCGCTCGGCGGCGGCGTGATTCGAGTTGACGCCAGGATGCCCATCGACGAGGTGAACGAGTTGCTGAGGACCGAGCTTCCCGACGACGACTGGGACACGGTTGGGGGCCTGGTATACGAACTGACCGGACGAGTGCCCGTCCCCGGCGAGACCGTGCGCTTCGCTGCCATCGAGTTTCAGACAGAGCAGGTGACCGGTCGCCGCATTCAGAAGGTCGTCATCCGCAGAGTCGAGGCGCCGGTGGAAGAGCACGCCGAATCGTCATGAGCGGCATGCCCGTCGAGCAGCCATCAACCTTCCACTCCGGCTTTGCCGCCATTGTCGGCCGACCCAATACCGGCAAGTCCACGCTCGTGAACCAATTGGTCGGGGGCAAGGTCGCAATTACCTCCGACAAACCACAGACCACTCGTAGCGCGGTGAGGGGAATCCTCAATCTCCCCGACGCCCAGGCTGTCTTTATCGATACGCCCGGCTATCACAAGCCGCGCACCTTGCTTGGTGAGCGACTCAACGAGGTCGTTCGACAGGCCTGGTCCGACGTCGACCTGGCACTATTCGTCGTCGATGGGGCCTCTGGCGTCGGTCGCGGCGACGCGCGGGTCGCAAGCGATCTGCGCTCGGCGAAGCTCTCCACGATCTGCCTGGTGAACAAGGCAGATCTCATGAAAAGAGAGCAGATTGTGGAGGCTCTGGCGGCCGCCTCCCGCCTCGGCGACTTCGACGAGTTCGTCCCCGTGTCCGCCAAGACGGGGAATGGCGTCGAGATCGTTCGCAATCTCGTCCTCGAACGTCTCGAGGCCGGCCCGATGTTCTACCCACCCGGAACGAACACCGACCAACCGCCCCCCGTCTTCGTTGCGGAGCTAGTGCGCGAGAAACTCCTGCGCCGCACGCACGACGAGCTCCCTCACTCGATCGCGGTGGTGACCGAAGACTACGAGGAGCGGGTCGATGGCCTCCTCGAGATCCATGCTCGGATCTTCGTGGAGCGTGATTCGCAAAAGGGGATCGTGATCGGCCACAAGGGCGAGACGCTCAAGGCCGTCGGGACCGAAGCCCGAGAGGAGATCGAGGTCCTCTTCGGGCGCAGGGTCTTCATCGACTTGCGGGTGAAGGTCGAGAAGGATTGGCAGCGCCGGGCCCACGCTCTGGAACGGCTGGGGTTCGGGGGATAAGGTCCATTGCGCGGTTTGTCGGCCGAGTGTTGCCGCGCGGATTGGGGGTGCCCGGCACGAAACCAGCATCGACGAGGCTGATTTGTTCTTGGGCCCGATTTTCTGGGGTCCGACTCCGGTGATCTTCATTCCGTGACCCCGAGGGGTGCACCATGCGACACCTGAGGGTCAAAGAACGAGCCAACCCGGTATTCTCGGCTCATGCCACAGGCCACGGTTAAGAGATACGACTCGTTGACCAGGACGGGGACGCTCGTGTCGGACGACGGCGAGGTCGAGTACCCGATCGACAGCGATGTCATGGACTCGTCCGAGATGTTCCGGTTTCTCAGACCCGGGCAGCGCGTGACCTTCGACTACGTGAACGAGAACGGCACGCAGAAGATCCGCAACCTGCGGATCGGCATCGCTTAGGTCGACGGCGCCAACGAGGGCGCCGGGTGGCCATTCTGAGAGGGCGGCGAAAACGCTCGATAGTCGGCTTCCTGCGGGTGGCCACGGCTACGCTGGGACGATGCCTGGTCTCTACAAGGACGAGGGGGTCGTCCTCGGTCGTATCAAGCTTGGCGAAGCGGATCGCATCGTCACCATCTTCACGCGCAACAACGGCAAGGTGCGCGCGGTCGCTAAGGGCGTTCGCAAGACCAAGAGTCGTTTCGGCGGACGGCTCGAGCCATTCACGCTCGTCGATCTGATGTTCTACAGGGGTCGAAGCCTCGACACCATCACGGGAGCGAGTGTCATCGAATCGTTTTCTGCAGTCCGTGACGACTACGCGGCGTACACGGCCGCCAGTGCGCTGGCCGACGTCGTGGACAAGGTGTCCGAGGAGCGCGAGCGCGCCTTCCAGACGTATTCGCTTCTCTTGGGCGGCCTGCAGGCCCTGGCTCGGGGAAGGATCGAGACCACGGTTCCCGCGTTCATGGTCAAGCTCCTGTCGGTCTCCGGCTATCACCCGAGCCTCATGGTGTGTGCGGGGTGCGGCGACGACGGTGAGCTGGTTGGTTTCGGCCCACAGCTTGGGGGAGCGGTTTGTGTCACCTGTCGCTTCGAAGACGAGAGCGCCTTCAAGTTGAGTCCCGACCGACTGCAACTGCTCGCGCACCTGCTGTCGTGCGACTTCGGGGCGAGCGCCGAGAAGCAGGCAACCATAGACGTCACGCACGCGCTGCGACGGTATGCGGAGTATCACCTCGAACGGCCCCTGCACAGCCTCGCCCTCCTCGCGACCTA
>WHSV01000013.1:0-24123 GCA_009379915.1 Actinomycetota bacterium | reverse complement strand
TAGGCTCACCCGTCATGGACGTTGTATCGGAGGGGATTCCCGCCCACGTCGCAATCATCATGGACGGCAACGGACGTTGGGCGAAGCAGCGCGGCTTACCTCGGACAAAGGGACACGAGATGGGGGAGAAGGCGCTCTTCGACGTGGTCGAGGGCGCTCTCGAGGCCGGCATCCGCTATCTGTCCGTCTACAGCTTCTCGACCGAGAACTGGAACAGGCCCCCCGAAGAGGTCGACTTCCTCATGAACTTCAACCGAGCGCTGCTGCGCCAGCGGCGCGACGAGCTCGACGAACGACGCGTGCGCATCAGGCGAATCGGCCGGCGCGAGCTCGTTCCTCCCGACGTGCTCGAGGAGTTCGACGAGGCGGAACGAAGGACCGCCCATCACACCCGCATGGATCTCCTGACCTGCTTCAACTACGGCGGAAGAGCCGAGCTCGACGACGCGGCCCAACGACTGCGCGAACGCGATGGGGAGGGATCCGTCGCCGATCATCTCTATGCCCCCGACGCCCCGGACGTCGACCTCTTGATTAGGACATCGGGGGAGATGCGGCTGAGTAACTTCCTGCTGTGGCAGGGCGCGTACGCCGAGCTCTACTTCACGGAGACGCTGTGGCCCGACTTCGACCGGCACGCGCTGTTCGAGGCTCTGCGCGATTACTCGGGACGCAAGAGGCGGTTCGGCGGTCTCTAAGAACTAAGCCCTTCGTCGGCCTCCGGTTCCTCCTCCTTGGGAGCGCGTGCTCCCGGACCGACCGCGGCCGCGAGCACGCCCGCGTTGGGAAGTTTCACCGGTCCCTGAGCCGTGACCATGTCGACGTAGAAGATGCCGAGATCGGTGACGATGCCCTCGTACTCGCCCGCAAGGGGGCCGGAACGAAGAACGACGCGCTCGCCGATCTCAAGCGGTCGGACAGTGACGAGGACGAGTCCGGCGAAGAAGTTCGCCAGCGTCTGTTGAGCGGCGATGCCGAGCACGACTCCGGTGATGGCCCCTCCGAGAAGAAGGCCGGTCAAGTCCTGGTCGAGAAGACCCAGGACGGTGAGAAGCACGACGAAGTAACCAATTACCTTTATGAGAAAGGATAAAGCGGTTCCGCGCGTGTCGCCGACTCTGTGACTCGACAGGGTACGGGTGGCTCGTGCCGCCGCTCGGAACGCGGCGATTCCGGCCAGCGCAAAGATCACTGCGCTCAGGTAGGGGATGGCTTCTTCGACTCCTCCGAAGCCAAAGGGCAACGACTCCAGCACGAGACCCGCGATCGCAACGACTCCATAGACGACCGCCCGCCTTAGGTGTGGGCGCGCCTCGATGAGCGAGCTTCTTTCCATGGACAGGAGGTTACGCGAACGAGCAGCTACGCGGAGTACGTCCTAGCCTGCGGCCGAAGAATCGCGGCGAGATCCTCGGCAAAGGTCTCTGCCTCACCCTCCCTCAGGGCCGCCGACGTGACGCGCAGGGCGGGACGAGACTCCATGCGGTAGCGCTCTCCTGGGGCAACCGCCCAGCCGCGCTGCATCAGGGCGCGCACGGTCTCGGCCTCCTCGGCAACCTCGATCCAGACGTTCAGTCCGGACCGGCCGGTGGCCGCGATGGCCCGCTTCATCAGCTCGTCCACCAGGCTCTCTCGTCGAGAGGAGTACGACGCCTTGGCTCGAGCGAAGAGCTGGGGAGCTTTCGGATCGCTCCACAGGTGGGCGACTATCTGCTGAAGGATGTGGCTCACCCAACCGGTGCCGATGCGCTGGCGCCCATCGACGCGCGCAACCGTCACGGGATCCCCGGCCAATACCGCCAGACGAAGGTCCGGCCCGAGAAACTTCGACACCGACCGAATGGTCGACCAGCGCAGCCGGTCGGCGCAGAGCGTGAGGACCCCCGCTTCCTCGGAGGGTCCGGCCACGGGGCCGGCGTGGTCGTCTTCGATCACGAGGACGTCGGGCCTCATTGCCAGCACCGCGAGCAGCTGCTTCGACCGATTCGCGTCGAGGGCCGCTCCGGTTGGGTTCTGCGCGCGCGGCGTGATGATGACCGCGTTGGCACCCGTATCGAGCGCGCCCCCCAGTGCCCCGGGCAGCATCCCGAATTCGTCAATCGCGATCGGTAGCGGGGTGAACCCCATCGCTCCCATCAAGTCGATGACGCGCGTGAACGACGGGTCCTCGATTGCGACTTTGTCCCCGGGCCTCAGGTTGGCCCCGAGCACGCGCTCCATGCCGTCGGCCGCTCCGCCGACAACGGCAAGCGACGATGCGTCGATCCCATCCGCGACGAGGTCTAAACGAGCCACCTCGATCAGCTCGGGGAGGTTCGCGTATTCGCCGTAGAGGCTCGGGGCGGGATCGACGGCCTCGAGCGCGCCGGCCAAGCTGGGAAGCAGATCGGGGTCCGGATTTCCCTGGGCCAGGTCGCGCACACCTTCGGGCAGGGGAGCGCTGTGCCTCAGGGTGAGTGCCGGAGCCTGGGTGATGCGAGTTCCCCGCCGTCCGTCGGCCGAGACGAACCCCCTGGTCTTCAGCAGACGGTAAGCGGAGGCGACCGTCACGGGAGAGACACGGAGAACGGCGGCCGCGGCACGAACCGTGGGAAGGCCGTCGCCGGGGTTGAGGTGCCCCTGTCTGATGCCGGTCTCGATGCTGGCCGCGATCTCTCTGGCGGTGGAGCCGCTCAACTGGTAACGTCGTGATACAGACACATCTTTGTTATATAACAAACTGCTTGGAAGGAGCAAGGGATGGCTCTCGCGCCGAGCGAACGGGTTGAGGTCAGAAGGGCACCGGAGCGAGCGAGTTACGACCGCAACGGAATCGACCAGATCCTGGATGCCGGTTTCGTCTGTCACCTCGGGTTCGTCTCTCCGGGCAACGGCGAGGTCAACGGAGGAGGCCCGGTCGTTCTGCCGACGATGTACGCGCGCGTCGACCATCGGATCTACCTCCATGGCTCGCCCGCCAGCCGCATGCTGAAGACGCTCAAAAGACCGCTGCCCGTCTGCCTCACGGTGACTCATCTCGATGGGCTCGTCTACGCTCGCTCGGCTTTCCACCATTCGATGAACTACCGGTCGGTAGTGGTGATGGGCCGGGCCGTCGAGGTGACCGACACGGAGGAAAAACTCGGCGCGCTGAGGGCGCTCGTCGAGCGCTTTGGTGAGGGCCGCTGGGACGACGTGCGCAAGCCGTCCCTGAAGGAGTTCAACAAGTCCCTGGTTCTCGCTCTCGCTCTCGACGAGGCATCGGCCAAGATACGGTCCGGTCCTCCGGTCGACGACGACGAGGACCTCGAACTCGGAGTTTGGGCCGGGGTGGTCCCCCTCACCCTCGAGCCCGGTGAGCCGGTGCCCGATCCCCTGCTTCCCCCGCAGATCGGGCGTCCGGCCTACCTAACCAGTAAAGACTCTTAGTAGGTTACGGTGATCGGCATGAGCTCCAGGGGATCGGTCAGGGTCGTTCGGAGCATCCTGATAACCAGCCTTCCCGCGGCGGGCGCGATCGTCGTGTTTGGAACTCTGTACGGAGCTGCTGCTCAACCCCTGATCGGAACTCCGATGACCATCGCGTCGTCGATGTTCATCTTCTCGGGTGCCTTGCAGTTCGCGGTCGTGGGGCTTCTCAGCGCGGGGGCGGGAGCGCCCGCGTTGCTTCTCACCGCAGGAACGCTCAACCTGCGTCACCTCGTGATGGGCGCGGTGCTCCGTCCACGGATCGGCGGTTCTCGTCTGAGGCGCGCGGGGCTCGCGTTCACGTTGCTCGACGAGACGTTCGGGTTCGCCGTGGCGGCCTCCGAGGAAGCGGGGGCCGAGCGCACGCTGTTCGTTTCGGGGATCGCGTGCCATCTCGCGTGGCAGGTCGGCACTCTGATCGGCGTTCTCGGCGCCGGGTTCTCCGGCGTCGAAGGTCTCGCCGACGCGATATTCCCGGTGCTGTTCATTGGACTTGCATCTCTGGCAGCGACGACCGGGACGCTGGTGATTCGCGCCCTCGCAGCCGCTGTGCTCACCGCGGCCGTCGCCATCATGCTGCCCGACATTCGCGCGCTCGCCCCCGTGATCGCGGGTGTTCTCGTTGCGCTTCCCGGGTCCTCGGAGGACGCTCGATCCGGTGGAGAGAATCAGGCTTGAGCCCACTCCTAGTCGCCGCAATCGCGTTGATAACGTACGGCAGTCGAGCTGCCGCTCTGGCGATCCTCCCGCGACCCAGCGGCCGGCTCGAGGTTGTTCTCGGCCGTATGCCGGCTCCGATATTCGCAAGTCTCGCTACCCTGACGCTCATCACCGAGGAAGGGGCGCCGACCGGCGGTCCCATCCTCGTTGCATCGCTCGGCGCCCTGCTCGTTAGCCCCAAGCGGTCGCTGGCCGTCTCTCTAGTTGGTGGAATCGTGGGCTTCGCGGTCGGCACGTTGCTCTTCTGACGCGATCTGAAAGAGAGCGCATGGTAGAGGGCCGGAGTGCGTTGCTGCCAGAGAGGACGATGGCTACCCTTGGTCGGGGAGGAGCTCGCAAATGGAAGAGGATCTCGCACCGACGAACGCCGAACTGGTCGTTGTCCCGCGAGATTCTCGGGGCGTTGCGCGGCACGCCGTCCGTGTCGCAGTAGGCACGACGCTTGGGGCCGCGGCCCTGACGGCCAACGCTCTGCAACGAAGTCGCTCGCTGTCGGGAGCTATCCAGCGTCGTGCCGATCCCTCTCTGCTGAGGCTCGTCCCGGGCGCGGTCCTTGGCTTGTCCCTAAGCGGAGCCAGACGCGCCTCTGCGCTGGCCACGAGGATGGTCGAAGCGGTGGGGGCACCCGCCGTGCGCGCCATTGCACCTGTGGTCCGGCCGCTCGAGGAACCTCTTCGCCGGGGCCTTGCCGACTCAGACCGAAAGTGGAGGGCGGCGGAGGCCGAGTCGATAGGGGCCGCGGCCGCCTTCATTCGAGAACTCGAGCCGCAGATCGTGCGAGCCGTGCTCCAGCCCCTGGACCTGACGACGCTGGTGGGCGAGAGCGTCGATCTGGATGAACTGGCCGAACGGATCGACGTGGATCGTGTGGCCGAGAGGTTGGATCTGGACTCCCTCATCCTGAGACTCGATCTACCCAAGCTGGTCGAGGAGGTTCTCGCCGAGATAGACATCGCGGACCTCATTCGGCAGTCGACGGGCACGCTGACGGGAGACGCAATCGACGAGGTGCGGTACGTGAGCGTCGACGCGGATCGGGTCGTAGCTCGTACGGTCGACCGCATCATTCGGCGGCGGAGGCGACACCTGGACGCTCCGGGTGAACCCGAGTCGACCAGCGCCAAGAACGAAGCGGAACTCTCGTGACGGAGGTCCTGCCCGCGCGAGCGAGAGCCTTTCAGGGTCTGCGCTCCGGGCCCGTATCGCGAACGCTTGCTTCCATCATCGATTTGGGCGTGGCCGCGCTCGCGACCGCCGGAGTCGTGTTGGGGTGGTCTCTCATCGCGTCCCTGGGTGACAGAGCATTTGCGTTGTCCATTCCGGGCCCCCTGGGTGCCGTTCTCCTCGGTGAAGCCCTACTCACCATCTATCTCTGGGTCGGGTGGGCGACGACCGGACGAACGATCGGCAAGCAGGTGATGGGACTCCGAGTCGTAAATCACCGGGGCGAGTTGATGCGTTCCGGCGGGGCCTTGTTGAGAGCGCTGGCCTGTGTTGTCTTCCCCGTCGGCCTTCTATGGTCCCTCTTCAGCAGCCATAACCGGTCTCTTCAGGACGTCGTCCTCCGCACGTCCGTCATCTACGACTGGAACGCACGTCTACCGGCGCGCTCGACTCGCCCTGCACCCGTCGACGCGGGGGAGGTCAATCGAGAGAGCGGCGCTTGACCCCCTACGACGCACCTGTCTTCGAGTGCCTTCCCTCGCGGTCCACTGGGTCCGAGCTTCCCTCGATCTGGACCTGAACGACGCGCCGGCGATGCGTTGATGTGACCCGGATGGTCCAGCCGTCGTGGACGACCTCGTCCCGGCTTTTCGGGATGCGCTGCAACCTGTCCATGAGGAACCCTGCGATGGTTTCGTAGTCACCCTCCGGAAGCTCGAGGCCGATGGAGTCGGCCGCCTCGTGCACTCTCAACGAGCCCGGTGCCAAGAAGCGACCCTCAGCGACCTTTTCGACTTCGGACTCAGCGTTGTCATGCTCGTCGCGAATCTCGCCGACCAGCTCCTCGACGAGGTCCTCGATCGTCACCAACCCCGCCGTGCCCCCGTGTTCGTCGATGACCATCGCGAAGTGACGCCTCTGCCTGCGCATATCGAACAGCAATGGGTGGAGCTTGCGGGATTCCGGCACGATCAGCATCTGACGGACGAACTGAGGCGGCAGCGGCCGGTCCCGCCTCCCCGGCGGGATCTTCAAGAGGTCCTTGGAATGGAAGAAGCCGAGGACCTGGTCGAGGTTTTCGCGATAGACGGGAAAGCGTGAGTGACCGGTGTCGAGCACCGTGCGCTCGATCTCCTCAGGCGTTGCGTTCCAAGGGATTGCGATTAGCTCGGTTCGAGGCACCATGACCGCCGCCGCGTCCAGCTCGCTGAAGCCAATCGCTCCCGTCAACAACTTGTGCTCGAAGCCCTCGAGCAGTCCCTCGCGCGCAGACTCGGCGATCATGGCTCCGATCTCTTGAGCCGTGTGCGATGGGTTCAACTCCTCGACTGGTTCGACCCGCAACAGCCGCAAGGTGCCGTTGGCCGCGGCGTTCATCAGGTAGATGAACGGTCGAAACACGTTCACGAAGGCGCGGAACGGCAGAGCGATGGCGAGGGCGCTGCGCTCGGGCTCGGCGATTGCGATGTTCTTGGGCGCCATCTCGCCCACGACCATATGCAGGAACACGACTATGCCGAGGGCCACCACGAAGGAGATCGAATGGAGGAGCGTCTCGGGCAGCTCGGCGATGCCCACCAGGGCGCGCTCTATCAACGACGCCACGGCGGGCTCGGACAGGTAACCGAGTCCCAACGACATCATGGTGATGCCGAGCTGGGCCCCCGCGAGCATCAGGGAGAGCTCTCGGATGGATTTCATGGCGGCCGTCGCTCGGCGGCTGCCCGAGGCCTCCAGCTGCGCGAGCTTGGTGCGACGGGCTGCGGTCAGCGCGAACTCGGCGCCGACGAAGAACCCGTTGAGGATCAACAGCAAGAAGGTGATGAGCAGCGGCCAGGGACTCACGATGATCCGTTTTGTTGCTGTACGACTTCGGCAGGGCTCGCGATCAGGACGCGCGCAACGCGCTTGCCGTCCATGGCCACGATCTTGAACTCCCACTCGCCGTAGGCGATGTGATCCCCTTGATCGGGTATGCGCTCGAAGAGGCTGAGGAGGAAGCCCGCCAGCGTTTCGTAGTCGCCCTCGGGCATCTCGAAGCCCGTCAACTCTTCGAGCTCGTCGGGATGCAGCATGCCCGAGACCACGTGTACCCCCTGAGGAGAGGAGGTCAACGGGACGGTGGTGGGGGCCGCGTCGTACTCGTCCTCGATCTCGCCCACGATCTCCTCGAGAAGATCCTCGAGCGTAACGATGCCGGCGGTACCTCCGTACTCATCGATAACCACCGCCAACTGCCGCCGTGTCTTGCGCATCTCGAGCAACATGGATCCGAGATTGCGGGACTCGGGAACCACGATGGCGTCCTGCACGATGCTTGCCACCGGAGTGGTGGCGCGCTCGGCGGGAGAAACTCGGTAGATGTCCTTGATGTGCGCCATCCCGACGATGTCATCGATATCCCGCCCCGTCACCGGAAAACGCGAGTGGCCGGTGTCCAGGGCCCTGCGGATCAGATCGTCAAGCGTGTCCTGCTCCGCGACGGATTCGACGGCGGTACGAGGAACGAGTGCGTCTTCGACGTCTTTGTCTCCGAATGAGATTGAGCGCGCCAGAAGAGCGAACTCCGCGGGCTCGAGTTCGCCACCGTGAAGGGAAGATTCGATGAGAAGCTCGATCTCCTCCAGCGACCGCACCGAGTTGAGCTCCTCCTGAGGCTCGATGCCCAATCGCCGGACGGTCCAGTTGGCGGAGTTGTTGAGAAAGATGATGAGCGGCTTGGTGGCCAGATTGGCCAGGCGCATGGGACCCGAGATCCACAGCGCCAGGCCGACCGGCTTGGCCAGGGCGAGGTTCTTGGGGACCAGCTCGCCAATGACCATCTGGGCCGCGGTCGCGAGAGCCAGGGCGATGGCGAGCGAGATGCCCAGCCTCGAGCTCTCGGGGACGCCCAGTGCCTGAATGAGGGGCTCCAAGGCGCGGCCCACCGTCGGTTCGACGATGAAACCCACGATCAGCGAGCTGACGGTGATGCCGAGCTGGGCTCCCGATAGCTGGAAGCTCAGGGAATGCAGCGCGACCATCGCGCTCTTGGCCCTCCGGTCCCCTTCCTCGGCCAGCGCCTCGATCTTGGTGCGATCTGCGGCGACTAATGCGAACTCACCCGCGACGTAGAACCCGTTGATCAGGATGAGGGCGAAAACGGCGAGAACGCCGAGAAGGGTCTCGATGGCTGCCGCCTAGGCCGGTCTTCGGCGCGAAAGTGGGGGCCCGGCTAAGTGCCTGCCGGCCGACGGAGGGCGGTCACTGCTGAGCTCGGTCATCTGCCTCCACGATCATCTGCCTCCACGATCATCTGCCTCTATCATCATCCCTCATGAGCTTCGTATCCATCGACACCATCGTCAACCTGTGTAAGCGGCGCGGGATCGTTTTCCCCTCGAGCGAGATCTACGGCGGGCTCCGCTCGGCGTGGGACTGGGGCCCCCTCGGCATCGAGCTCAAGCGCAACGTCAAGAACGAGTGGTGGAAGGCGCTCGTGCATTCGCGCGACGACATCGTGGGGCTCGAGAGCTCGATTCTGATGTCGCCGAAGGTGTGGGAGGCGTCGGGGCACGTCGCGACCTTCACGGATCCGCTCGTGGAGTGCACGAATTGCCACAAGCGGTTCCGTGCCGACCACGTCGACCTCGCCAAGGCTTGTCCCAACTGCGGGCAGGGGCCGACTTGGACCGATCCCCGGCAGTTCAATCTCATGTTCAAGACCCACATGGGCCCGGTCGAGGACTCGGCCCACATCGTCTACCTTCGGCCCGAGACGGCGCAGGGCATGTTCGTCGACTTCATGACCGTTCAGCAGACCTCGAGAAAGAAGATCCCGTTCGGCATCGCTCAGCAGGGAAAGAGCTTCCGCAACGAGATCACTCCGGGAAACTTTGTCTTTCGTACGCGCGAGTTCGAGCAGATGGAGATGGAGTTCTTCGTCAAGCCGGGCACGGACGAGCAGTGGCACAAGTACTGGTTGGACGAGCGTATGAACTGGTATCTCGATCTGGGGATCAACAAGGAACACCTCCGCCTCAGGCAACACGACGCCGACGAGTTGAGCCACTATGCCAAGGACACCTACGACATCGAATACGAGTTCCCTTCAATGGGATGGTCCGAGCTCGAAGGCATCGCGAACCGGACCGATTTCGACCTGAAGGCTCATGCCGCTCATTCGGGTGAGGACCTCAGCTACTACGACTCCGAGACGGACGAGCGGTACGTGCCCTACGTGATCGAACCCGCGGTTGGCGTGGAACGGCCGACATTCGCATTTCTCATCGACTCGTACCGTGAAGAGGAGGCTCCTACGGCCTCCGGCAAGGTCGAGAAGCGAACGGTCCTAAAGATCGACAAGCGCCTGGCGCCCTACAAAGTCGCCGTGTTGCCGCTGTCCAAGAACGCGGACCTCGCACCCGCCTCGGAGAAGCTTGCCGCCGAGGTTCGCAGGCATTTCGTCTGCGACTTCGACGTGACCGGCTCCATCGGGAAGCGCTACCGTCGTCAGGACGAGGTCGGAACTCCGTTCTGCGTCACGTTCGACTTCGATTCGCTCGAGGACAACCAGGTCACCGTGCGAGACCGGGATTCGATGGAGCAGGAACGCATACCAATCGAGGGACTCGTCGAGTTCTTGGGAAAGAGGCTGTGATGAGCACAACGTTGTCAGGGACGGTCACACGGCCCACGGGGGAGCCCGCCCAGACCGCCACGGTCGAGCTGCACAACTCCTCGGGTGACATCATTGACCAGATCGTCTGTGACGGTCAGGGGCGATTCCGCTACCACCTGTCCCCGGGCGCGTGGCGACTGTTCGTATGGGACCCCTCTGGAGGACGTGCGGAAGTAAGCGTGGAGTTGCAGAAGGATGAGGACAGCGTGGTGGACATTGGCTTGCGGGCCACGGCGGGGTTGAAGGGCAACGGGGGGTAACCAATTGAGGAGGGTTTGGCTTCATGACCAAGTGGGTCTACGACTTTGAAGAGGGCGACGCCTCTCAGAAGAATCTTCTAGGAGGCAAGGGCGCCAACCTGGCCGAGATGACGAACCTCGGCCTTCCCGTCCCACCGGGATTCACGATCACTACAGACGCGTGCAACGCCTATCGCGAGGCGGGGCAGCAGTTCCCCGAAGGACTCCTCGACCAGGTCGCCGAGCACCGAAAGAAGCTCGAGGAGAAGATGGGTCGTCAGATCGGGAATGCGCGCGACCCATTGCTCGTATCCGTCCGATCGGGCGCCCCGTTCTCGATGCCGGGCATGATGGACACGGTTCTGAACGTCGGGTTGAACGACGAGAGCGTCGAGGGCCTGATCAAGCAAACGGGCTCGGACCGTTTCTCGTGGGACAGCTTCCGGCGTCTGGTGCAGATGTTCGGCAAGACGGTGATGGGAGTGGACGGCGATCTCTTCGAGGAAGCGTTGGAGGACGCCAAGAAAAAGAAGGGCGTCGCTAACGACGTCGACCTCGACACGAAGGATCTCAAGAAGCTCGTAAAGACCTTCAAATCGATCATCAAGAAGAACACCAAGCGGGAGTTCCCGCAGGATCCCACCGAGCAGCTACACCAGGCGGTCGAAGCCGTGTTCGGGTCGTGGGACAACAAGCGAGCGCAGGACTACCGGCGCCGCAACCGGATCTCCGACAATCTCGGCACGGCTGTCAACGTGCAGACGATGGTGTTCGGCAACAAGGGGGAAAACTCGGGAACGGGCGTCGGCTTCACGCGCGATCCCGCCACGGGTGAACGAACTCCCTACGGGGACTACCTGCAGAACGCCCAGGGTGAGGACGTCGTCGCCGGCATCCGCAATACCCTGCCGATCACCGAGATGAGCCGGATTCAACCCCGCGCCTACCAGGAGCTCAAGGAGCACTTCGGCACCCTCGAGCGGCACTACAAGGACATGTGCGACACCGAGTTCACCATCGAAGAAGGCAAGTTATGGATGCTCCAGACGCGCGTGGGCAAGCGGACCTCGCTCGCAGAGTGGCGCATGGCCGAGGAGATGCTCGAAGAGGGCTTCATCGACGACGAGACCGCGGTGCGCGACCGTCTCACGGCCGGAAAGCTAGACGAGCTTTTCAAGCCGATCATCCGAGCCGACCTGAAGGACTCCAAGACGCCGGTGGCCAAGGGCCTCAACGCCTCCCCCGGTGCAGCCGTCGGCCGGGCCGTGTTCACGGCGGACGACGCGTCGGAGTGGGCCGAGAAGGGCGAGCAGGTCATTCTCGTTCGGCGGGAGACGAATCCCGACGATTATCACGGCATGGTCTCGAGCGAGGGGATCCTGACGTCGGCGGGTGGAACGAACTCGCACGCTGCGGTTGTGGCGCGCGGCGAGGGCATTCCCGCCGTCTGCGGCGCCGATCTCGTCCGTATCGACTTCAAGGCCGGGCAATTCAGGGTCGGGGCGACGACGGTCAAGGAAGGCGACTGGGTCACGATCGACGGCACGGATGGAACGGTCTACGCGGAAGAGCTCGAGACTCAGCCCTCCGAACTCGAGGTCGCCCAGCTCGCTTCGGCGAGGCAGGCGGGGGGCAAGAGGCTGACAAAGGTAGAGAAGGAGGCGCTGGCCTCCGACCTGTGGGCCGCCTATCAGCGTTTCATGGCGTTTGCGGATGAGAACCGTGACCTGGGGGTCCGGGCAAACGCAGACACCCCCGAACAGGCCATCAATGCGCGAGCGCGGGGTGCCGAGGGCATCGGCCTCTGCCGGACGGAGCACATGTTCCTCGGGGACGAGCGGGTGGCCGCCGTTCGCACGATGATCTTCGCCGAGACCGACGAGGAGGAGGCCGAGGCCTACAAGGTTCTCGCCCCGCTCCAGAAGAAGGACTTTCTCGGCATCTTCAAGGCAATGGACGGGCTCCCCGTCACCGTCCGCCTGCTCGATCCCCCGCTGAACGAGTTCCTGCCAAATCGCGTCGAAGTCGAGGTAGCAGTTGCGCTCGCGCAGCAGAAGGGCAAGCGCAAGGTCGAGATCGACCGCGAGAAGTTGTCGATGAAGGACGCCGAGAAGTTGCGCGACAAGCTCAACGAGTTGGACGAGGCCAACCCCATGCTGGGCTTGCGCGGCGTGCGTCTCGGCATCGTCAAGCCGGGCCTTTACGCAATGCAGGTGCGGGCTATCACGGAGGCCGCGGTGCAGCTAAAGAAGAGGGGACTCGATCCACGACCCGAGATCATGATTCCCCTAGTCGCTACGGCCGAGGAATTGCAGCAGATGCGCGAAGAGCTCGAGCCAATCGCCAAGGACATCATCGAGAAGGCAGGCGTCGATCTGCACATCGAGTTCGGCACGATGATCGAGTTGCCCCGCGCCGCCATGGATTCGGGCGCGATCGCGGAGCACGCGGACTTCTTCTCCTACGGAACCAACGACCTCACGCAAACGGCATTCGGTTTCAGCCGGGATGACATCGGAAAATTCCTGGGCCTCTACGAAGAACGCAAGCTCGTCCCCTACAACCCCTTCGTTTCGATCGACAAGGCGGGGGTGGGCAGACTCATGCGCATCAGCGTCGAAGAGGGCCGCGAGGCGAACCGCAACCTGCACCTCGGCATCTGTGGAGAGCACGGGGGCGATCCCGACTCGGTGGTGATCTGCCACGAGCTCGGGCTCGATTACGTCTCCTGCTCTCCCTACCGTGTGCCGGTGGCGCGGCTTGCCGCAGCCCAGGCGAGGCTTGGAGCGGCGACGACCTCGTCCAAGTAGGGCGGGGGCCGGCTCTCGACCGAGGTCTGACCCAAGAGCACCGTGATTTCACGTGCTTATCGGGTCAGACTTCGGGTGCCGGGTCAGGTCGAGCAGGGCTTCACGTGCAGGGCGCGCAGTTCGGGAAAGATCGAAGGCGGCTTCCCGCCCTGAGGCCATGACATCTCGAACGCCGCCGCGAACGAGGCCGTCTTCTTGGTGGGACCCTTGTAGCCGAGCCGCAGATTCGTAAAGCCTTCTCGCCTGAACTTACGGATCTTCAGCTCTCCCCGGTGAAGGGTCCAGTGTTTCTTGAGCACGCTCTTAGTCGCGCCCGAGCCGGCGGCATTGACGACGAGTCTCGTTTGCACTCTGCGAGAACGGTTCGCGCCGCGGCTCCTCCCCTGAGGAGCGCGCTTGTGCACTCTTCCGGTGCCGCTCGTTTGCACACCGAGCAGGCTTATGACGCGACGGGCGCACCACCCGTTGGTGGGGTTGACCCGCGTCGCGAGCCACATTGCACCGAAGTCACGATTGGAGTTGTTGTCCTGGGCCCTGCTGTACCGGTAGAAGAAGGTGCAGAAGGTCCACTTCGACACTACCCGCCCGGTGTCGCCGTTGCGGCGAAACTCTCCGTCCTTGCAGTCCGGTCCCGAGTAGGTATTCCCGTCGAAGGACAACGGACCTACCGTCGTTGGCTTGCTGCGTGGGTTCATTTGGGCCCCGGCCGACAGCGGCGTTAGCACGAGGGCCACCGCAACCACGACCAATGCTAGCTTCTTGCCTAGCATCTGCCTCTCCTCTCGAAGTCATACCTGAGTCCGGAAGCGTAGGTCGGCGGATCCTCGACGTCCCATGAGACCTCCGCCCCCGACGTAAGGTTCAGGGGTCGTCCTCGCTGGCCGGTCCAACGCTGAGTGAATATGCGCGACCTTCGAACCGTCGATTTGGAGTGTCGCCACTTGCGTGGATGGAACCACCTCTTTTCCCTCAGCGCGCCCTTCTCCTCCCCGAATCCATTCGCAAGGGAGGCAAGCTTGACGAGAACCCGCCGAGACTTCTTCATCGAGAAGTTCCTCGCCGGCACGTGTTTGTGGATCTTGGTGCCCCGTGAGACACCCAGGTCGGACCACACCTTCGTCGCACACCACGCGCCGCGCGGCTCGATCCGAGCTTGGACCCAGGCGATGGCGTAATCGCGCTCGGCGTTGTCCTCGCTCAGGGGGTCGTAGTTGTAGAGGAGCAGGCAGGTCTCTGTCTTGGCTACCACCTCCCTGCGGCCGTTTACCCGCGTTCGGAAGGTCTGACGGCCACATTTGCGCACGTCGAGGTTGAGGGGCCCCGTCTTCTTGGGTGGCTTGCGGGCCTCGGCTACGGGGCTATAGGCAAGAAGGATCCCAAGCGCGAGAAGGAGCGCGCCGAGCGTTCGGCCTGGAGTTCGAAACGCCAGATTCGTGACTTTGCTCTCCATCTCCTGCCAGATTATCTGCGCGGGGGTTCTTCGTCATAGGTGGGTGCTAGCTTCATTTTCATGAATTACCGACGAAACGGCGAAGGTGCCGAGAAGTCGCTGCTCTCGGCTCGAGCGCAGTTCGCAGCCGAATCAAAGGGCCGGACGACACCCGAGACCGAGGACGATATCCGGACCTGCTGGCAACGAGACCAGGACCGAATCGTTCACTCCAAGGCGTTCAGGCGGCTGGGTCACAAGACGCAGGTGTTCCTGGCCCCCGAGGGCGATCACTACAGGGTGCGCCTTACTCACACGCTGGAAGTCAATCAGGTGGCCCGGACCATCGCCAGGGCGCTTCGGCTGAACGCCGATCTGGTCGAGGCGATCTGCCTGGGCCACGATCTCGGCCATACGCCCTTCGGGCACCTCGGCGAGGAGGTGGTTGCCGAGTTCCTGCCGGGTTTCAGACACAACCTGCAGAGCGTCAGGGTGGTCGACGTCCTCGAGGGGCTCAACCTGACCTGGGAGGTCCGCGACGGCATCGCCAATCACACCTGGTCGATGCCCATGCCGGGGACTCTCGAGGGCCAGATCGCTCGATACGCCGATCGCATCGCTTATCTGAACCACGACATCGACGATGCCGAGCGAGCCGGCATCCTCGCCGAGAATGAGCTGCCCGCTTCCACTCTGGCGGTGCTGGGCGAGAGTCACAGGAGCCGCATCTCGACCATGGTCCGTGATCTCGTCGAGAGCTCCAAGGATCTCGACGAGATAGGGATGAGCCCGGAGGTCTTCGAGGCCATGATGGAAACGCGTGATTTCTTGTTCGAGCGTGTCTATCTCGGCAGAGTCGCCCCCGCCACCAGGGACGCGGTGCGGGGGGTCGTTACGAGCCTGCTCGAGCACTACAAGGTCAACCCCATCCCGGAGGGGCAGGACACGATTCGCGACACACCGGACGAAGATCCCCAAGTGGCGGCAGTCGACTATGTCGCCGGTATGACCGATCGCTTTGCTCTGCGAGCCTTCGAGAACATCGCGGGGAGTCCAGCCCCCAACGTGGTCGCCGTAGTATGAGAAGCCTTCCCCACAAGAGGTCCCCGGCGCTCCAGATGGAGGGATTGCCGCCGGATCCGTAGTTCCGCGCTCCTAGCAGATCGGCAGGTATGGCGAAGATCAATCAACAGGACATCGACACACTGCGTGAGCGCGCGGACATCATCGAGGTCATCTCTGGTTACACCTCCCTGAAACGTGGCGGGACGAACACGATGAAGGGCCTCTGTCCCTTCCACTCCGAGAAGACTCCGTCCTTCACCGTCGACAGAGCGCGCGGCCTCTTCTATTGCTTCGGCTGTCAGGAGGGTGGCGATCTCTACAAGTTCGTCGAGAAGATCGAGAACCTGCCCTTCCCCGAGGCGGTCGAGTGGGTCGCGCGCAAGTTCGCCTTCGAGCTTCGTTACGAGGAGATGCGTCCCGGCGAGCAAGCGGCGCGCGGGCTCAAGGCCAGATTGCTCGCGGCGAACGCCGAGGCCGCCACCTTCTGGCACAAGGCCCTGATGGATTCACCCGATGCGGTCGATGCCAGGCGCTACCTCAAGAGCCGGGGTTTCGGACGGGAGGTAGCCGAGCGCTGGCAGCTCGGTTACGCGCCGGGACGGAACTCTCTGTGCCGCCACCTTCTCGGCAAGGGCTTCTCGGAGAAAGAGATCGAGCAGGCGGATCTCGGCAGGCGCAGCGAGCGGGATCGAAGCCTCTACGACAGTTTTCGCCAGCGCATCACGTTTCCGACCTGGAATCTTCAGGGCGCGGTCGTGGGGTTCGGAGCGCGGGCCATGGGCGACGCTCAACCCAAGTACTTGAACACTTCGGAGACTCCGGTGTTTTCGAAGTCGCGTGTGATGTACGGGCTCAACCGAGCGAAGTCCTCCATTGCTAGAGGCGCAGACGCACTCGTGGTCGAGGGATACACGGACGTAATTGCGCTGCAGGAAGCCGGCATCGAGGAGGCCGTTGCCACGAACGGCGTTGCGCTAGGTGAATCTCATTTCGAGCAACTGAAGAAGTTTGGTCACAGAACGATCTTGATGCTCGATGCCGACGCCGCTGGCCAAGGGGCAACGGAACGCAGTTTCGGCAGCCATCACCGGCTCGGAATCGAAGTGCTCGTCGCCACGTTGCCGCCGGGTCGCGATCCCGCGGAAGTGGTTGCTGCGGACGGGTCGGAGGGCATTCGAAAGGTCATCGATCAGGCTCAGCCGCTCCTCGAATTCAAGATCGAACAACTACTTGACAAGGTGCAACTCGACACTCCCGAAGCTCGTTCCAGAGCCGTTCGGGAAGTGGCCCAGGTGCTAGGGTGGCACCCGGATCCGATAGCTCGACACGAGTACGCGTTTATGGCTGCTCAACGGATAGGTGTGGATCCGGAGGCGGTGCAGCGAGCCCTGGCAGAGGGGCGCGTGGCACCGGAGGCTTCGGGGGATGCTTCCGGGCGGGATCAGGATCGCCGTCTTCCCGAGCGGGTGAAGGTTGAACGGGAGGCGTTGCAGTTGCTGCTCACACGAGCGCGCGAGATAGAGCGATGGACGGGCATGGTGTCCGAGTCCGACTTCACATCTCCGGCGCGGCGCGAGTTGTTTCGTGCGGCGCATGCAATGCACTCCTCCGACCGGCAGCAGCCGCTGGCGAGCATGGCGGACGACCTGTCGCCCGACGCGCTATCGCTTTTTTCGGAATTAGCCGTCGGTGCGGATGGTTCGGATGAGGAGGATCTCGCGCGGCGGTGCGAGGAGATATTCGTACGGATTAGGGTTTTCAGCCTGGAACGAGAGATCAAGAAGCGACGGAACACTCTCGGGGGTATCAACCCTGTGACCGATCCGGCGCGCCACGACGACCTCTTTACGGAGTTGGTAAAGCTCGAGGCCGAGCGGCGCGACTTGCTCCGGAAAATTAGAGGAGCTGCATAACGATGAACGAACCGACAAAGGCAGTGGGCGCGAACGAGAACAACGTCGCCGCCGCAACCATCACGCGGGTCGCGCCGGCACAGGCCGAAGTCGAGGCCATCATTCAGGCTGCCAGAAAAGAGGGCTCGATCACGAATGCGGATCTGGCCGAGAAACTGGCCGTGCTCGAGCTCAATGTCGACGAGACCGACGCGGTCTACCAGCGACTGGTCGAGTACGGGGTCGACGTGGTCGAGGACGAGGCGGTCATCGAAGAGGAACCAGTCGTGGAGGAGGTCGAGCAGCCGGCCGCGGCACCCGAGGAAGATCGCGTGCGTGCTCGGAAAGAGGTCGATGCGGCGCTAAAGGCACCCACCAACGACCCGGTGCGGATGTATCTCAAAGAGATAGGCCGCGTGGCGCTGCTCACCGCACAGGAAGAGGTCAGCCTTGCCAAGCGCATCGATGCAGGCCTGGCCGCCGAGGACAGGCTCACCGAACTAGGCCCGGACGCGGATCGCACCAGCACCGAGGTGCGTGACCTTCGATTCGAAATGCGCGACGGAATGATGGCCAAGCGCCACCTGGTCGAGGCCAACCTCCGTCTCGTTGTGTCGATTGCGAAACGCTACGTGGGGCGAGGCATGGCGTTCCTCGACCTGATCCAGGAAGGCAACCTCGGCCTCATTCGCGCCGTCGAGAAATTCGATTACACGAAGGGCTTCAAGTTCTCGACCTATGCGACCTGGTGGATTCGGCAAGCCATTACCCGAGCCATCGCCGACCAGGCCCGCACGATTCGGATTCCCGTGCACATGGTCGAGACGATCAACAAGCTGGCGCGCATTCAGCGCCAGTTGCTCCAGGATCTCGGCCGTGAACCAACGGCCGAAGAGATCGCAACTCAGATGGAGACGACTCCCGCGAAGGTGCGCGAGATCCAGAAGATCAGCCAAGAGCCGGTCTCACTCGAGACGCCTATCGGCGAGGAGGAGGACAGCCACCTCGGCGACTTCATCGAGGACTCCGAGGCTGTAGTCCCTCTCGAGCGCGCCTCGTTCAAACTCCTTCAGGAGCAACTCGAATCCGTGCTGCACACGCTCTCGGGACGCGAGAAGGAAGTCATTCGCCTGCGCTTCGGTCTGGTCGACGGGCAGCCCCGGACCCTCGAGGAGGTCGGCAAGAAGTTCGGGGTGACGCGTGAACGCATCCGCCAGATCGAATCGAAGACGTTGAGCAAGCTTCGCCATCCCTCGCGAAGCCAGAAGCTGCGCGACTACCTCGAGTAGGAGCCGGCCCTAGGGGCGGCGCAGTGTGAGGGGAACGGAAAAGGCGTCAGAGGTTCCGATGCTTTTCTCTGTGAGGATGAGTCAGTTCGGCGATGGGGGCGGCGCGACCGTGAGTCCGGAGCGGTCGTCCGACCGCCGATCGCGGACCTTCTCCTGGACCTTGTTGACACCCTCGGACGCTTTATCGCGCGCCTGCTCATACCCGGTTTCGACGGCATCCTTGGCCTTGACCGAGGCCCTCTTGAGCTTAGGCGACGACAGCAAGTTGTCGTAGAGGCGGCGGAGTTGCTCGTAGCGCTCGTGACCGGCCTTCGAACCCAAGACGTAACCGGCACCAAAACCCACCATGAATCCCAGCTTGCTCATGTTCGTTTTCCCTCTCTCTCCGCCGGGCTTGCGCCAGGCTGCGCGATCGACTCGACGATCGCTCCATCGTATGCCCCGTTGTGCCGACATCAACCGGGCACGTAGTATGTGCCGGCCGATCGGGGGTAGCTCAACCGGCAGAGCAACCGGCTGTTAACCGGTAGGTTGCGGGTTCGAGTCCCGCCCCCCGAGCTTCGAGTTCCGCCAGTCCAAGCACTCGCCGAAGTGTGGACATTAAACCCACGTAGCTTCACGGTGGCCAGATGTCACCACCCCCAGATTCGCGGACGGTTTAACGTAGGGCGCATGTCTCTACTCCTGGCCTCCATACCGTCGCCCGAGACCAACACCTTCAGCATCGGCCCCCTCGAGGTGCACTACTACGGCCTCTTCATCGCCGCGGGGGCGATGCTCGCCGTGTTCATCGCCCGCCGTCGCTACGCGGCGAGAGGAGGGTCCATAGACGTCGCCGACGGTGCCGCCTTCTGGGCGCTGGTCTGCGGCTTCCTGGGCGCTCGACTTGCTTACGCTTCGACTCACCTCGATACCTTCGAGGGGCGACCGTGGGCAATACTGTTCATCTGGGAGGGCGGGCTTGCCCTGTTCGGCGGGCTGACCGGGGGAGCGTTGGGCGCGCTCTTCTATCTTCGTAGGAACAACGGCGACATTCCTGCCTTCGCCGACTCGGTTGCGCCGGCTCTTCCACTCGCTCAGGCGATCGGTCGGTTCGGCAACTACTTCAACCAGGAGTTGTACGGCACTCCCACAACACTGCCGTGGGCGCTCGAGATCGATCCGGAGAACCGAGTGGAGGGGTACCAGGACTCCGCGACCTTTCATCCAACATTTCTGTATGAATCGCTCTACAACCTCGTGCTCGTAGGCGCGCTTCTGCTCATCGACAAGAAGCAGATCTTCAAGAGGCGAGGATCGCTGATCTTCGCCTACGGCATCGGTTACGGCTTCGGACGTTTCCTTCTCGAGCTGATCAGGACAGACACGACATTTCGGTTCCTGGGACTCAGCCGCAACGCCTACGTTGCACTACTCGTGATGGTGGGAGCGGCGGTGTTGCTCTTCATTTACGAACGCCGGACACCCGAAGGGGTTCCGGGCGACAATGCAGTGGCACCCACCGGGCCCGAGGAAAGCGCCGAGGCCCCCGCGGAATCGGCCGAGCATGAGGAAGCCCATGAACACGAGCGAGATTCGCAGCGCCCAACCGACGACGACATCGAACGAACCACTCCGGCGGAGCACTCCTAGTCCGGAGCGGAGTCGCCGAGCAGCATTGGGGCAGTTGTCACTGGCCCTCATCCTCGCGATGTCCACCTGGTTCTCGGCCTCTGCAGTCATTCCACAGCTGCGTGACGATTGGGGGTTGTCCTCCGGAGCTGCGGCCTGGTTGACTATCGCCGTCCAACTCGGGTTCGTCGTCGGCGCGATCGTCTCGTCTCTTTTCAACCTTTCCGACCTGCTGTCGCCGCGCCTCGTAATACTCGGAGGCGCTCTCGGCGCCGCTGCTGCGAATGCAGGATTGCTCGGGGCCGACGGTGCTGCGAGCGCCCTTCCGCTCCGAGCGCTCACGGGTTTCTGCCTCGCCGGCGTCTACCCGCCCGCTCTGAAGCTCATGGCGACGTGGTTTAAGAAGGGCCGAGGTCTGGCCCTGGGGGTGCTCGTCGGCGCTATAACGGTCGGCTCGGCGATGCCCCACCTAGTCAACGGCCTCGGCGGTCTCGACTGGCGGGTGACGGTGCTGGCGACGTCGGCGCTCACGGTTGTCGGCGGGGTGGTCGGGTGGACGGTGCACGAGGGTCCGTCTCCCTTCCCCCGAGGGGTGTTCAACCCGCGCCAAGCGGGCCAGGTGTTCGCCAACCGAGGAGTGCGGCTGGCATCGCTCGGCTATTTCGGACACATGTGGGAGCTGTATGCGATGTGGGCGTGGTTTGCGGTTTTCTTCGCGGAGGCCGCAACTCCGAGCGGCGACCCGAGCAGCGCTACTGCCTACGCGACCTTCCTGGTGATCGGTATCGGAGGCCTCGGCTGCATCGTGGGAGGGATTCTCGGAGACGGCTGGGGGCGGGAGCGCACAACCTCTCTCATGATGCTGGTCTCTGGAGCTTGCGCCCTTCTGATCGGACTGCTGTTCAACGCTCCTACCTGGCTGGTGTTGGTCGTGGGCCTCGTGTGGGGCTTCGCGGTGGTGGGTGACTCGGCCCAGTTCTCTACGATGATCACGGAGCACGCCGACCAGGCCTACGTGGGCACGGCTCTCACGCTGCAGCTCGCTCTCGGATTCACCCTCTCGGTGGCGACCCTGTGGCTCATCCCCGTTCTCGTCGAGGCCGTGAGCTGGCGCTGGGCCTTCGCCTTCCTGGCCCCCGGGCCCGCGCTCGGCGTCCTGGCGATGCGCCGCCTCGAGTCGCTCCGCTAGGAGGGCTGCACCTAGAGAGGGAGGGGCCCCGCCGCCCACTCTGCCGTGATTCCCAGCGACCACCCTAGGAGGTGGCCAACCGGACTCTCACCAGTACCCCTAGCTCTCTTCGTACTTGAACGACACCTTCACCTTGGCCCGGTAGGTCGCCACACGTCCGTCTTCGAGGTGCATATCGAGTTCGGATACCTGGGCAATGCGGAGATCACGAAGCGAGGAACTCGCTCTCTCCACCGCGGCGGCAGCCGCCTTTTCCCAGGACTCGGTGCTGGTCCCGACCAGCTCGATCACCTTGTAGACGCTCTCGGCCATGTTCTCCTCCGTGCTAGGGGACGGGTTTGAATCTCGCTACCACATCTTGCGCTTCTCGCACCACGTCCGGCAAGGGTCGCAATTCGCTCCACTACGCCTTCGGCTGGTCGAAGAACGTCATGATTCTCGTGCTGAACATCAGGTCGCCTGAGACCTTTAGCTTGCCGCTCATGAACAGCGCCGGCCCCTGAGCCTCACCGGTGACGAGCTTGACGAAGGGGACGAGATCGGCGGTGAGCTTCACCTTCGGGTCCTCGGCCGCCCCTCTCTCGGCCTTGCAGGCCCCGTCGTGGATCGCTACGAGGTAGGAGTGGGTGTCGCCCTCGTCGTTGATCTCGAAGACGATGTCGCTGTCGACGTCGGACGCCTTCTCGGGACGAAAGCGTTCCTCCATGCCCTCGAAGATGCGATCGAGCACGTCGGCCGTGCCCGCCTGGTGCACGGTTGCGGCGATGTCCTCATCCGAGGAGCCCTTTACCAGTCGAGCGAACTCCTCGGGCGTTACCTGCTGCGGGTTGACGTCGTTCTGAGCCGCCATGCGTTCCGCCTCCTTGGGCTGGCTTCCAATCCGGGGTCTAGCTTACACTATTCGATGTAGCATCAAAATATGGCACATCAAACAGAAGTAATATCCCGGCCATGAGCGACCGGATGACCATCGATCAGCTCGCCCACCGCACGGGCATGACCGCTCGCAACATCCGGGCCCACCAGACACGGGGACTCCTGCCCGCGCCCGAGCTCGAGGGCCGGACCGGGTTTTACGACGTGGAGCACGTCGCCCGGCTCGAGTTGATCAAGGACATGCAGGCATCCGGGTTCAATCTCGGCGCGATCAAGAAGCTTCTCGATGCTGCCCCCGTGGGCTCGGGCGAGGAGGTCCTGCGCTTCGAGAGGGCAGTCATGGCCCCCTGGGCCGCCGAGGAGCCGCATGTGCTCGAAGCCGCCGAGCTCGATTCCTTGCTCGGGGGCGAAGTGTCGCCCGAAACGATTCGCAGGACCGCTGGGCTGGGCGTGATCGTCGAACTCGACGACGGCCGCTACGAGGCCCCCAGTCCGGGACTGCTGCGAGCGGGGGCCGAGGTCGTCTCGCTGGGAATCCCCGTCGAACGAGTTATCGAGGTATTCGAGCAGCTCATGGTGCACTCCCAAGGAGTGGCCGATGTGTTCGTCGAGCTGTTCCTCAACGATGTCTGGAGGCCGTTCGAGTCCGCAGGGAGTCCCGAGGAGGAGTGGCCGAGGGTCAGGCGCGCGCTGGAGCAGCTTCGCCCACTTGCCTCGGAGGTACTGCTCGGCGCTTTCCACAAGACGATGACGAAGACGGTCGAGGAGGCCTTCGGGCAACGACTGGAAAGTGGGAGGGACGCAGGGGACGAAAGCGGCTAACGCACTTCCCGGTTATCCCTCTGTTTGCGCGCGGGTCGCCTCCAGTTGCGTCGGCCTCTAGACCTCCACCTTTGGAGATCCGTGCAGGCTCGGAGGTCCCTTCAATCTCCAAAGTTGGTTCGGGTCGGCCTGGGGGGTTACTCTTCGGGCCGTGAATACGCATGTTTGGATAGACCCGAGTCAATACGACCGCTTCATCCTGAAGCAGAAGTTTCGCCTCGTCGCCAACGAGTACCAGTTCTCGCTGCCACAGGGCGACGGCGATTCGCCCGGGCCCCCCTTTTGTTTCGTGCGGCAGAAGATGTTCAAGTTCAAAGAGGACATCCGCTTCTACACGGACGAGAGCCGCGCTAGCGAGCTGATGCGGATCAAGGCCCGACAACGATTCGACCCCCGCGCTCGGTACGACGTCACCGCTCCGGACGGCAGCAAGATCGGTGAGATACAGAAGGTCTTCGGTGCCAGCCTCTTGCGGTCGACCTACCAGCTCTACGACGCGGCCGGCAACGGGGTCGCGCAAGCGACCGAACAGAACCTCGCGGTCGCCCTGGTTCGCAGACTGGTCGGCTTCATTCCGTTCATCGAGAACTTTGCGGACTGGCTGCCGATTCCGTATCACTTCGTTTTTAAGCGGAATGGAACTGTGCTGGGCAGCCACCGCCGCCACCTGTGGAAGTTCATCGACGTCTACACGATCGACATGGGTGGCGATCCCGACCGCACCGTGGACCGCCGGTTGATCCTGGCCATAGCCGTCGGAATGGACGCCCTTCAGGCGAGGTAATCGTTTCGATCCTGGTTACGGTTTCGAGCAGCGATTGCCCGCATCAGCTCGGATTTAGGCGAAGATGGGCGCGTCGGGGCCGTAGCTCAGTTGGTCAGAGCGGTGGACTCATAATCCATTGGTCGC
>WHSV01000088.1 GCA_009379915.1 Actinomycetota bacterium | reverse complement strand
CTAGTGGGATTCACGAGGCTCGGCTTCAGTGCGATGAACTTCCAACCGCAGGGACCGGGCAGGGACGAGCAGATCGAACGCCTCGCGACCGAGGTGATCCCCGCGGTCAGGGACTCGCTTTAGGAGGCGGACGACCGGTCAATACCGTGCGTTTCTTCCGCGAGACCGAACAAGATGCACACCCCTCGCGTTCCCTGCTTGCCGTCTCAGCTCCCGGACGTGCAGACTCCGGACACCGGGCAGAGTTCAACGTTGACCTCCGCGTGTACTTCGTGAAGGCCAACGGCGGGACGAGTCCCAAGGTGTTTAGGGTGCGCCAGCTCACACTCGAGCCCGGCGAGCGTCGCGACCTGTCGAAGCTCGTCTCACTGCTGCAAAGACCACGAGGACGCACTACGCGGGCAAGCACGACGTGGACGTCGTCGTAAACGGCGCAACGCACGCGCGTGACTGGTTCATCATCGTCGTGTAAAACAGCTTCTAGGAAAAGGAACAACCCTATGGACGAGAGGGTGGATCCTCGAGGGTCAGTTCGACGTGTTGGCGAATCAGAGAGTCGGCTTCGTCACCATGAAGAAGATGATTATCACGACCAGCGCGCCGAGGATCCCGCCGGTGATCCCACCGCGCTTTGCCACCTGCCGATACTCGTCCGAACCTACGAGCCCTGCTTCGGCGAGGGCGATCTGTCGGCGCAACGCCGGCGAGTACCCGACGACCGCCAAGACGACGAGGACGACGTACAGGACGAGGGACGCGGCAATCCAAAACGTGCTGAACGGGATACCGGACTCCAAGACCATCCCCAGACCCAACAACAGAAGCAGTGCGTATGCGGGGTTCGCGAACCTGTCGTCGAGGATCCTGATCCCCTGCAGGACATGCGCTGCGTGCTCCGGCTCCTTGGCCGCGCGCGCGAGCCAGATCCCATAAGAGGCGTTGAAGCCCACCGCCACCACAGCCAGCAAGACGTGCAGAAACTTCATGAACGAGTACAGGGTCAGGTTCACCGCAGGTCCTCTCCAGATAGCCGACGTGTCAGGAATCCGTTAGCACGAAGGCTAGATCAAAAACCGCTAGTGGGACCCTCGCGCCGGTTGTGCTGCGCACCTTGGCGGAGGTGACCGGAATCGACCCCGCCGGAGAGCAGCGTAGCCGCGTGCGGGCTTGATCCACGGGACCATCTTCTGTGGGAGGCGGCGACTCTAGTCGTCCACAACGCCTCGATCTAGGTGGCCGCGGCCCCAGACTCCGATGGCGTCCACGATATGGAGGAGAGACCTGCCGTACTCTGTCAACTCATACTCGACCGGTGCCGGAACTGCACCCTTAGGATGGCGTGCCACGATACCGTCGTCCATCAGCTGTCTCAGCTGCTCGGTCAGCACTTTCTGTGAGATCCCAGGTATCAACCGCCGAAGCCCCGCGAAGTGCCTCGCTCCGTCGCAGAGCCAACAAACGATGATCAGCTTCCACTTGCCACCGATCGCAGCCAATGCGGCGGTCAGTGGGCAACCGGCAACCGGGTTGGCTCGGCGTCGACCGTTACCTCTGGGTTCCTTCTTTTCTCCCCTGAACGCGCTTGTAGGTTCGTCTGCATGACCACGCCTCAACTTGTTGAGCTCCGTATCTACCACATCAAAGCGGGTTATCGGGAAGAATTTGTTGACCTGTTCCAACAGCAAGCCCGGCCTGCCCAGGAAGCCTACGGCATGAAGGTTCTGGGACCGCTTCTAGATCTGGAGAATCCGAATCTTGTGATCTGGCTTCGTAGTTTTCCGCCCCCTGATGATCGCGATCGGATAAGAGAGGATTTCTACGAAGGCCCCGAGTGGACCTCCGGTCTGGAAGAGTTGTTGATGCCCCTGCTCGACCATTACTCCGTCGTGCTAGCGCAAACCACGCCGGGAGCCCTGGAAGGATCATTGAATCACGAGAGTTAGTGCTCCGCTCTGGCGCGGATGCACGAGTGCCAGGACGAAAAGCCCGAAAGAACGCCAAGACACTTGCATCATCGCAGCCAGCTTCGAGCACAAGATGGTCGACTACGCCGAGGCCACCCGCGACGCACTCCAGGCGACCGAAGCGTGGGCGGGGTTCTGCGGCTCAACTTGCAACACGACCCGCCGAATCGAGACGGAGGATCCTCTGCGCAGAGGGCTGGGGATTCGGCCAACGCGACGACTAGGATTGGCCTTCCCGTCTGGAGAGGAACGCTGGACATCACGGACTGCGTGTGACATCTGTCATCCATTCGTTTGGGAAGGACTGTTCTACGCGGGTGCGCCAGAGCGTCGAGTTCACCCGGGGAGGCGCGGGGGGAGCGCCTTCGAAGAGCGCCGAACGGGAGCCACTCATCGATCAGCCGCCCAGTGGCGGTTATTGCGCGAAGCTCGAGGCGCCCACCACTTGCCGCGACGCTCGCCCGCGCGCAGAGATGGCTCGCACACGCCTCGAGGAGTACGAGCACGAAACGACGCTGGGCCCGCGCACCCTCTACAACGGCCCGGACCGACGTGAAAGCGATCGAGGTCTCCGGCGGAGTACCGGGTGACCGCCCCTCACGCCCTGGAGAAAGATCACGGATGACCAGGAGTCCCGCATGACGAGAACACCAGGCGCCGTCGACGATCGACTCGACGACGCCCGGGTGCTCGCTCGGTCCGTGCGAGAGCCCGATCAGTTCGCCGCGATCTACGACAGGTATTTCGGCGAGGTGTACCGGTACATGGCAGGGCGGCTTGGCCGGGACGTCGCCGACGATCTCGCAGCCGAGACGTTCCTCGTCGCCTTCCGCAAGCGGGACCGCTTCGACCCGGCGCGGGGGAGCGTACGACCCTGGCTGTACGGCATCGCGACCACCCTGGTCGGCCAGCACCGGCGGAAGGAGACCCGGAGGTACCGGGCGTTGGCCCGAGCCCGCAGGCGGGTACTCGACTCGGCGGAGAGCCACGCCGACCGGGTCGCCGACGCGGTGACGGCCGAGCGGCTCGTCCGGCAGTTGGCCGCCGCCCTGGCCGATCTCGGCCACGGTGATCGCGACGTGCTGCTGCTCGTTGCCATCAGCGAAATGAGCCACCAGGAGGTCGCGCTCGCGCTGGACATCCCGTACGGGACGGTGGGCTCGCGGTTGAACCGGGCCCGAAGAAAGCTTCGCAGGGCGTTGGGCGGAATCGATCCCACGCTCAATCTCGAGGAGGCAAGCAATGGATGAGATGTCGATGGTCCGCCGGCTACTGGACGAGTCTCCGCCGCTTCCCCACGTTGTCGCGGAGGGGCGGGAGCGGCTCTTCGGCCCGCCGGCCCGCGGCACCCGTACGATCAGGCGCGCGGCCTTCCGTAGCGCAGTGGGGCTGGGCCTGACGGGGGTTGCGGCGGCGGCGGCGCTGGCTGTGGCAACACTCGTGCCCGGGGCGGGCACATCCCCGGGGGGCGGGGATCCGGCCACCACCGATGTGTCGGCACGGAAGGTGTTGCTCGCCGCGGCGGTTCGCGCCGAGTCGGCGCCGACCAGCGGCACCTACTGGCACGTGCGCTCGATGTCCAGGACGACCTGGGGGCGGGGGCAGAAGCTCGGGCGGGGTGACAACCGCTATACGGTGGAACATCTGTCGGTCCACGAGAACTGGACCAAGCGCAACGGCCGGGCCTGGTGGGGAAGCCGCGAATGGGTAAGGCCGAAGACCACGGAGGACGAGGCCGCGTGGCGGCGGGACGGCTCGCCGAGCAAGTGGTGCAGGGGAAAGACCGACACCGAGCCTCCCCGGCCCAACTGTCTGCACACCGCGCCCGGCACAGCTTCCCTCGCGCACGTGGGCGACGACACGTTCGTGGTGGCCGAGGGACGTGGGCTGACCTTCGTCCAGCTCCGGCGGCTGCCCGAGGACCCCGACACGCTGCGAGCCTGGGTGGTCGATGCGGTCAAAGACGATCTCCACCGGTCGGTTTCTGCCGACATCCTGGACTACAACGTGGCCGAGGTGCTGGCCAACCTGCTCGTGGACGTCCCGGCGCCGCCGGGTGTTCGCGCGGCCGCCTACCGCGCGCTCGCGGACATGCCCAACGTCACGAGCACCGGCCCGACCCGGGACGAGCTCGGCCGCGCCGGGGTCGGCATCCTGATCGACACCGGCGCCATGGCCGGCGCTGTTTTTCCCGGCGGTCGTCGATTCAAGGCGGGGGAGCTCACCCGCAAGCTGATCATCGACCCGGCCACCTCGTACGTGCTGGCCAGCCAGACGATTATCGGCGAACGCTCCGATCCGTTCAGTGGCACCCTGATCCTCGAGGTCGGCTGGACCGACGAAAAGCCACACAAGCCGGCGCTGCCCTGAGTCGCACAGTTGTCACCGATAGCTTCGGAAACGCCCACCCGGGGGCTCTGGACCGCTCTGGTCGGTATGAAACGGCGCTTCGTCCGCTGCCACTCCGTCAGGCGGAACGCTCCCGGACCACCGTAGCCACATCGAGGCGTGCCACTGAGAAAATTTGACTTGTCGCAGCTCGTCCTCGACGAACGCGGCGAGCATTATCCGCTTCGACGCGGAAACTCTCAGATCGTTCGCTCGGTGGTGTTGACCCCTTATCGAGCTCGGACGCGACTGCACTCGTAGGGCGCTAAGGGAGCCAGGGGTGGTGCCAGCGGCCGTAGCCCCGGATCACCTGGTCGACCCGCTGCGGGCCCCAGCTACCCCGCGGGTAGACCTCGATGGGTGGGGGACGGTCGAGAAGGGGCTGCACGATCCGCCAGGTTTCCTCCACGGCGTCCTCACGCGTGAAGAGCGCTGGGTCGCCCCGGAGCGCGTCGTCCATCAGGCGCTCGTACGGCTCCGGCGGCCGCCCCAATTCCTCGGCGAACGACATCTCGAGGTCGACTCCCTGTGGAGCCCACCGCGTCGCGTCCTTGGCCTGCATCTCGACGCGCAGTCCGGCATCCGGTTGGATGCGAAGCACCAGGCAGTTGGGCTCCGGCTGCACATGCGTAGGCAGGAAGCGAAGGGGCGGGGGCCGCCTGAGCACCAAGCGAACCTCGGTAACCGTCTCGGGAAGCCGTTTCCCGGCACGAATAAAGAAGGGAACCCCCGACCAGCGCCAGTTGTCCACCTCAAGGCGCAGCGCAACGAAGGTTTCCGTGGTGGAATCGGGAATCACTCCGGGGACATCGAGGTAGCCGTCGTACTGGCCGCGCACGTAATGAGCCGGATCGGCATCCGGCATCGCCTTGAAGACCTCGAGCTTCTTGTCACGCAGGGCATCGGCTTCCCCGCCGACCGGTGGTTCCATCGCCACGACTGCCAGGACCTGCAGCAGGTGGTTTTGCACGACGTCGCGTAGCGCACCCACACGGTCGTAGAAACTTCCCCGGTCGTCGACTCCGAAGTTCTCGGCGAGAGTTATCTGCACGTTGGCGACGTGGGCGCGATTCCAGATCGGCTCGAGCAGCGCGTTCGCGAATCGCAGGAACTGGATGTCCATGACCGGCTCTTCCCCGACGAAGTGGTCGATCCTGAGGATCTGGCGCTCGTCGAGGAGACCGTGGAGTTCGTGGTTCAGTAGTCGTGCGGAGGCGAGGTCGTGGCCGAAGGGCTTTTCGATGATGACCCGCGTGCCGCGGCGCGCGAGGCCCGCCTTGGCAAGCGCCTCGACGACGGTTCCAAACAACGCCGGAGGAATCTCCAGGTAGAAGAGCGGCCTAGTCCTGCCGCGCATCGCGCTTGCGAGACGTTGATAGGTCGAGGGATCCTCGAAGTCCCCAGCGACGTAGGAAAGGCGGCGCGCGAACCGTGTGAACACTCGTTCCTCGACGGGCTCGCCGGTGTGTTGAACCGCGAGCCTGGCGTGTTCTCGCAGCGTGTCGTCCGACCAGGGCTCACGGGCAACGCCGACGATCGGGCACGCGAGCCTGCGTCTGGCCTCCAGCCGGTAAAGGGACCTGAGCGTCATCTTCTTGGCGAGGTCCCCGGTTATCCCGAAGACGACCAGAGCATCGGCGGGATCCGCGCTCTCACTCGCCAGAAGGACTGCTCTGCGCTCGTAATCGCTCATCTCAGTGATGGAACGAGGAACGATGGCCAGGAGATTGAGAAGAAAATGCATGACCATGGGGGCGACAAAGGCTGCACCTCCAGAGATAAACAAGCGCCAGCACCAATCCCGTTACGCCCACCGTAACTGCCCCGGCAGCGCCCTGGTAGCCGTGGCCGATCGAGAAGATGGCTGCGGACAGGACTCCGTTCCGCCGAGTCGGCGCATCAGGTGCAAGGACCGAGAAGGAGATAACCGCGAAAGATGATCTCCTCGGACACGGCTACCACCGCCACGAGCACGATCGCAAGTAGGAGATCGATCGGATTGGGCGACGGCACAAGATTGGGGCCTCGTAGGCACCACGATTGCGGCACGCGGATGCGCGCGTCTTCACGGTCAGTGGCCGTTGGTTCGTCCCGCCTGCCGGAATCCAGTTACCTGCTAGCGGTAACGACGCCGCCCTGTGCGGACACCGACCCGTAGGTCAGCCGGCATCGCCGGACCGGTGGCGCGCGGCTCCGACCCCGGGCGACAGATTGTGGGCGGTGTTCACTAATGACAGATGGGACAAGGCCTGAGGGAAGTTGCCCATGAGCCGCCCCGATGAGGGATCGTACTCCTCGGATAGCAATCCGACGTCATTGCAGATGCCGAGCAATCGCATGAACAGGGTGCGCGCAGCATCGATCCGCCCCAGAAGACTGAGGCAGTCCGCCAGCCAGAACGAGCACGCGAGGAACGCGCCTTCACCTCCCGGAAGCCCGTCGATGGTCTCCGCATCCTCATGCGAATAGCGCATCACGAACCCATCGCGCATCAGCCTGCGCTCGATCGCCGCGACCGTACCGGCTACGCGGCCGTCGGTCGCGGGCAGGAAACCCACGAGCGGCATCATCAACAGGCTTGCGTCGAGCTCGCGTCCGCCGTAGTACTGCGTGAACGTCTGTCTGCCGGCGTCGTAACCTCTGTCGCAGACCTCGGTGTGGATCTCGGCGCGCACGCGCCGCCACCGCTCGACCGGACCGTCCAACCCGAAGCGCTCGACCGCCTTCACCGCCCGGTCGAGAGCGACCCACGCCATGATCTTGGAGTGGACGAAGTGCCGGCGCGGGCCGCGTACCTCCCATATGCCTTCATCCGGCTCCTTCCACTTGCCCTCCAGGAAGTCCATCAGCACACGCTGGAGATCCCACGCGGGCCCGGCCGACCGCAGACCGACCGCCCGAGCCTGGTGCAACACGTCCATGACCTCACCGTAGACGTCGAGCTGGAACTGATCGACCGCCGCGTTGCCGATGCGCACCGGAACGGACCCCTCGTAACCAGGTAACCAGTCGAGCTCAAGCTCGGTGAGGCGGCGTTCGCCCGCCGCGCCGTAGAGGATCTGCATCTGCTCCGGATGGCCGGCGACAGCCCGAAGTAGCCAGTCACGCCACTCCCTCGCCTCGTCCTCGAAGCCCGCGAGCATCAGCGCGTAAAGCGTGAAAGTCGCGTCACGCAGCCAGCAGAAGCGGTAGTCCCAATTGCGCCCGGCGCCGATCTGCTCGGGCAGTGAGGTAGTCGCGGCGGCAACTATCCCGCCGGTCGGTCTGTAGATCAGGGACTTGAGCGTGATAAGGGAGCGCACGACGTGACCACGCCACTCGCCGGTATAAGTGCAGCGGGCGCTCCATCTCCGCCACCACTTCTCGGTGTCCGCGAGAGCCCGGTCGGGGTCGATCGCTTTGGGCAGAGGACGGTGAGACGCGAACCAGGAGAGCACGAACGGCACCCGGTCTCCGGGCTCGACGCGAAACTCCGCCACGGTTGTGAGGTCGCGTCCTTCTAGGGCGACGGGAGAGCGCAGACATATCGCATCCGGCCCGCCGACCGCGACGAGGGCGTCGTCGACGCGCCGAACCCACGGGACAATCGCTCCGTAGTCGAATCGCAGGATCAACTCCATGCTCATCGACACCGATCCCGAGAGTCCCTCGACCACGCGCACGAGGTGACAGTGCTGCATACGCAGCGGCATGAAGTCGACGACCCGCACCGCGCCGTCGCGCGTCTCGAAATCGGTCTCCAGGACCAGCGTCGCGTCCCGGTAGCGGCGCCTTATCCGGCGGACGTCGCCGGCCGGCGCCAGCCGCCAGCGCCCGTGTTCGTCTCCACCGATCAGAGCTGCGAAACACGCGCCGGAGTCGAGCCTCGGAACGCACAGCCAATCGATCGAGCCATTCGCTGCAACAAGCGCCGTCGTGTGCGTGTCGCCGATGAGCGCGTAGTCCTCGATGCGCGATGCCACCGGGGGAGTGTCCCACAGCCCGTGGACATTGACTTCCGGAGGTGGATGGCGGCGCAGCGATTCGTGGTAAGGCGCGTCCTGACATCTGGTGCCCAGGACATACCTCGGCGATTTTCCGCCACTTTCACCGAGAAGACCACGACGCGTGCGCCCGTGTGCGCGCTGTCGGCCCGTCATTCGCGTGGACGGGGTGCGTATTGTGTCCGGTCAGCGGAGGCGGACGGGATCGGCCGGAGCCCTCCGTCCTCAGGGAGTTGGGTGTCAAGCGCAAGTAGCCCCGCTACGTAGTCAGACTCGCCCGTCGTGTCGTCGCGGCCGGAGTTGAGTACGAGGTGGCACCGGTGTCCTCTCCACTGATTCGAGAGTGGGAACCGGCAGTTCCCGGATCTTCTCGAGTGCCCGCTCGTTCTTTCCATCGGGGCTGAGGTCGTCCCACGTTTCGATCTCCGCGAGCGTTCGCTCCGTCCACGCCTCGACGGTATTGAGGAGGCTGATGAAGAAGTCCACTGCAAGGGCGCGGATGTAGACCTGATCCTGAGTGACCGCGATCCCCTCGAGGAACTCTTGTTTGACCTCTCCCCCGAACCGGAGCATCTCCCGAGCATCGTCTCGAACCTGATGGAGCGTTGCGACGATCTGTTCTTTGGTCCCGATGGGAGCAACGAAGACACGGATCATGGCCTCGAAATCCATGGCGAACGGGGACACCGGAGTGGCGAGCCATTCACGCAGCGCCTCCCGCCCCTTGCCGGTGATCGAGTACACGGTGCGGGCCCGCTTCCCGACGTGCTCCTTTCTCCCGTCGAGCAGGCCCATTGCAGAGAGGCGCTTGACCTCTCGGTAGATGGCACTTTCGGCTCGGGGCCACACGTATCTGAAGTAGCGGACCCGCTGCTGCACCAGCTCGTATGTCGACCAGGGGTGCACGGCAACCTGGGCCAGTACTGCGTACGAAGTGGTGGTCAGTTGCTCGCTCATAGCTTCCCTCTTGACATACTCCAAACGCGAGTATAGCTTTTACTCCAATTTAGAGTATAGGCCAGCCGGGTGGATCCCCCGGATCTTCCCGGCCCCGATCGGTTGATGGGGGTGGATGGCATGGCCGGCCAAGCCGGACGTGAATACGTGGAGACTCTGGTCATCGGAGGTGGGCAGGCCGGGCTGGTGACGGGGTACCAGCTGTCGCAGCGTGATCTCCCCTACAAGATCATCGACGCCAACGAACGCGTCGGGGACGCGTGGCGCAACCGGTGGGATTCACTCCGGCTGTTCACCCCCAATCGTTTCAACCATCTGCCGGGGATGCCTTTTCCCGGATTCCACTGGGCATTCCCAAGCAAGAACGAGATGGCCGACTACCTCGAGTCGTACGCTCGGAAGTTCGACCTTCCGGTGGAGACCGGAGTCAGAGTGGAGAGGCTGACGCGTGAAGGAGATCGCTTCGTAGCCACCTCGGCGGATCGACGATTCGAAGCCGACAATGTGGTGATCGCGATGTCAAGCTGGCAACGGCCTCGGGTTCCCGATTACGCGTCCGAGCTCGATCCGGGGATCGTCCAGCTTCACGTTGCCGAGTACAAGAATCCGGGGCAGCTCCAGGAAGGAGACGTCCTGGTCGTCGGTGCAGGTAACTCGGGCGGCGAGGTCGCCATCGAACTGGTGAGGACGCACAAGGTATTGCTCTCGGGAACCGGGAACGGTGCGATCCCCTTCCGTCCCGAAAGCGTTCCCGCCCGCGTCCTTATGCCGTTCGTCGGTCGGGTCATCTTTCACCGCGTGCTGACAACCAGGACTCCCATCGGCAAGAAGGCCCGGCCCAAGTGGATCTCCACCGGCGAACCTTTGATCCGCGTCAAGCCCAAGGACCTCGCTGCCGTCGGGGTGGAACGCGTTCCTCGCGTCACCGGTGTCCAGAGCGGGCTGCCGCAACTCGAGGACGGGCGTTCTATGGAAGTCGCCAACGTGGTGTGGTGCACGGGATTCCACCCCGGTTTCTCCTGGATCGACCTTCCGGTACTCGGCCCGCAAGAGCCGCTTCATCGTCGTGGGATAGTCGAATCGGAGTCCGGTCTCTACTTCATCGGTCTCAAGTTCCTCTATTCAGTGTCCTCCGAGCAGATCCAGGGCGTCGGGCGCGACGCGGACTACATCGCCGGGAAGATCGCGGCCCGGCACGGGGTGCGCGGGGCGGATCGATCGGCAAACGACTCACCGGAGGAGCGAGAAACGCAACAGATCTAGGCGGACTTTTGCGCATCGGACACGCATACGGCGCGGCGTCCGGACAGCCAGCGGAACGAAGAGGAGAGCATGGCGATCGCGATGATGGTCGACAACCCTGAGGGCTCACAGGAGGACTACGACAGAGTCCGGGAGCGGCTCGGCTTGGAGAAGCCTGCCGGAGGCATCTTCCACGTCGCCGGGCCGAGCCCGGACGGTGGCTGGCGGGTGATCGAGGTCTGGGAGTCGGAGGAGGACGCGAAGCGGTTCGTCAAGGAGCGCCTGCTGCCGGCCTTCGAGGCGGTCGGCGGTGCACCACCGCCTCCACCTCAGTTCTGGCTCGTGCACAACTACATGGCATAGCCCGCAACGGTCCTTCACAAGGCGACGACATCAGCATCGGCGGCGTACGGAAGGACGACCAACACCTGCCGAGGAAACGATCGGAGGAGAACCATGGCAAGCGTCGATATCGGAAGGAGCCGGTGGCGAACAACCGTCGTGGTCGTCGCGCCGGTGGTGTTGCTCGCCGTCTTCGTGGCCCACCCCTACCTTTCCGGACGGCTACCGAACGATGCCGGAGTGGCCGAGGCGGTAGCGGCGGGACCAACGCAGTGGGGAGCCGTGCATCTCGCTACCACCGTGGCGTCCGGGCTGATCATCCTCGCTTTCCTCGCCGTCCGGAGCTACCTCCGTGAGGCGGGAGAAGATCGCTTCAGCACCCTTGGAGTCCCGTTCGTCGTCATCGGCAGCACGCTGTTCGCATTCCTGCCGGGTATGGAGTTCGCCCCTCTCGCGGCGGCAGAGATGGGTGCCACAACGATGGAGATCGAGGCCACGCAGGAAGCGCTCGCGTCCTGGTTCCTGCTGGTCTTGGTGACAGGGGCCCTGGCCTTCGCGATCGGGGTGTTCGGCTTCGCGCGGTCGATCTCGATCGTGACTGTGGGAAGCCGAGGGCTTACCCGTGTCGTAGTCGCTGCACTTATCGTCATGGCCGTATCGCGTTTCGTTCCCCTGGCTGCAGTGCAGTTCTACGTGCAGGGTGTTGCAGTCATCGTTGCCCTGTGGCCGCTGGCCTACGCGATGCGAACGCAAGCAGCGCCGTACGCCACCGGGTAAGCGCGACCCATACCGACTAGCAGACGCCGAGCCTCGGCAGTTCGCGATTCCGCAGGCGGCTGCCGGGAGCAATGGAGGGTTGTGATGCCCGGGTAGTCCCCGGCCTATCCACGCTGGTGATCCTCCGACAGACGGTCCTACCCATGCCCGATGTTTCGGCCGACAGCGTATGGGCTGCTCCACCATCGAAGCTGGACCAGCTGGGCGGGTGAGATAAGGCTCGGGCCTCGGGCGGGGACGCCTCCGCCCT
>WHSV01000087.1 GCA_009379915.1 Actinomycetota bacterium | reverse complement strand
TCGCTCATCGTTTCTCCCTCACGTCCGCGTTGCTGCTATTCGTTGAGACCGGGGCCGGTGACCGCTCCGTGTTCCGCCGAGGACACGGTTGCCGCGTACTTGGCGAACACGCCTGCTCGATAGCGGGGCGCGGGCGCCGTCCAGTCGGCCAGGCGCTTGTCGATTTCCTCATCGGAGAGGGCGACTCGTAGTTCTCGACCGTCGACGTCGATCTCGATGACGTCGCCCTCGCGCAGCGCGGCGATCGGCCCCCCGCGAGCGGCCTCGGGCGCGATATGACCGACCATCAGACCGTGTGTCGCCCCCGAGAAGCGTCCGTCGGTGATGAGGGCTACCGAGTCGCCGAGACCTTCGCCGACGATCGCGGCCGTGACCGCGAGCATCTCGCGCATCCCCGGTCCCCCCGCCGGCCCCTCATAGCGGATGACGACGACATCGCCCGCCTCGATCAGATTGTTCTTGACGGCCTCGAAACATTGTTCCTCCGAATCGAAGACGCGTGCCGGACCACGGTGCGAGAGGCGCTCGTGTCCCGCCAGCTTCACCACGCAGCCCTGAGGAGCGAGGTTGCCGCGCAGAATCGCCAGCCCCCCGGTGGCCTTGAGCGGGTTATCGATCGGAACCACCACCTTCTGACCGCTTGTCTCGGTGGCGGCCCCGGCGATCTCGGCGAGCGTCCGACCGTCCACCGTGCGGGCAGAACCATCGATGTGTCCGCCCTTTAGGAGCTCGCGGGCGAAGAGAGCCGTTCCCCCGGCGTTGTGAAGGTCGGTGGCGACGTAGCGGCCCCCCGGCACGAGGTCGGCGACGATGGGAGTTGCTGCGGCAATGCGGTCGAACTCCTCGAGCTCCAGTTCGAAACCGAGCTCGTGGGCAACAGCGATCAGGTGGAGAACCCCATTGGTGGAGCCCCCGCTGCCGGCGATGGATGCGATCGCGTTGCGCAGAGCGGCGGGCGTGATTAGGTCTGAAGGGCGCAGGTCGTCCTTTACCAGCGAGGCGGCGATGCGTCCGGCCTGTTCCGCGGCGGCCCCCTTGCCCGGTGACGCGGCGGGGATACCGCTCAAACCGAATGGGCTGATGCCGAGGAAATCGGCGGCCATCGCCATGGTGTTGGCCGTGAACTGGCCACCGCAGGCTCCCGCGCCGGGGCAGGCCACGTCCTCGAGGGCGTGGAGTTCGTCGCCCGACATCCGTCCCGCGGCGTGCTGCCCGACGGCCTCGAACACGTCTTGAACCGTCACGTCCCGGTCGCGCCATCTGCCGGGAGCGATCGAGCCGTTGTAGAAGACCAGGCTGGGGACGTCCAGGCGGCAGGCCGCCATGACGGCGCCGGGGATCGTCTTGTCGCATCCCACCAGGCATACGAGTCCGTCGAACAGATGGCCCCTTGCCACGAGTTCGATCGAGTCGGCGATGAGATCGCGGCTGACGAGCGATGCTCGCATTCCCTCGGTGCCCATCGACACGCCGTCGGAGATCGAGATGGTGTTGAACTCCATGGGTGTCGCGCCGGCGGCGCGGATTCCCTGCTTGACGTGTTGCGCCAGC
This sequence comes from Actinomycetota bacterium, assembly GCA_009379915.1. GTDB lineage: Bacteria > Actinomycetota > CADDZG01 > CADDZG01 > WHSQ01 > WHSV01. Next base: position 10,526 of record WHSV01000087.1, on the reverse strand, counting down.
TCCCGCTGGTTGTAGTTGCACGGCATCGTCTCGATCCAGGTCGTGGCGACGCCGATGATAGGACGTGCGAGATCCTGGTCGGTGAAGCCCACCGCTTTCAGCATGGCGCGGCCGGGGGCTCGGTCCGCCCCATCGGTCAGGGCTGCGCTCTTACGCTTGGCCGGATCGGAGGGCTGGTCGTAGGGGTTCGTCATGGTCGCGAACCATACCGATACGGACGGCGAGGCGTCGACGTCGTCGACACCCTCTCCTCAGCAGGAGGGCATCTTGAGCGTCGTCCCCGGGTTCTTCCGCGCCTCGAATACGACCGTGGCCCAGATCCTGCCGCCCTTCTTGACGACGCCCACGCCGAAGTTCTTGTATCCCGATTTCAAGATGTTCGCCTTGTGACCAGCGGAGTTCATGAACGCCCTGTGAACGCTCTTCACCGACCCGGCATAGCCCACGTTCTCACCGAGCGTCTTCCACCTGGTGACCAGCGAGCCCAACGACGCGGTGTGATAGAGCGTGTTCTTGGACGCCATCGAGCGCGAGTGACGCTTGGCCACATAGGAGAGCTGCGGGTCGAGCGAGAGCTTCGCAACATCTTGGTTGGAGCGCGCCCGGTTCGTTCGCTTGGCGAGCGACCGGTCCTTCTTGGAGTGCGAGTAGCAAGATCCGCCGCCGGCCCCCGCGACGGAGCCGACTGCCAGAAACAAGGTAAGGTAGCGACAAGAGCACAGGTAAGTGCTCGGTACATCCCGCGCATGTACCCTCCTATTTCCTCGTCCGCCCCCGGCTCGCCGGGCAGACTAGTTAATTCCACCTAGTCCCGCAAACCAAACCAAGCATTTCGCCCAATAGCAGCCTCCACGCAGGTCGGTCGATAAACCCTGGATCTATCGATGTGCGCGGGGTCAGGAAACCCAAAACCGGCATCGAAGGGGAATTTCTAGTTGGCGAGGTCGATAGGGCACTTACAAGCTGCGCCCCTGAGGCCGACTTACCCAGAGACCGGGATAGTCCCGGTCATTGGGTATCTCGACGCTTGGGCCCGCGCTCCGAGGTGGGTTTGGCGCAACTTGACTCATGCGGCAGGCTCCGCCATACTTCGCCACTTACCTCGTCACTGTCGCCGGGGCCGCGAGCAATCGCTTGACCCAGCTAAAGCCGACCGGAAGGTGAGTCGAGAAACAACACGATGACTACCATCACCGAGGCGACAGACAACTTCACACCGAGGATCTCCTCCTCGCTGTTCACGATCTCCGTACTTCTTATTACCTAGCGCGCGCTCAATCGGCCCTGGGCCGAAACGGCGTGCGCAACCCTCCGACCCTCGGGGGGTTTTTTCGTTCCCGAACATTTGCTGCGGAGGTGTTGCACCGGACAAGCCACACGAAGGCACAGAAGTGAACCAGAAGCGGAACTCGTAGAAGCAAACCCCGACGATCGACAGGAGGCAGGAGATGAAGTTCGAGATTTACAACGGTGAGCATGTAGGAACGGCTGAGTGGCAGGGTCCCGGGCGAGTTGCTCTCGAAGTCGAGGATCCCGCCAAGCGCGAGTGGTTCGAGTCCTTCTTCTCGTCCGAGGATTCGACGCTGGACGGTCCGGTGGAGTGCGCCTCGATGACAACTGCCGAGCGCGGGGACTCCTCCGAAGAGGCCTTTGCTCGTGCGCTGTACCGGCTGGGCTTCTACGCCTACAAGTTCCGAGATGCGGCCCACGGACACGCGCCGTGAGACAGATCCGCATCTCCAAGAGGAGGCCACGCCCGCGTTTGCGGCGTCGCCTCGATTGCAGACTGGAAACAACATGACCACGATGACCGGAGCTCAGTCGCTCATCGCGTCGCTCGAGCGGGTCGGCACCGACGTCGTCTTCGGCATTCCGGGAGGCACGATCCTTCCGGCCTACGATCCTCTGCGCGACTCGTCGATTCGCCACATCCTCATGCGCCACGAGCAGGGCGCGGGGCATGCGGCCGAGGGCTACGCCCACGTCACCGGCAGGGTAGGTGTGTGCTTCGCGACCTCCGGCCCCGGAGCCACTAACCTCGTCACGCCGATTGCGGACGCCTTCATGGATTCGGTTCCGCTGGTTGCGATCACCGGCCAGGTCCCTCGTGCCGCTATCGGCAACGACGCCTTCCAGGAAGCCGATATCACCGGCATCACGATGCCCGTGACCAAGCACTCCTACAAGGTCATGGATCCCGACGAGATCCCGACCGCGATAGCCGAGGCGTTTCACATCGCATCGACCGGCCGTCCCGGCCCCGTCGTTGTCGACATCCCCAAGGACGTGCTGACGTCGCCGACCGCGTTCGACTTCCCCTCCACCCTCAACCTTCCGGGCTACAGACCGACGACGAAACCGAATCGTCGCCAGATTCGAGCGGCCGCCGACCTCGTTCGAGAGGCTCGCCGGCCGGTGCTCTACGTGGGCGGTGGTGTGTTCAAGGCTCGTGCGGCCCACGAGCTGATCGCGCTCGCCGAAACCATCGGCGCGCCGGTGGTCACCACGCTCATGGCACGCGGGGCGTTCCCAGACAGTCACCCCCTCTGTCTGGGGATGCCCGGCATGCACGGCAACTACGCGGCCGTGACCGCCATGCAACGAGCCGATTTGCTGATAAACCTCGGTGCTCGTTTCGACGATCGTGTGACGGGACGGCTCGACGGGTTCGCGCCCGACGCAAAAGTGATTCACGCGGACATCGATCCGGCCGAGATCGGCAAGAACCGTCACGCCGACGTTCCCATCGTCGGCGACGCCAAGTCGGTGATCGTCGAGTTGAACAAGGCCGTGCTGGGTGACAACAGCGAGCGAGGCCGCGTCGATCTCGAACAGTGGCACTCGGAGGTCGAGCGGTGGAGCCGCGACTATCCGTTTGCCTACGACCAATCCGAAGAGGGGCCAATCAAGCCCCAGTACGTGGTCGAGAGGTTCGCGGAGGCCACCAAGGGTGACGCCATCATCGCTACGGGTGTCGGCCAGCATCAGATGTGGGCCTCGCAGATGATGCCGCTCAACCGGCCCTACTCCTGGGTGACCTCGGGGGGCCTCGGCACCATGGGCTTCGCGGTCCCCGCGGCCCTCGGGGCCAAGGTCGGACGGCCCGACGAGCGCGTCGTGGCCATCGACGGCGACGGCTGTTTCCAGATGACTGCCCAGGAGCTGGCCACCGCAACGCTCGAAAAGATCCCGTTCACGGTGGCGATTCTGAACAACTCGCACCTGGGAATGGTTCGCCAGTGGCAGGAGCTTTTCTACGACGAGCGCTATTCGCACGTGCACCTGCCTCAGGTTCCCGATTACGTGATGCTCGCCGAGGCCTACGGCGCGGTCGGGCTCCGGGCCGAGTCGGTCGCCGACGTCGACGGCGTCATCGACAAGGCGATGTCGGTCGACGACCGTCCCTGCGTCATCGACTTTCGCGTCGACGCGGGCGAGATGTGCTTCCCAATGGTTCCCGCGGGTGCGTCCAACGACGAGATCATCGTGGGACCAAACGAACGTCCCTACGACGGGGTGCCTCAGGCCCCCAACGAGGCGTATCAGCGGCGTGAGGAGGCCGCCTCATGATCTCTTCTCACACGCTGTCGATCCTCGTCGAGAACCGCCCGGGCGTGCTGGCCCGAGTGTCGGGTCTGTTCGCCCGCCGAGGTTTCAACATCACATCGCTGGCCGTCGGCGAAACCGAGCATCCCGATGTCTCGCGCATGACCGTAGTGCTGTCCGCGGACGGCAAGCCCGTCGAACAGTGCATGAAGCAACTCCACAAACTGATTCACGTGCTGCGCGTGGAGGAGCTTCCCGGTGATGCCTCCGTCGATCGAGAGATCGCGCTCATCAAGGTCGGCGTGGGCGTCGGCAAGAGAGCCGAGGTCCTCGAGATCGTCGAGATCTTCAGGGCGAAGGTCAGCGATATGGACGTCGACGCCCTCATCGTCGAGGTCACCGGCTCACCGGACAAGGTGCGCGCGCTAACCGACCTGCTCGAACCCTACGGAATCATCGAGCTCGCCCGTACGGGTCGCATAGCGCTGGGCAGAGGAGGGCGGGGCCTGAAGGCCCCCACGCTCCACCCGGTGCCGATCGAGTCCGCCTCATAACCACCCAAGGAAGGAAGACATCATGGCCGCAAAGATCTACTACGACAGCGACGCGTCACCTCAAGCGCTCCAGGGCAAGCGCATCGCCGTGCTCGGCTATGGGGCTCAGGGGCGCGCCCACGCACTCAACCTGAAGGACTCCGGGCATGAGATCGTCGTCGGTCTTCGAAAGGACTCGGCGACTTGGGCCAAGGCCGAGGCCGACGGGATGCAGGCCGCCGGCGTCAACGAGGCGGTCGCCGACGCCGACCTGGTCGCGGTGCTGCTTCCCGATCAGCATCAGGCTGCAGTCTTCGCGGCGTCGATCGAGCCCAACCTGCGACCCCGCACGACCCTGTTGTTCGCGCACGGTTTCTCGATCCACTTCGGCCAGGTGCGGCCGCCCGCGGACAACGACGTGGTGATGATCGCTCCCAAGGCCCCCGGAACGCTCGTGCGCCGAACCTACGAAGAAGGAAAGGGCACGCCGGCACTCGTCGCGGTTCATCAGGACAACAGCGGACAAGCCATCGAGCGCGCACTAGCGTACGCACAGGGACTTGGGTGCACGCGCGCCGGCGTCATCGAAACGACCTTTGCAGAGGAAACCGAAACCGATCTCTTTGGCGAGCAGGCGGTCTTGTGCGGCGGGACGTCGCGACTTATACAGGCCGGCTTCGAGACCCTGGTCGATGCCGGCTATCAGCCCGAGATCGCCTACTTCGAGTGCATGCACGAGCTGAAGCTCATCGTCGATCTGCTCTATGAGGGCGGCTTCGAGCACATGCGGCACACCATCTCGGACACGGCCGAGTACGGCGATCTAACACGCGGCCGCAAGATCGTGACGGACGAGACCACGACGGCGATGCAAGCGATCCTCGACGACATCCGCTCAGGGAGTTTCGCTCGTGAGTGGGTCATGGAGAACGGTGCCGGTACGCCGGTGCTCGACGCTGAGCGCCGCCGCCAAAACGAGCACCCGATCGAAGAGGTCGGGGGCAAGCTCAGGGAGATGATGAGTTGGATTCCAAAGCAGACGTAGGCGATGTAGCCGGGCAGAGTTTCGGTCAAGCGATTGGCTCGGCGATCGCGCCAGACGAGAACGTCAGGATCTTCGATACGACGCTGCGCGACGGAGAGCAGTCTCCGGGTATCTCGCTGAACCTGAAGGAGAAGGTCGAGATCGCCGAGCAGCTGGCTCGCCTCGGCGTGGACATCATCGAGGCCGGCTTCCCCATCGCGTCGGCGGGAGAAACGGAGGCGGTCCAGGCGATCGCGCGCACCGTTCGAGGGCCCGTGATCGCCGGTCTGGCCAGAGTGGAGCCGGGCGACATCGACAGGGCGGCCGAGGCCGTGGGCTCGGCCGAACGGGCGCGCATCCACACCTTCATCGCCACAAGCGAGGTGCACATGCGCGCCAAGCTGCGCATGACGCCGGACGAGGTCTTGCAGGCCTCGCGCGCGGGAGTCGAACGAGCGCGCGGTCACGTCGCAGACGTGGAGTTCTCCTGTGAAGACGCGACTCGAAGCGATCCGGAGTTCGTCGCGCAGGTGTTCAGAGCCGCAGTGGAGGCCGGCGCGACGACGCTCAACGTTCCCGACACGGTGGGCTACTGCATGCCCCAGGAGTACGCCAACCTGTTGACCTTTCTCATACGCGAGGTCGATGCAGACGTCGTTTGGAGCGTGCACACGCACGATGATCTGGGGCTCGCGGTCGCCAACGCTCTGGCCGGCGTCGAGGCCGGAGCCCGCCAGATCGAGGTTGCGGTGAACGGGATCGGAGAGCGCGCCGGCAACTGCTCGCTCGAGGAAGTCGTCATGGCGATTCGCACGCGCGAGGTGGGCTCGCGTCAAGCGGTCGCCACGGGTGTGAACACAACCGAGATCGCTCGCACCTCGCGTCTGGTGTCGATGCTCACCGGTTACGCGGTGCCCCCGAACAAGGCCATCGTGGGAGCCAACGCGTTTGCTCACGAGGCCGGCATCCACCAGCACGGAGTCATGGCCGAACGCACGACCTACGAGATCATGGACCCGGTCGACGTCGGCCTCGATGGATCGCGCATCGTGTTGGGAAAGCATTCCGGGCGCCACGCGTTCGCGAACGCTCTGGTGGAGCTGGGCTTCACGCTGAGCCCCGGCGATATCCAGAAGGCGTTCGACCGGTTCAAGGAGCTGGCCGACAGAAAGATCCGCATCACCGATGTCGATCTCGAGGCCATCGTGGTCGAGGAGATCGGCTCCGAGGCCGACCAGTACGAGCTTGTCTCGATACAGGTAGCGGGCGGAACCCACCTATCCCCGACGGCGACCGTGCGGCTCCGGCGCGACGGTGAGGTCATCGACGAAAGCGCTATCGGCGACGGAATGATCGACGCCGCCTGCGGAGCCGTTCAACGAGCCACGGGCATCGAAGCCCGGCTCGAGTCATTCAACGTCTCCAGCGTCACCGGCGGCATCGATGCTCTGGGTGACGTGACGATAGTGCTGGCCGTCGGCGATGGGTCACCCGAGAGCCCGGTTCGCAGGGCGACCGGTCGAGGGGTCTCAACCGATGTCGTGGAGGCATCGGCGCGCGCCTACCTGTCCGCGGTCAACCGTCTGTTCAGTCTGGCGGCGCGGGGCGGGCTCGGCTGGACCGCAGAACAAGAGACGAACGGGCAGCGCTCCGAGACCGTCGTAGAGGCGGCAGGGTGATGGCACAGACCATCACGGAGAAGATCCTCGCGGCTCACGCCGGCAGACAAGAGGTACGCCCGGGCGAGATCGTGATGTGCCGGGTGGACCTGGCGATGGCCAACGACGTCACGGCTCCCGCCGCGGCGGACGCGTTCGCACGGATGGGCGTACCGTCGGTGTGGGATCGCTCGAAGATCGCGCTGGTCGCGTCTCACTTCGTCCCGGCCAAGGACATCGCATCAGCGAAACTCATGACCCGGATGCGCGCCTTCGCCATCGAGCACGACATCGAGCATTTCTTCGAGGTGGGACGCGGGGGCATCGAGCACATCCTGTTGCCGGAAGAGGCGTTGACCCTGCCGGGCGACATCGTCATCGGAGCGGATTCTCACTCCTGCACTTACGGTGCCCTCGGCTGTTTCTCGACCGGGGTCGGCTCGACCGATCTCGGGGCCGTCATGGCCACAGGCGAGATCTGGCTGCGAGTGCCCGAGACGATCAAGATCGTCTACAGCGGTGCCCCGCCCGCATGGGTGATCGGCAAGGACCTCATCCTTTCCGTCATCGCGGCGATCGGCGACGATGGTGCGCGCTACATGGCGATGGAGCACACCGGCGATACGATCGCGCATCTATCGATGGATTCGCGGTTGACGCTCACCAACATGGCCATCGAGGCCGGAGGCAAGTCCGGAGTCATCGCGCCCGACCGCCGAACGGTCGATTACGTTCGCGAACGTCAGGCGGCCACCGGACGAAGCCGTGACTTCCCCGTGTTGTCGTCGGATCCCGATGCCGACTACGCGGGCGAGGTGGCCATCGACGTCGCGTCCCTGGAACCCATGGTCGCCCGTCCCTCGCTTCCATCCCGAGCCGTGCCCGTCGGAGAGGTCGAGCGCGTAAAGGTCGATCAGGTCTTCATCGGCTCGTGCACCAATGCACGCATCGAGGATCTCCGCATCGCCGCCCACGTAATCGGTGATGAGAGCTTCTCTCCACACGTACGTGTCATGGTCATTCCCGCCACTCAACGAGTGTGGCAGCAGGCGAACGAGGAGGGCCTGCTCGAAAGGTTCTCGCGTGCGGGAGCGAGCGTCTCGGCCCCCACCTGCGGTGCGTGCCTCGGAGCCCACATGGGAGTCCTCGGACCCGGCGAGGTCTGCGTGTCGACTTCGAACCGCAACTACGTGGGACGCATGGGCGACCCCTCGGCTCAGGTGTATCTGGCCAATCCGGCGGTGGCCGCGGCCACCGCCGTGGCCGGCGAACTGGTGCATCCCGCGGAGGTTCGGCCCAACCCGCCAGAGATGGCGCGACCTCTGATGGAGGTGGGCTGATGGGGGCCGTATGGAAATACGGAGACAGCGTCGACACCGACGTCATCATCCCGGCTCGTTATCTAACGACCACCGATGAGGCCGAGCTGGCCAAGCATGCGATGGAGGATCTGGACGAAACCTTTGCGTCGGGTGTGCGTCCCGGTGACGTGGTGGTTGCCGGAGCGAACTTCGGCTGCGGCTCGAGCCGCGAGCACGCGCCTATCGCGCTCAAGGGCACGGGCGTAAGCGCGGTCGTGGCGTCGTCTTTCGCCCGCATCTTCTTTCGCAACGCGATCAACACGGGACTGGCGATCGTGACTTGCCCCGAGGCCGTCGCTGCCACGGATGCAGGCGACGAAGTCGAGGTCGATGTCGCGACCGGGCAGGTTCGCAACCTGACCAAGAACCAAACCTTCGAGGCCGAGGCGCTGCCCGACTTCATCATGGACATCGTCAGGCGCGGCGGACTCGTCGAATGGGTCAAATCCAGGGTGGGTGCCGACGCGTGAAGAAGCGGGTTGCGGTGCTCCCGGGTGACGGGATCGGCCCCGAGGTGATCAAGGTCGCGCTCGACCAGGTGCCCAACGACTACGACTACGTCGTGATCGAGGCCTCGGCCGATCGCTATCTCGCAGAGGGAGCCTTGATCACGGACGAGGAGGTCGCAACGATCGCGTCGAGCGACGCGCTGCTCTTCGGTGCGATAGGGGATCCGCGGGTAACCGATGGCGTTCTCGAGCGCGGGATCCTTCTGCGACTGCGGCGCGAGCTCGATCTGTACGTCAACCTGCGCCCCTTTCCGGAGATCGGGGTGACGTTCGTCCGTGAGAACTCCGAGGGTCTGTACGCGGGTGTTGGTGAACGAGTCGGTGACGTTGCTCGCGAGGTAAGCGTCAACACCGTCGCCGCAATCGAGAGGTGCGCGCGCTACGCGTTCGAGTACGCACGGGCCCGCGGCGAGCGGCTGACGCTGGTTCACAAGAGGAACGTTCTCGTTCACGCCGGGGGCCTTTGGACCGACGTTGTGAGCGACGTGGGCCGCGAGTACCCCGATGTCGAGTGGACCTATGAGCACGCCGACGCCTGTGCCTACCACCTCGTTCAGGATGCTTCGAGGTACCAAGTGGTTCTGACCGACAACCTGTTCGGCGACATGTTGAGTGATCTCGCCGCAGGGCTTTCCGGAGGTATTGGGAACGCGGCCAGCGCCAACCTCCATCCCGATCTCTCCACTCGGACCGTGCGCTGCCTCGGCTTGTTCGAGCCGGTTCACGGTTCGGCTCCCGACATCGCGGGAACCGGCCTGGCGGATCCAACCGCCGCGCTGCGGGCCACCAGGATGATGGTCGAAGAACTCGACAAAGCCGGCGAGCGATCGCCCGATGTAGAAGACGAGCGATCGTCTCGACGATCGCGCGAAAGAGCTAACAAGGAGTCCTCGAGCTCATGAGCGCAACCCCCTATTTCACGGTCTGCGGCTACAAGGTCACGAGCGAGCGGATGCACGAGGCGGACACTCAGGTGCAGGCGATCGTCGAGGTGCGCATCGGCCACAACTGCGTTCGCCGGCAGGCAACCGGGGTGGGTCCCGTGCATGCACTCGACAACGCGCTCAGGGCGTGTCTTGCGAACGACTTCCCAGAGCTTGCGGACGTGCGGCTGTCGGACTACCGGGTGTCGGTGGTTGACGCCGGCGACGGAACGGGAGCCGAGGTGCGCGTCCTGATCGAATCCACCGACGGGCGTGCGCGGTGGGATGCGGGCTGCGTGTCTGCCAATGTGCTGGATGCCTCGTTCGAGGCGTTGTGCTCGACGGCGGTACTGGGCATCATGCGCGCACGTGCAAGCGTTACCAGCGTGCCTGCCTGATCGGTAACATCGGTCCCGTGGGCACTCAGATCGTCGCGTATCAAGGAGAGGCCGGCGCCTATTCGGAGGAGGGCGTCATCTCGACGTTTCCGGACGCCGAACACCTGCCGCTGCAGTCCATCCGCAAGGTGTTCGAGTCCGTCGAGGTCGGTAAGGCCGACTACGGGCTCGTTCCGATGGACAACTCGCAGGCCGGAAGCATCAACCAGACCTACGACCTATTCCTCAAGCACGGTTTGCACCTGGTCGCCGAAACCGTTGTGCGAGTCAATCACTGTCTGATGGCGCTCCCCGGCACCCATATGGACGATCTCGTCGAGGTCATCTCCCATCCGCAGGCGATCGCTCAGAGCGAGGAATTCCTGACCTCTCTCGATGTCTCCGTTCGGGCGGAGTACGATACGGCCGGCGCGGCCCGCAAGATCGTCGATGACAAGCTCGAGCACACGGGCGCGATCGCTTCGAAGCGGGCGGCCGAGTTCTACGGGCTCGACATCCTCGCCGAGCGAATTCAGACCTACCCCGATAACTACACGCGCTTCGGGGGACTGGCTCGCAACCCGGAGCCGTTGCG
>WHSV01000086.1 GCA_009379915.1 Actinomycetota bacterium | reverse complement strand
CACGCGCCTCGCCGAGCGATTCGGCTGGCGGGTCAAGCCCAAGCCCGACAATCTCTCGACCCAGGTCGCTCTGCACATCGTCGTGGGGGCGGACGAGACCTAGCCGGCTTCAGAACGCGGGCACGACCGGTCGGGAGTTGGCAAAAAGCAAAGGCGGCACCAAGGGGGCAGAGTTTTTTGGGGGAGGGTGACTCGGCGAATTCCTGCCGCTCTGGCGGGGTTCGGGCCAACTCTTCGTCGATTTGGTCGCCATCCGACCATGTAGGGCAAAGGACGAGGTCGAGGGTACGCGGAGCCCGCCGGCCACGGTTTCGACCAATAGCGACGCCAGGCGTCGTCAACGGTCGAACGTCTGCGGAGCAAGCCGGAGCGGGCCACGAAACCCGACCACGGGCGCCAACTCACCCTCCCGGGGGAGCGAGCCACGAAACCCGACGACGGCGCCAACCCACCCCTGTAGATGCCGGGTCTTGGCTTTTGACCAAGCGACGACCTCCCGAAGCGGGCCCTCCAATCGGTACACGCCACCCCATCGCCCTCGCAGATGCCGGTTTGGCCTTTGGGTCTAGCCGGCTACGGAACGCGGGTCGAGGTCGAGGTTCAATTCGAAGTCCAGCGTTCCGGTTATCGGTGCACCACCGAGCGCCGGCACCACCCTCACCTCGAACGTGCCTTCGGTGGTCGAGTCGGAGCTTCGGAGCAGGCCCTCGTCGAGATCGAAGGTTGCTTCGGTGGTCGTCGTGGCGGACCCGGTGAGCTCGGCCGTGCCTTGCGGAAGAGTCGTTGTGAAGCTAAGGGGACCGTCGCCGGAGTAGTCGATGCGCGCGTACTCTCCACGGCCATCACGGTCGAGGGCTTCCAGCGTCCCCAGCGTCTCCACCTGTTGAAACACCGGTCCCATCTGGACCTCCTGGCTACTCCGCCAAGTGTCCCGGAGCGTCACGGGGTCGAGCGCAAGTGGGGGCCGGTAGGTGCCGATGAACACGAGCTGATCTGGATCGAGCGACTCCGCCGGCACGTCGTCGACCGCGAGAACCTCGAGTACTTCGCCGTTCGAGCCGACGCGCAGTGTGAAGCTTCGCGGACTGTTGCCGGGCGAGGGAAGCCCTCGCTCCACGACGTCCGTGGGGGTCAAAGAGATGGTGATGACCGCCTCATCGTCGTCGTTTGACTCGACAACCTCGGTGACGTCGAACGTGACCCTGTACGAGCCTTCACCCCGACCCGCGATGTCCCAACTCGATTTCGCGGTAGCGACCAACTCGTAGTTGAGCTCGCTTCCCTCTTCGTATTGGTAGTCGAGGCTCACGCTGTCGGAGCGACAGCCGCTCAGCAGCAGCACGATCGCTACGAGAAGTACTCCGACAACCATCGGCTCAGTCTAGGTAGGGCTAGGGTTCTAAAGATGACGGACGACTTCCGTGCAGTGGTCGCTTCCAATCCCGATAGAGCCGGGGTATTTCTCGACTTCGACGGCACGGTGTCCGAGATCGTCGAGATGCCTTCGGATGCCAGACCAGTCGAGGGGGCGCGTGCAGTCCTAGGAGAGCTGGCGCGGCGGCTGGCCATCGTGTCAATCGTCTCCGGCCGCTCCGCCGGACAGCTGCTCGGATGGCTCGGACGCGATATCGAGATCTGGGGGTTGCACGGCGCGGAGCACGTCGTTGAGGGCCGAGTCGAGCTCTCCGACTTCGTTGCGCCGTACGCCGACGTCATGGCCGAAGCACGAGCCGAGCTCGAGAAACGGTGCGCCGAGCTCGGGCTCCCTGGAGTCCTGGTTGAGGACAAAGCGGCAATCGTGGGCCTGCACTACAGGAACGCGCCCGTGGCTGAGGATGCTGGAGTGAAGCTCGAGGCGATCGCAACCGATGTCGCGCGAGCTCGGGGCCTCAAGATGCTTCCCGGTCGGATGGTGATCGAGGTGAAGCCTCCGGTCGAATTCTCGAAAGCGGACGTCGTGCTTCGCCTTGCGAGTGAGCACGACCTTGGGGCAGCAGCGTTTCTGGGTGACGATGTCGGCGACCTGCGGGCGTTTGATGCGCTCGACGAGCTTGCATCCCGGGGCGTAGCGACCGTGCGCGTGGGGGTTCGCTCGGATGAGTCGCCCCCCGAACTCCTGGAGCGCGCCGACGAGGTGGTCGACGGACCTGAGGCCACGGTCGCCTGGCTGCGTTCTCTGCTCGCTGATTAGAGGCAGACGAAGACCGGCGGCGAGGGAATGAACCGGGTCCGAATCTCAGATGGGGGTCTTCGGAGCGTTGCCCTCTGCGATTGCTTCGAGGTCGTCTATCTGCGAGTAGATCCAGTCCTCCGGCTTGGTCGACTCCACGATGCTGCGCGCACCTTCTAGGGCGCGGCGGCGCTCCTTCTCCGGCGTCTCCAGGGCGCGCTCCATCGCCCGTGCGGTTTCCTCGATATCGAGCGCGTTATCGACCTGCACTGCAAAATCCCCCAGCTCCTGGAACGAACCTGCCCCCCGCGTCAATACCAACGCGCCGGCGCGGCGGTTGACGGCGACCCCCTCCTTGGAGACGAGGTTCATGCCGTCCATGATCGGGTTGACGAGCAGCACGTCGTAGATCGAGAGTGCACCGAGCGTGCGCTCGTAGTCGTCTTTGAGGAACATGCGAATCGCGTCGGGATGCCGGTCGTTGACGCGAGCGATGGCGTCGTTGATCTTTTCGAGGTATTGGCGGTATTCGGCCATGCTCTGGCGTGAGGCGTAGAGGCAGGCAAAGAAGGTGACATGGCGCAGGTCCTTACGGCGATCGAGCAGGGCACCGAATGCTTCGAAGCCGCGCACGATGTTCTTCGAGGGTTCTGTTCGGTCCGCTCGGACCACGGCCGGTCCGGTTGCCTCTCCGAGGAACCGGTCGCCCCACGTCCGTACGGTCTCCGAGCCCGCCAACTCCTTCAGGGCGGTTGCGTCGATCGGGATGGGATACGCACGAGCCCACGTCGTTGCCCCTGCGTGTTGGACGCAGCCGCGTTCTCGGTCGACGCTGAAGCCGATCTTCTCGCAGCAATCGATGAACGCGTTGACCCACGAGGCAACGTGGAATCCAAGCAGGTCGGCGCCCAAGAGTCCCTCGATAACTCCCGTGCGAACCGGCTCGGGCAACCGGTCGTATCCGTCTGCGCAAAACGACGAGTGCGTGAAGTGAAAGATCGTTTGCCTCGGTCGTTGCTCTCTGACAAGCCGCGGGGCCGCTGCGAGGTGATAGTCCTGAAAGAGGATGAGGTCGTCGGCGTCAGACTCATCGAGAACGGCCGACGCAAAGGCCTCGTTGACCGGCAGGTACGAGGATTCCCAGGCGTCCAACTCGGTCTGGCCGAATGATCCGATCTCGAGCTCGTCCCAAAGGCAGTGGTTGGCGAACCACAGCATCCGGTTCGAGACGACGTCGTAGTATTGAGAGTAGGTGTCTGGGTCAATGTCGAGCAGTCGCACGCGGTAGCCGAGTTCCTCTGGCAGTCGCTCGACTTGCCCGGCGGCGAGGGCCCTTCTGTCCGTCTCCGACGTGGCGGCCGCGATCCACACCGCTTCGTCGCCCAGCTTGCGTGCAACGGGATCCATCGCTCCCGCCAGGCCCCCGGCCCCCCGCTTGAGCTCGTATCCGTCGCCGCTCTCGATGAAAGAAACCGGTCCCCGGTTCGAAACGAGCACAACCCCTGTGTTCTTCTTCACCTCTAAGTATCGTAGTGGCGTGCACGTCGTCATCGCGCCGGACAAGTTCAAGGGAACGCTAAGCGCCTCTGAGGTCGCGGATGCTCTGGCGAGGGGCGTACGCGCGGCGATTCCGCACGCATCGCTGACCCTTCGTCCCATCGGGGACGGGGGAGAGGGGACGCTCGACGCGCTCCTCCTTGCGCACGGAGGCCGGGTCTCATCGAAGCGAGTCAGTGGTCCATTGGGGGGCCTGGTCGAGGCTCCTCTCGCGCATCTTGCAGACGGCTCTTGCGTCATGGAGATGTCGGATGCAGCCGGACTCACACTCGTCGATCCCGACAGACGCGATGCAATGGCTTCCTCGACCCTAGGTCTTGGCGAGCTGATAGCTGCCGCGATGGACGAGGGCGAACGCCGCATTCTGATCGGAGTGGGTGGTAGCGCATCGACGGACGGTGGGACGGGTGCCGCCACGGCCGTGGGCTGGCGCTTTCTCGACGCAGGCGGCGAGGGGCTGCGCCTGGGGGGAGGCTCGCTGAAGCACCTCGCTCGCATCGACGGCTCCGCGGTGCGACCCGAGGTCACGGCGACCGACATCGTTGCCGCATGCGACGTCGACAATCCGCTCTTGGGTGACTCTGGTGCGGCCCGCGTTTTCGCTCCTCAGAAGGGCGCGAGTCCGGAGGAGGCCGAGGTTCTCGAGGAGGGACTCGCGACCCTCGCCACACGCATCAGAAAGGACCTGGGCATCGACGTTGCCGAGCTACGGCGTTCGGGGGCGGCCGGGGGAACGGGCGCGGGGCTTCGTGCTTTCTTCGGTGCCAAGCTTGGGCCCGGGTTCGACGTCGTCGCGGAGGCCACGCACCTGCGCGACGAGATCGATCGAGCGGACCTCGTCCTAACCGGTGAGGGCAGCCTCGACGATCAGAGTCTCGGAGGCAAAGCTCCCATGGGCGTGGCGCGCATGGCCCTCGAACTGGGGGTTCCGTGCTACGCGGTCGCCGGAGAGGTTTCCGCAGAACCGCGCGCTCTGAAACGCGAAGGGATACTGGAAACTACGAGTTTGATCGAGGCGGTCGGGAGCGAGCGCGCATTCGCCGACACGGCCGGAGCGATAGTGGAGGCAACCAAGACCCTCATTCGTCAGCACCTGACGGAGGGCTCCCGCCGGCAGCGGCGCGCTTGGCCGATCTGACCAGTCGCCGGTCGAAAACCGGCAGCGACGGGGGAAGTGGGCGGCCGTTCGGGACCTCGGGCCCGGTCGGGTGGGTTCTTCGGCTCGAAAGTCCAGAACCGGGCAGCGACGGGGGAAGTGGGCGGCCGTTCGGGACCTCGGGCCCGCTCTTAGTGCGTCGCGCCGGGCTCGAACCGTGGATCGAGCTTTGATGGGAACCGCTATCGGCTCTCGTCGGGGCCCCGGCCTACGACACCTTTTTGGCGTGGCAACCGCCAGGCGGGACTGGAGGCCAAAAACGTGCCGTGGCCCCGCCATTTCGGAGAGGTTTCGAGTCCAGAACCACCCGGAGCGGGCGGATCCAGCCCCGCACCCCACCAACTCACCCCCGTCGATGCCGGGTTTGCCTTTCCCGGATCCACACACCAACTCCGGAGCGGGCAGGTCGCCGCGCACCCACGAACTCACCCTGCCTACCAGGGGCCATCGGAATGATCGGGGCATACTTCAAGGGTGTCGACTCCCGCACCTCCGCGTCTACCCGCCGGCGAGCGACTTCGCAGAGCGGGCTTCGGCGCGTGGGCACTAATCGGCCTGCTGATCGTCGCGGCGGCCGCGATCTGGGCTCTCATCAAGATCAGCGTCATCTTTCCGCCGCTGGTGATCGCGCTCATCATCATCTACGCGCTCAATCCCATCGTTTCTCGCCTCGAGCGCAAGGGCGTCCGGAGGGGCATCGGGGCCGTGGGGTCGTACATCGTGATCGTGGGTCTCCTTACGGCCCTCGGTTTCGCTTTGACTCCGTTGGCGGCTCGTCAGATCGAAACCTTTCAAGAGGACTGGCCCGTGTTTCGCGACAGGCTCGTCACGGTCGTCGATGATTCGGTCGATGGGATCAACGAACGTCTTGGGACCGACTTCAGCACGACGCAATTCGACTGTCTTCTCGGTTCGGAGGAGATCGGTGAGGGCGGAGGGCCGTCGCTCGAGCAGTGCGATCAGGCTACGCAACGCTTTCGAGAGTTCTTCGAATCCCAGACGTCGCGACTGACCGAGATCGGTACGTCGGTGATCGAGGTGTTGCTCTGGTTCGTCATCGGACCGCTCATCGCGATCTACCTCCTGATGGACCTTCCGCAGCTTCAGCGCGACATGCTGAATCTGGTTCCGAGCTCTCACAAGGACGAGGTCGCGGACCTCGGAGGCAAGATCGGCCGCGCCGTCGGCGGCTTTTTCAGGGGCCAGTTGCTCGTTGCCTTTCTCGTCGGCCTGATGTCGGCGATCGGGTTCGCCATCATCGGTCTGCCGTTCTGGTTCGTGATCGGGGCCATCGCCGGTTTCTTCAACCTCATCCCTCTCGTGGGGCCCTTCATCGGCGGAGGCATTGGGTTCGTCATCGGAACGGTCTACGGAGGAGTTGGTCTCGGCCTCAAGGCCGCCGTGGTCGAGATCATCGTTCAGCAGATCGACAACCACTTCATCAGCCCCAACGTGATGAAGCGCACCGTGCAGATTCATCCCGTCACGGTCATGCTCTCGCTGCTCGCCGGAGGTGCGCTGGCCGGGTTTTGGGGAATCCTGCTCGCGGTTCCGGCGGTCGCCGTCGGAAAGCTGGTCCTGGGTCATCTCTGGGCGACGCGTGTCCTGGGGGCCGAGGTCGCGCCCTACGCCGGCACTGGACGGGAGCCCCCCTCGGTCGTCGTCGAGACTCAGCCCGAGTCCGACGAAAACTCGGCGGAAACCAGGCCGGAAGCGACACGCTCGAGCCCTCCTCGCTGAGCGGGCCGATCCGCGGCGTATTGCACGCCCGAGCCACGGGTCGGTAGGGTTACTGCAATTAATTGCAATAAGCCGGGTCCGGCCATGAGAATGGAGAGGGCGCATGCACATCCCCGACGGATTTATCAACGCCGGAACCTCGGCCGGAGCGGCGGTCATCGCCGCGGGCGGGGTCTCGGTTGCCGTCAAGAAGACGTCCGACTACATGGAAGACAAGCAGGTGCCCCTCGCCGGATTGACGGCCGCCTTCGTGTTTGCGGTTCAGATGCTGAACTTTCCCGTCGCGGCCGGAACGAGCGGCCACCTCCTGGGAGGTGCGCTGGCGGCCATTCTCGTAGGCCCCTGGGCGGGCGCACTTTGTGTGACGGTGGTGCTCATCGTCCAGGCCTTCTTCGCCGACGGCGGCATTACGGCCCTCGGTCTCAACATCCTCGACATGAGCTTCATCACGGCTCTGGGCGGGTACGCGCTCTTCGTGGGGTTGCGCAGGGTCCTTCCGAAACAGCGGTGGTCGATCGTTATCGCGTCGGGGATTGCCGCGGGAGTTTCGGTGGTCCTGTCGTCACTCGCCTTCTTCGTCCAGTTCACCGTTGGTGGCAACGTCGACCTTCGGCTGGGTTCGGTCTTGGCGGCCATGGTGGGCGTCCATACGCTCGTCGGCGTCGGCGAGGGGGTCATCACGGCCGCAACGGTTGGGCTCGTTCTCGGGGTGCGACCCGACCTCGTCTACGGGGCGAGGGACCTTGCGACTCGGCTCGAACTGAAGCCTCAGGTGCGCACCGCAGGAGGTTTGTCGTGAAGCACGCCCCTAGCACGCGCTTGTTCCTCTTCGCTGGACTTCTGCTCGCGTTCGCTCTCGCACTTTTCGTCAGCCCGTTCGCCGACCCGAATCCGGATGGGCTCAATCGAGTCGCCCTCGACGAGGGTTTCGCGCAAACGGAAACCGATCACAGACTGAGCGACGGCCCAGTGGCCGACTACGCGGTTAGCGGCGTGGACAACGAGTGGATCAGCAAGGGTCTTTCCGGAGTCATCGGCATGCTCGCGACATTCGCGTTGGGCCTGGCGCTGTTCGCGCTCGTTAGGAAGCGGCGGGAGGCGGATCCGGCTCAGGCGAGAGGCGAAGTAGCCTGAGCGGCAAGCACACTCACGGCCACGGGCTGTTCGTCCACGGACACAGCCGGCTTCACACTCTCGCGCCCCAGTGCAAGGTCGCCGGGGCGCTTGCGTTTGTCCTCGTCGTGGTCGCGACCCCGCGAGAGGCCTTCTGGGCTTACGGCGTCTATGCAGGGCTGATCGTGTCCCTCACCCTGAACGCGCGGGTGCCGCTGCGTTCGCTTATCCGCCGACTTGCAATCGAGACGCCCTTTCTGATCTTTGTGGTTGCCCTGCCGTTTTTGGCGCGCGGAGAACGAATCGACGTGGTGGGTCTGAGCCTGTCCGTCGAAGGCCTGTGGGGCGCGTGGAACATCCTTGTAAAGGCGACCCTCGGCGCGGCAACGGTGATGCTGCTCGCATCGACCACTCCGATTACCTCGATCCTCTATGGCCTTCAGAAGCTGAGGGTTCCCTCCGTAATCGTTGCCATAGCTGGTTTCATGATTCGTTACGCGGATGTCATCGCATCCGAGATGCGGCGAATGAAAGTCGGACGACAGTCGCGCGGTTACGAGCCGAGGGTTCTGTGGCAAGTGCGGGCGCTCGCCTCCTCGGCCGGGACCCTCTTCATCCGGTCGTACGAGAGAGGCGAGCGTGTCCATCTTGCGATGATGTCGCGTGGTTACTCTGGAACGATGCCCGAGCTGGCCGCAGTCGAGGCCTCCCCGACGGACTGGCTTAGAGCCTTTCTCGTACCGGCGGTGGCAGCGGTGATCTGCGTTCTCGCGTGGCTGTGAACGCGCTCGAGGTGAGCGGGCTGGCTTTCGCCTATCCGGACGGGCTCCAAGCGTTGTTCGGTGTCGACCTAACCGTGGCGCGCGGGGAACGTGTTGCGCTCCTGGGGCCGAACGGCGCGGGTAAGACGACTCTGGTCCTCCACCTGAACGGAGTTCTCACGGCAGGGGCCGGGTCCGTTCACGTCGGCGGGCTCGAGCTCAACAAGGCGAACCTCAAAGAGATTCGGAGGCGGGTCGCGATCGTGTTTCAGGACCCCGACGATCAGTTGTTCATGCCGTCCGTTCGAGAGGACGTCGCCTTCGGTCCCGCAAATCTGGGCATCCGGGGGGCCGAGCTCGACGCTCGGATTCACGGTGCGCTCGCCGCGGTTGGGATGACCGACCATGTCCACCGGCCCCCCCATCACCTCAGTTACGGCCAACGTCGAAGGGTGGCGGTAGCCACCGTCCTGGCAATGCAACCCGAGATTCTCGTCCTGGATGAACCCAGCTCGAATCTCGATCCGGCCGCCAAGCGAGAGCTCGCCGGCATTCTCAAGGGCCTCGATCTCACGATGCTGATGGTGACTCACGACATGCCGTACGCGCTCGAGTTGTGTGACCGGGCGGTCGTCATGAACGAGGGAACCATTGCCGGTGATGGCCCGACGCCCGAGATCCTGGCGGACGAGCCACTGATGCGAGCCAACCGGCTGGAGTTGCCTTACGGCTTCGACCCGTCCTTCAGCCCTTGACCGTCGCAATCCTCACAGAGGCCCCAGACCGCGTAGTGCGTGAAGTCGGGAACGAACCCGGTTGCTGCGACGAAGCCATCACGAGCCGAGTCGACGGCTCCTACGGGGAGGGAGCGCTCCGCGCCACAGCTCGAGCAGACGAGATGAACATGGTTGTGTTCGCCGGCGTGGTGATACTCCGGTCCCCGTTCGACGTGGGCGTGGGTCAGGACCCCCACTTCCTCGAGTAACTCCACGGTCCGATAGACGGTTGATGAGTTGACTCCGGGTTCCTTCTCTTGCACTCGACCGGCGATGTCGGCGGGCACGATGTGACCTCGCGTGCTCATGATTTCCAGGACGATGGCGCGACGTTGCTCCGTCATGCGGTGTCCGCGCTGCCGCAGGAGCTCGAGGACGCTGTCCGTCTCCGGTCCTGGATCTTGGGTCAAGCCTGTAGAGAAAGTGTTAGCCATAGCCGGTCGTTCGATTATCTCCCGATCGAAGGGAACGGCAACAGGGCCGTTCTCGCTTGGAATGAACTGGACGAGGGCGTCGGAAAGAGGCGAGCGGATGCTCGTGCAGAGGTCACCGGTGGTCGTTTTTCGCTGATGGCTGGAGGGCATACGCTTACACGCAGACCCGACTCGCGCTTCACTTCGGCGAGCAGGCCCGGATCGGGCTTGAAGGGTCCGGGGTTCGACGGCCCAAAGGTGCGGCGATCGAACCAATCCAGAATCTCGGGATGCTGAAATTCGCTTCTCATCATCGTCGAGAGTTGCGGATCGACGCTTTGTTCTCCCTCCCTACATACGTTCTGTCGATCGGAAATGAGGCGGTCACGTTGAAGCACGTACGAGGACTCTTCTGCAAGGAGTGCGGCAAGGAGTATCCGATAGCGCCGCAGCACGTCTGCGAGTTCTGCTTCGGACCTCTCGAGGTCGGCTATGACTACGAGGCCATCGCTTCGTCGATCTCCAGGGAGTCCATCGCCTCGGGTCCCCGGTCCATGTGGCGCTATGCGGATCTCTTGCCGACCCCGGCAGAGGGTGTCATCGACATCGGAGCCGGCGGAACGACGATGCGCCCGGCCCCCAGGCTCGCCGCCGAGCTCGGGCTGAAGAAGCTGTGGATCAAGACCGACGCCGGCAATCCGACTCACTCCTTCAAGGATCGAGTGGTCTCCGTCGCGCTGAGCGTCGCTCGTTCGTTCGGTTACGAAGTCGCGGCCTGCGCCTCGACCGGCAACCTGGCCAATGCCGTCGCGGCTCACGCGGCCGCCTCGGGCATGCGGAGTGTCGTTTTCATTCCGTCGAACCTCGAGACGGGCAAGGTCGCCGGCACCGTGGTTTTCGGCGGGGACGTCGTTCCCGTCGACGGGAGCTATGACGACGTCAACCGCCTCTGTGCTGAATTGTCGGGCAGCCGTCCGTGGGCGTTCGTCAACGTGAACGTGCGTCCCTACTACGCCGAGGGCTCCAAGACGCTCGCTTTCGAGGTGGCCGAGAAGCTCGGCTGGCGGACCCCCGACGCGATGGTCGTGCCGATCGCCTCCGGCTCACTGTTCACCAAGATGGCCAAGGGGATGCGCGAGCTTCACTCCGTCGGCCTGACCCCAGAACCCCACGTGCAAATCCATGGCGCTCAGGCAGAGGGATGCTCACCAGTAGCGACGGCGTTTGCCGAGGGTGTGAACGAAGTCCGTCCCGTCAAGCCGAACACGATCGCCAAGTCCCTGGCCATCGGCAATCCCGCCGACGGCTACTATGCGCTCGGCGAGGCTCGTTCCTCGGGTGGAACGATAGAAAGCGTTCCCGAGGAGTCGGTCGCCGAGGGCATGCGGTTGCTGGCCCGAACCGAGGGCATCTTCACCGAGACCGCCGGCGGAGTCACCATCGCCGCGCTGGAGCAGGCGGTTCGCAGCCGTGCCATTTCGCCGGACCAGGAGACCGTCGCACTGATCACGGGCATTGGGTTGAAGACGATCGAGGCGCTTGGCGCGACGAAGACAACCAGAACCATTCGGCCGCGCGTCGAGGAAGTCGATGCGGCCCTGGGCGTGAGAGGAGAAGCGGTATGAGCGTGCAGGTGAAGGTCCCCACTCAGCTACGGACGCTTACGGACGGCGCCAGCGAGGTCTCGGGAACCGGCGGCGACGTTGGTTCGTTGATCAAGGATCTCGATGCGAGCCACCCCGGCCTGGGCGAGCGACTGCTCGATGATTCGGGCCAGCTTCGTCGTTTCGTAAACGTCTACGTCAACGACGAGGACGTGCGCTTCCTCGACGGCCTTGGAACCACGCTGCCCGAGGGGGCCCAGGTCTCGATTATTCCGGCGGTTGCGGGGGGCTGAGCCCAGTTGCGCCGCCGGCGACGTTAGCGCCTGGGCTCTCTGGTGCGGCCTCGAGGTTGCCGATGATGCGCGCCAACGTGTCCATGAAGCTGGCGAGCTCGTCGTCGCCGATGTTTCGGGTTGCCTCTGAGTTGATGCTGCGGGCGGCACCGACCAGGTCGTCCTCCAAGTCGCGCGCTCTCTCGGTGAGCATCACGGCCGACCGGCGACCATCAGCCGGGTCGGGCAGGCGGCGGATCAAACCGTCGCGCTCCATGCGTTGAAGGGTGTTGGCCATCGTGGGTTGCTCGATCCGAACCCGTGCGCACAGCTCCCGCTGGGACAAACCGTCCTGTTCGTACAGGGCGAGCAGCTGGGCAAACTGGCCGGGAACGACTCCCAAAGGCGCGATTCGCCGGCGCAGAGCCTGAGCCATCAGCCGGGCGAGGTGGTTGATCTGATAGCCGAGCGACGACTGCCGGGGAAGAGTGGAGGCAGCGTTCACGCTCTGGCTCCACGCTTGCGCAAATATCTGCGGACGCGCGGCCCCTGCCACATGGCAAGGCCCGAAAAGACCACGATCGGGACCAGCCACCTGATCCCCAGCGTGAACGCGGACTCCGGGCCGGGCGTCGCGTA